>CAJMQZ010000051.1 GCA_905215595.1 uncultured bacterium
CCGCCGTAGATGGTCTTTTGTGCCACGATGTGGTCACCGGCCTGTGCCAGCGCCTGAATGGTGTAGGTGATGGCAGCTGCACCGGAAGCGGTAGCCAGTGCTGCCACGCCGCCCTCCAGCGCTGCGATGCGCTTTTCGAACACATCCTGCGTGGAGTTGGTCAGACGGCCGTAGATATTGCCTGCATCGGCCAGACCGAAGCGGTCGGCGGCGTGCTGGCTGTTGCGGAACGCATAAGACGTGGTCTGGTAGATGGGCACCGCACGGGCATCGGTGGCGGGGTCGGCCTGCTCCTGACCGACATGAAGCTGCAGGGTCTCAAATTTATATTCAGACATCGTTATTTACCTCTCTTAATATACCAAAAGTATTATTATTGTGTACAAAAAATCCCGATGCGTTTTCAAAGGCGCACCGGGCAGTGTGGTTTACCGGAGCTGCTGCTGTCACATTCGGGTGCACATTCGCACAGCCGAGGGCAACTTACAGTACACATCCGATGCCGGTGCCCGGTGGGTACGCATTCGCCCACAGCGATAATTCGCGTGCAGCAGCTCTTTCCAGATCAGCTTCATCTTCGTGCCCTCCTTCCGGTAAAACTTTTCCATCCCTCTATACTCTCCACCCGCCGGGGAACCTTTGTTTCATTTCCCTACAAGACTGGTGGATTGGATGTTTGCATTATATTCCGTTCTACCTAGTTTGTCAATAGGTTAATTCCACTTTTTTCAAGGATGTATTTTTTTGCATGATAATTTTGCCCGTACCGCCTCCGCCCGACAGCATTTTGTACAGCGGCTCCTCTGAACAAAAAACGAAGCCCGGAACGTCTGCGGACGCTCCGGGCTTCGTTTTTTCATAAAATGGTCAGACCTGCTTTGTCTCTTCTGTCCGGGTGGAAATGCTGAACAGCACAAAGCCGATGACAAACAGGATGGCAATGGAGCCCACACCCACGTTGGCGCTGCCGGTCAGCTGGCTGCCCACGCTGACGATCATGGTGCCAAGGAAGGATGCACCCTTGCCGCAGATGTCGAACAGGCCGAAGTATTCGCCGGATTTTTCCTGCGGGATGATCTTGGCAAAGTGGCTGCGGCTCAGTGCCTGCACACCGCCCTGGAACATCCCCACCATCACGGCCAGCACCCAGAACTGCCACTGCTGGGTGAGGAAGAAGGCAAACACCGCAATGCCGGTATAGGCCGCGATGCACACCGGGATCAACTGGCTGGAGGGGTATTTTGCGCTCAGCCGGCCGAAGATCAGCGCCGAGGGAAAGGCCACGATCTGGGTGACCAGCAGCGCCAGCAGCAGGCCGGTGGTGTCCAGCCCCAGAGCCGTGCCGTAAGCCGTGGCCATATCAATGATGGTGTACACACCGTCGATGTAGCAGAAGAACGCCAGCAGGAACCAGAACACCTGCTTGTCCTCATAGAGGTGCTTCAGGGTGTGGCCGATGCGCACAAAACTCTGCCGGATGGCGTGCTGCTCCACCTCCACATAGTTGACCTGCCGGTAGCGCCGGAGCAGCGGCAGGGTGGTGACCAGCCACCACGCCGCCGTGATGAACAGTGCAATGGTCAGGGCGGTCATCTGGCTCATGCCGATGGCCCCGCTGCCCAGCACCAGCGCCAGACATACCACAAAGGGCACACAGCTGCCGATGTAGCCCCAGGCATAGCCGCGGGAGGACACCATGTCCATCCGCTCCGGGGTGGTCACATCGCCCAGCATGGAATCATAGAACACCAGACTGCCGGAGTAGCCGATCTTGGCAATGATAAAAATGACCAGAAAGACCAGCCATGTGCCCGCCAGACCCATGGCGCAGCAGCCGACGACGCCCACAAAGAGGCAGAGCATGAAGATGGGCTTTTTAAAGCCCTTGGTGTCGGCCAGCGTGCCCAGAATGGGGCCCAGAATGGCGGTGACCACCGTAACGATGGAGCTTGCGTAGCCCCAGTAGGCCAGATAGTCCACCTTGCTCACCCCACCGGCCTCGGCCAGTGCATTGAAGAAGATGGGCACCAGCGTGGCGATCATCAGCACAAAGGCCGAGTTGCCCACATCGTATAGGATCCATGCCCGCTCCAGCGGTGTCACCTTGAATTTTTCAGTTTTCATCGTATTTCCCTTTTCCCCTTGCACCGCCGGGCGGTGCAGTTTTTAAAATTCCCCAAAGGTGTGGTCGTAGGCGGCGTCCAGCGGCTCGTCCGTGTCCAGCTTTGCCACATACTCCAAGATCAGCCGCTCTGCCAGCGGCAGTGCCTTGGCATACAGCGCATCCAGCTTGCGGTTGCTCTCGGTGCACTGCGGGTTCGGCTGCGGATTTGCCACAAGGCCGTGCATCCCATCGTACTTGCCCAGCACCTTCATGCCGGTCAGCACCACCCAGCGCTTGACCGGGTTCGAAGCCTGCAGCACCTTATGCACCAAGATCATCCCCTTCAGGGCTTCCAGCGCGGTCTGCTCCGAAATATCCCTGTAAAACGGCGCAATGACCCGGGCGTTCTCTGCACTGGGGTGGATATGGCTGGCGGTAAAGAAGGTCAGCGGGTCATAGCCGTCCCGGCGCAGCAGCATATTGTCGAACTCAGTCTCGATCTCGCAGTGGGTCACACCGCTCTCCCGGGTGAACTGCTCCACAAAGGGGTGGCAGGTGCTGTCCAGCGCAAAATGGCACACAAAGCCCAGCGCGTAGGCCAGCGCAGCCTCGCGGTCGGCTTCCTCATGCACCACCCGCCGTGCCCGGTCAAAGAACGTTCTGCCCGGCTCGTCGTGCATGGCGTTGCCCAGCGCGGCGACCGGGGTGGATTTTTCTGCATGGTAATAGAACAGCAGATCCGGCCCGTGCAGACCGATATCGTACAGTTCCCGGTGCGCCTCCAGCTTTTCCCGCAGCGGCGCGGGCAGATGGTCCAGCACATTCGCGCCAAAACGGCGGTGTGCGTAGGTAGAGGGCATCTCTCATTCCTCCTTCTTGCAGTGCCAGCGCCCGCCGCCCTGTTCCGGCTGCACTGACCAAAAATTCTATCGTTTCCAGTATAGCAGAAAGTTTGCCGACCTTCTACCCTTTTGTGTCTGTTTTCTGTAAAAAGTTTTAATAATTTTACTGCACCTCCCACCAAATAAAAGAGGCTTCCAGAATGCCCGCAGACATTCCGGAAGCCTCTTTTCGATTATTTCAGGTTCACACGCTCTCATAGCCCTGCGGCATCTCGCTCTTGCGGTCGCGGGACATCAGGTTGCGCAGCGCGTCGCTGGCGCTCATGCCCTCCTTGACGATGGCGTTCACCGTCTGGGCTATGGGCATTTCCACATGGTACTTCTCGGCCAGCTCCATAGCGGCGGGCAGGGCGTTGATGCCCTCCACCACCATGCCGACTTCCTTCACGGCCTGCTCCGGGCTTTCTCCCTTGCCGATCAGGATACCGGCGCGGTTGTTGCGGCTGTGCATACTGGTGGCGGTGACGATCAGATCGCCGATGCCGGCCAGACCCGCAAAGGTCTGGACATTGCAGCCCATCGCCACGCCCAGCCGGGCGATCTCGGCAATGCCGCGGGTGATCAGAGCGGCGCGGGCGTTATCGCCGTAGCCAAGGCCGGTGGAGATGCCGACGCCCAGCGCGATGACGTTCTTCATGGCGCCGCTCAGTTCCACACCTTTGATATCAGAGTTTGTGTACACGCGCATACAGGTGTTGCTGAACACCTCCTGCACCACCTCGGCAGCCTCCAGATCCGGACTGGCGGAAACGATGGTGGTAGGCAGATCCAGCGCCACCTCCTCGGCGTGGGTGGGGCCGCTGAGCGCCACCAGACGCACCGCCCGGGGGCCGTTCTCGTGGCTCAGCTCATCGGCAAGGATCTCGGTCATGGTATATAAGGTATCGGGCTCAATGCCCTTTGCCACATCCACGATGATCTGGCCGGAGCGGATATAGGGCCGCGCCTTGGCCGCCGTGGCACGCACGAACACCGACGGCACTGCAAACAGCAGCACATCCTTGCCGGTGCACACTTCCTCGATGCTCTTGGTGAACTGCAGCTCGGCCGGGATCTTCATGCCCGGCAGGTTGGGGTGCACCCGTGTAGTGGAGAGGTTGTCCACCTCCGCCTCAATGGCCGACCACACCTGCACTTCGTTGCCGCTGACGGTCAGCATCCGCGCCAGCGCCATGCCCCAGGTACCTGCACCCAGAACGCCAATCTTCCGTTTCGTCACGTTTGTGTCCTCCGTTTGCACCGGCAGCCGGGCCGCCGGTGAATTTGCGCGGCACCGGCAAACCCGGTGTGCACGTTGTTATGCCCATTGTACACGAAAGCGCCTGCCGCGTCAACCGGCTTGCCGCATTGCACAAAGTTCCCGCAGCGGCTGGGCCGTTTTTGTTCACAATACGCGATTTTTGCAAACCATTTGCACCGCCGGACATTTCATGTTATAGTATTCTGGTAGGTTTTGTAGGAATTTCCGCAAACCCCTTGACTTTGAGTATACTCGAAGTTGTATAATACATTCACCGTTGTTTTCTGAGAGTATTTGAGGTACTGTGATCGTTCATGTTTGAAGCACTTTTATCCAACCGCACGGTCAGCGTGCTGGTGGAGGCCCTGCCCCGCATCCTGACAGCCGGCCTGACCATGACCATCCCGCTGACGCTGGTGTCCTTCTTTTTTGCCATGATCATCGCGGTGGTGGTGGCACTGGTGCAGTACGCCAACGTGCCGGTGCTGCGGCAGATCGCCCGGTTCTACATCTGGGTCATCCGCGGCACACCGCTGCTGGTGCAGCTGTTCATCATCTTTTATGGTCTGCCCAGCGTGGGCATCATGCTGGACGCTTTCCCTGCTGCGGTCATCGCCTTTGCCTTCAACGAGGGTGCCTACTGTGCCGAGACCATGCGCGGCGCACTGGAAAGCGTGCCGCAGGGCCAGCTGGAAGCCGGTTACTGCGTGGGCATGAGCTGGTGGCAGATCATGCGCCGCATCGTGCTGCCGCAGGCCCTGCGCACCGCCGTGCCTGCCCTCTCCAACTCCCTCATCGGCATGATCAAGGACACCTCTCTGGCTTCCAACATCACGGTAGCGGAGCTGTTCATGGCCGGCCAGCGCGTCGCCGCCCGCACCTACATCTTCCTGCCCATCTACTGTGAGGTGGCCGTGGTGTATCTGCTGTTCTGCACGGTCATCACCAAGCTGCAGGCACTGCTGGAGCGTCGGCTCAACGCCCACGGCTTCCAGTAAGAAAGGAGTGTGGCAACCATGTCCATGTTAGAGATCAAAAACGTCCACAAATCCTTTTTCACCTACACAAAGCCCCGCCTGCAGGCAGGCATCTTCCACCGGCCCGGTGCACGCAAAGTGACCAGCGAGCTGCAGGTGCTGCGCGGCGTGGACCTGACCGTGGAAAAGGGCGATGTGGTGGCCATCCTCGGCCCCTCCGGCTCCGGCAAGACCACCCTGCTGCGCTGTCTGAACTTTCTGGAGACTGCCGACGCAGGCCAGCTCACCTTTGACGGTGAGACGTTCGACCTTGCCCAGGCCAGCCGTGCCGACATTGCCCGGCTGCGCAAAAAGACGGCCTTTGTGTTCCAGAGCTACAATCTGTTCCGCAACAAGACTGCCTTGCAGAACGTGACCGAGGGCCTCATCATTGCCCGCAAAATGCCCAAAGAGCAGGCGGATGCCGTTGGCATGAAGATGCTGGAAAAGGTGGGCCTTGCCGACCGAGCCGACTACTATCCGCGCCAGCTTTCCGGCGGCCAGCAGCAGCGCGTGGCCATTGCCCGGGCACTGGCCTCCGACCCGGAGATCATCTATTTTGACGAGCCGACTTCGGCCCTTGACCCGGAGCTGACTGGCGAAGTGCTGGCCGTGATGCGGCAGCTGGCCGAAGAGGGCATGACCATGCTGGTGGTCACCCACGAGATGGGCTTTGCCCGCAATGTTTCCTCCAAGACCGTATTCATGGAAAACGGCGTGGTGGTGGAGCAGGCACCCTCTCAGCAGTTCTTTGCATCCCCCAAGGAGGAGCGCACCCGGGCCTTCCTGCGCAGGATCGCCCATACGGAATAAAACCCTCTCAGCCTCGCTGCGCTCAGCAGCTCCCCCGAAGGGGGAGCTTTTGACAATACCGCAAACTTTCCCGGCAGGGCGGCGGGAAGTTTTCCAAAGCAAGTGTCCGCTGGGGTGGGACCCTGCTGCCGCAGGCAGTAGGGCGGGCGATGGAATGGCCCGACTCACTTGCGTGGAAAAGCTTTCCGATGACCTGCCAGACCAATATTTTAATGGAAAGGATATTACTATGAAACGTAGAACCTTTATTTCTCTGATGGGCGTTATGGCCGCAGCCGGGGTGCTCAGTCTGACCGGCTGCTCTTCCAAGGACACCGCCGCCAGTACTGCCAGTTCCGCAACGCTGAATAAGCTGGACAGCATCCAGAAGAACGGCAAGCTGGTGGTGGCACTGGAAGGCGCATGGCAGCCGTGGAGCTACCACGATGCTTCCGACACGCTGGTGGGCTACGACGTGGAGGTCTCCCGCGCCATTGCCGAAAAGCTGGGCGTGGAGCCGGAGTATGTGGAAAGCGACTGGGACAGCCTGTTTGCCGGTCTGGACGCAGGCCGCTACGACATGGTGTGCAACGGCGTGGAGGTGACCGAGGAGCGCGCCAAGACCTATGCTTTCACCACCCCCTACGGTTACATCCACACTGCGCTGGCGGTGCGCAAGGATAACGAGGACATCCACAGCTTTGAGGACCTGAAGGGCAAGACCACCGCCAATAGTCTGGCTTCTACTTACATGGAACTTGCCGAGAGCTACGGCGCTACCGTGCAGGGCATCGACACGCTGGAAGAGACCATCCAGCTGCTGACCGCAGGCCGCATTGATGCCACCCTGAACGCGGACGTTTCCTTCTACGACTACCTGAATGTCCACCCGGACGCAGACTTCAAGCTGGTGGCACAGACCGCCGAAGCCTCTCATGTGGCCATCCCGGTGCTTAAGAGCGAGGATACCGCCTATCTGGACGCGCTGAACACCGCCATTGAAGCACTGCGTGCCGATGGCACCTTAAAAACCCTGAGCGAGAAGTACTTCGGACAGGATATCTCTTCCGAAAACTAAGAAGCTCAACCCTCTCAGTCTGCTCACTTCGTTCGCATCCAGCTCCCCCGAAAGGGGGAGCTTTTTTGTTATCTGCCAGTCCGTGCGGTAAAGCCCCCCTTCGGGGGAGCTGGCGAGCGCAGCGAGACTGAGAGGGTAAATTTCCTTATTGACTTATGCAATATTATATGATATATAATATTATAGAAACAGACCACGCCGAAAGGAGGCTGTTCCCGCATGAGTTTTCCCATCAGTGCCGCGCTGCTGGATGCCATTGTGCTGTCCGTGGTGGCGCAGGAGCCGGAAGGTACCTACGGCTACAAGATCACCCAACAGGTCACCCACACGCTGGAACTGAGCGAATCCACCCTGTACCCGGTGCTGCGCCGACTGCAGAAAGACCAGCTGCTCACGGTCTACGATGCACCCTTCAACGGCCGCAACCGCCGCTATTATCAGATCACCTCCGCCGGGCGGGCGCAGCTTGCCGCCTACGCGCAGGAGTGGAGCCGCTACCGTTCTTCCATTGACACATTTTTCAGAGAGGTGGAATGATCTATGACCCGTACTGCATTTCTTGCTGCGCTGGAGCAGCTTCTGGCTCCCTTGCCGGAGGCCGAGCGCAAGGACGCTTTGAGTTATTACGAAGATTATCTGGATGCCGCCGGGCCGGAAAACGAAGCCCGCGCCATTGCGGAGCTGGGCAGCCCCGAGGAGGTCGCCCGCAAGATTCTGGACGAGCAAAGCCCGCAAGGCGCCTCTGCCGCCCCGGCATCCCCTGCCCCGCGTTCCCGCTGGCGCATGGTACTGGGCGGCGGGCTGGCGGTGCTGGTGCTGGCCTGCTTTTTCTTCCAGCACTCCAAGGCCACCCCGGTGCAGCCGGTCGAGCCTGCGTCCTCGGCAGCAGACAGCAGCTCTGTCCCGGAGGAGGCCAGCAGCAGCTACCTCGCTGTCCTGACCGATACCGTCCCCCTCACCATTCCTGCTGATGACCTTGGGGAAAGCACCCTGCAGATCCCGCTGGAAAAGCTGGATCAGGAGCTGAAGCTCAGCCTGAACTGCGGCTCTGTGACCTTTGTCACCGACCCGTCCCTTACCTCGGACAAATACGCCACCTTCCAGTTCGACAACTTCCCCCATTCGCCCGTTCTGCGCACCACCGGCGGGGATGGCCGCACTACCCTGACCTTTGAAATGCCGGAAAACTGGCAGGTAGCCGAGAATGCCCCCGAAGCCATGCTCACCGTCACCATCCCGGCAGACGCCCTCACCCGGCTGATCATCAGCTTAGAGACCGGCGATGTCCGCCTTGCGCCCATGCAGCTGAAAACGCTGAATGTTGCGCTGAACAATGGCGGTCTGCGTGCCGAAGACTTGACCGTGACCCGCGATTTGCTGGTCGAGCTTCCTGCTGGGGGATGCGTGATCGAGCACCTTTCCGTTGCGGAATACGCCAATATCACCGCGACCCGCTGCATCCGCCTGCATCTGGATGGCGACCCCGCCGACTACACGACCGACGCCCGCACGGATAACGTTGTACGCATCGGCAATAAGGAATATGATAAACGCTATACCTCTTCCGGTTCCAACGGCATCCTGAATCTCTACGCCAAAGGGCTGATTTATCTAAACGTTGACGAATAACGCCCCGCATAACAGAAAGCGCCCCTTTTCCATGGCTTTGCGCCAGAGAAGAGGGGCGTTTTTGTGTTTATGCCTGATGAAAATACTCGTAGATGGTCTGCGCCAGCTGCCTGCCCACACCGGGGGTGTTTTCCAGCTGGTCGGGGGTGGCTTCCTTCACCGCGCCCACGCTCTTGAACTGCGTCAGCAGGGCTTTGGCTGTTTTGGGGCCTACGCCCGGCACCTCGGTCAGGGTGGAGGAGTAGCTTTTCTGCTTCATCTGCTGCTTGCGGTAGGCGTTGGCGAAGCGGTGGGTCTCGTCCTGAATGGCCGTGATGAAGGTGAAGGTGCCCCGGTTCATATTGATGGCAATTTCCCGCCCGTCGCTGTCCACGATGGCGCGGGTGCGGTGATGGTCATCCTTTACCATGCCGTACAACGGCACATCTGCCAGCGCTGTACCGGCAAGCGCCTCCTTTGCGGCGCTCACCTGTCCCCTGCCGCCGTCCATCAGCAAAAGATCCGGCTTCTGCCCGAACCAGTTGCCGCCGGGCTGACCGTTTTGCGCCTGTGCGGCGTATTTTTCGTACTCTGCCGCCCGGCGGGAGACAGTTTCTGCCAGGGAGGCGTAGTCGTCCGTGCCCACCACGGTCTTCATTTTGAACTTGCGGTAGCCGGCCTTGAAGGGCTTGCCGTCCTTGAAGGTGACCATGCCGCAGACGCTGGTGCCATCGCCCCAGTTGGAGATATCGTAGCTTTCAATGGCGCGGGGCGGCTTTGCCAGCCCCAGCACCTGGGCCAGCTCATCCAGCAGCTTTTCTTCCCGGGCGTAGCGGCCGCTTTCCCGGGCCAGCCGCTCCACCGCATTGGTGTGGGCCATCTCCACCAGATGCGCCTTGTCGCCCCGCTGGGGCACATACAGCTGCACCTCGCTGCCGCGCTTCTGGTTCAGCGCCTGCTGCAAGGCCTCCACGTCCGGCGGCAGCGCATCCACCGCGATGATCTTGGGGATCTGCTCATCGTCCAGATAGTACCGGGGCAGAAATTCCTCCCGCACCGCGTCGATGTCGGAGGTGTCATGGAACAGGAACTCCCGCTTGTCGGTGAGCCGCCCTTCGCGGAAGCGCAGCACCGCCGCGCATACGCTGCCGGGCGTACCGGCCAGCGCCACCACGTCCATCTCCACCTCCGGATCCACGACCACCTTCTGCCCGGCGCTCACCTTGGTGATGGCGTTGATCTGGTCCCGGATGAGGGCCGCCGTCTCGAACTCCAGCCGCTCCGAGGCCTCCAGCATCCGTTCGTTCAGGGTCTTGAGGATGTCCTTTTTGCCGTAGCGGATCAGGTGCACCGCATTTTTGACCGCCTGATTGTAGTTCTCGCAGCTGATCTTGCCGCTGCACACCGCCATGCACTTGCCGATGTGGGCGTTCAGGCAGGGCCGCCCCTTTCCGATGTCCTGCGGAAAGCGCTTGGAGCAGCGCGGCAGCAAAAAGGCATCCATGGCCGTTTCTGCCATCTGCCGTGCCGCAAAGCTGGAGGTGTAGGGGCCGATATACTCTGCCCCGTCCTCCTCCTTTTGCAGGGTGAAGGAAAGGCGCGGCCAGTCCTCCCGGGTGACGCGGATATAGCTGTAGCCCTTGTCATCCTTGAGCAGGATGTTGTATTTGGGGGTATGGGCCTTGATCTGGCTGGCTTCCAGCACCAGCGCCTCAAATTCGCTCTGGCAGACGATGACGTCAAAGGCGTAGGCGTGGGCGATCATCTGGCTGACCTTGTTGTCGTGGGGCACGCCCTCGCGGAAATACTGGCTCACCCGGATGCGCAGGCGCTTGGCCTTGCCGATATAAATGATGGTGTCGCTTTTGTCCCGGATGATATACACCCCGGGCAGCAGCGGCAGCATACAGGCTTTTTGGTAAAGCTCGGCCTTGGTCATGCGTTTTCGTCCTCAGCCTTGGCAGCCCGGAGGTTTTTGCAGTGGAAGAGATCGGCCACACAGCCCACGATGCCCGCCACATTGAGCAGCCATACCCAGCTCTTGACCCGCTGCTCGGTAAGCAGCTCCAGCAGGGCATTTGCCGCCAGCAGCAGGCTGAACAGAACAAGGAACACATACCACGGCTTCCCGGAATCACACAGTGCCACGAACTTTTCCATTCGCTGTTTGTTTTTCTCGCTCATAAAAAGCCCTCCTTCTTCCCGTAAAAAAGCTTATCAAAAAAGCGGCAGGGAGCCCCCGCCGCTTTCTGTTGCTTGTGATACAGACTTACTCTGCAAAGCCGGACTCCACCAGCTTGATCAGGCCGTCCACGGCAGCCTGCTCATCAGCGCCGTCAGCGATGATGCGGATGGTGGTGCCGCCAACGATACCCAGAGACAGAACGCCCAGCAGGCTCTTTGCGTTCACGCGGCGTTCTTCCTTTTCGACCCAGATGGAAGACTTGAACTCGTTTGCCTTCTGGATAAAGAAGGTAGCCGGACGAGCGTGCAGACCAACCTGATTTTCAACGGTAACTTCTTTTACGTACATAGTAAAGCGCTCCTATCTAATATCGTTTTGGTGTACAAAAGCATGGTGTGCCTGTTGTGTTACACTCATTTTAGCGCAAGTCGAAACACTTGTACAGACCCCTTTTGCATTTTTGGCGGTTTTCCCAATGAATTAGGGAGCATTTTTCAGGTTTTGTACAAAGACAATAAAATTATACCCCAAAGGTTAGAGGGGTAATACAAAAGTTTTCAACAACTTTTAGACCACCGGGGAGTTTTCCTCTGAATTTTGTGTATTTTCACCGACATTTCCGGCGCCGACTCACTCCTGCGCAGGGCCTGCGTAGCGCATCTGCACCAGTGCGCATTTGCGCGTCACGGTGGGGTATTGCTGCGGGTCAAATTCCAGACTGGTGCTGCCGTCCAGCTGCCAGCCCATGCGGGTATACAGTGCAATGGCGCGGGTGTTGGTATTCAGCACACTCAGCACCGGGTGTGCGTGCTCCGGCAGCTTTTTGCGGGCAAAATCCAGCAGCTTTGCGCCGATGCCGTTGCCCCGGGCTTTTTCCGTGACGAACAGGTGCTCGATATGCCCCGCCTTATGGCTGACACACACCATGCCGTCCGGCACATCCTTGGTGGTGTGCAGGTAGCACACCCAGCCCGCCGCCTTTTCCTGCTGTAATTGCAGCAAAAACTGCTGTTCGTTCAGGGTGCGGCAGTATTCCGCCGTCCAGTTGTCAGCGCAGACAGCCTGCCGTCCCTCGGCAAACAGCTTTGCGGCGGCGGCAAACTGCTCGGCGGTCTTTACCAGCCGGACATTCTCGCCCCGCTTCCACTTGGGCACTTCGGCAATGGGGTGGCTCGTACACCACTGCTCGTACAGCTCCGGGCGGCGCAGACGGGTGCGGGTGCGGCTCTGCTCGCCGCGCCACGCGTCAATTTTTGCATGGTCGCCGCCCAGCAGAACCTCGGGCACAGCACGGCCTTCCCACACCTCGGGGCGGGTGTACTGGGGGTATTCCAGCAGGCCGTCCCAGTAGCTTTCCTCCTCGTAGCCCTTCTGCTCGGCCAATACGCCGGGCTTCAGGCGCAGCACGCTGTCTGCCACCACAAGGCTGGCCAGCTCGCCGCCGGTCAGGATATAATCACCAATGGAGATTTCCTCGTCCGCAAAAGCTTCGATGACGCGTTCGTCAATGCCCTCGTAGTGGCCGCAGACCAGCGTCAGGTTGTCGTACTGTGCCAGGCGCTTTGCGTGCTCCTCGGTGTAGCGCTGCCCGCCCGCCGTCAGGAACACGATATGCGGGGCGGGGCGTCCCTGCTCGGCCACCTCGCGCTGCACCGCCCGCAGGCAGTCCGCGATGGGCTGGGCGTACAGCACCATGCCGCAGCCGCCGCCGTAGGGGTAGTCGTCAGTCTGCTTCTGCTTGTTCAGGGTATAGTCCCGGATCTGGTGGCAGTGAGTCTCAATATAGCCCCGCTTTGCCGCCCGGCCGATGATGCTGGCGTCCAGCACCTGCTGGCACATCTCCGGGAACAGGGTCACGATATCCACACGCATTCCCATGGCTTACTCCTCCTCCCGCTCGCTGTCAAAATCATCATCCAGCAGGCCGGGGATGGGGGTGACAAGGATATACCCCTCCGGCGGGTTGCGCTCTTTCAGGAAGGCATCCACCCCGGGGAACATATACTCCTTGCCGCCGGGTGCCTTGACGGTGTAGATATCCTGCGCACCCGGGTGGTCCACGCTGGTCACCACGCCGTACACCTTGCCAGTGTCGGCATCCCGCACTTCACACCCGATAAGATCCGCCACATACCACCGGCCTGCGGGCAGGGTGGCATCGTTGCGGTCAAAGTAGAACACCTGCCCGCGCAGCGCCCGGGCGGCGTCCATATCGCTGACCCCTTCCAGCTGGAGCAGCGCCATCTGCCCCTGCGGACGGATGGAAAGGATCTTATACGCCTTGCCGCCCTGCACCGAAGGGTACAGGCGGCCCACTTTTTTCAAAAAATCCACCCCGTCGCACCAAAGCTCCAGCTTCATTTCCCCGCGCACACCGTGGGTGGTAACAACTTTTCCGGCTTCCAGATATTGCTGCATCGTTTTCTCCTGTAAGAACCCTCTCAGTCAATGCCTGCGGCATTGCCAGCTCCCCCGAGGGGGGAGCTTTTTGACGAAGAGGTGGTGTATTGCTTGTTTGTTCAGAATGCTCCTGTGTACAGTCTGCTTCAAGCTCCCCCCTTTCGGGGGAGCTGGCGCGAAGCGCCTGAGAGGGTTTTTCATAACCAAAAAGGCCCCTTGCCGCAAGGGCAAAGGGCCAGTAGGGTGCTCAGTCGATCTCAACAAGGACCTTTTCATCGACCCGCACAGCAGCC
>CAJMQZ010000052.1 GCA_905215595.1 uncultured bacterium
CGGGGCGGTACGTTCTTTCTGGGCAATCATCCGCTGAAAGTGGTGGTTATCACGGTGAGAACCACCACTTTTCGGCAGGATTTGGAATAAAGGGTAGCATGGAAGTGTGGGTGCGTCAAGAGAGTTTTGCAAAATTTATCGTGATAAAGCAATGATGGTAGAGCTTATACCCTCGAAACTTGGATAAAGGCACAAACACCGTTTGATTATGAGTAAAGTACCATGAAGAAAAGTTTGATTGGTTTGTTCCTTTTGTAAGTCACAATAATAGCGGATATTACTGTAGCTGTTGAACGCTTTTGCTTGATTGTTGGAAAAAGTGCGATATAATGAGTACAACCGATTCATAATTGTGAGCAGGGAACAAAGGAATTCCGCATGAACAAGAAAATCACGATCCGTGACGTTGCGCAGGCAGCAGGCGTTTCTATCAGTACAGTGCATCAGGCCCTGAACGACAAACCGGGCGTCAGCGATGCCACGCGGGAACACATCCGCATGATCGCCGACAATCTGGGCTACCGGCCCAACAAGATGGCTTCCGGCCTAAAGCGCCGCACCCAGCACATCGCTGTGCTGCTGCCAGATGAGAGCGGCCACAACCGCTTCTATTACCCGCCTCTGTGGCAGGGCGTGCGGGACTATCTGAAAAGCTCGGAAGACCTGAACGTGGAGTGCCAGGAATTCCGCTTTCCGAATGAAGTTGACCCGGCTTCCTCCGGCGCGGTGGAGCAGGTGCGCGCCCTGCTGGCAGAAGACAAACTGGACGGCCTGCTGACGGTGGGCCATCTGGAAGCACTGAGCCGGCAGGAGTGGCAGCATGTCCGCGACAGCGGTGTGGCAGTGGTGCAGGTGGGTTTCAGCAACCCGCAGTCGGCACCGCTGTGCAGCGTACAGCCGAACTACGAGGTCATCGGGCGGACAATGGCCGAGCTGATCTTCAGCCATATTCCTGTGTTCGGCAGCGTGGTGCTCTGCGCGGGCAGCCCGAAATGGGAGCAGCACGCCCGCATCGTGCAGGGCTTTGAGGATTACATGCAGGAGAACGGTGCGCAGAACCGCATCTATCTGGATCACTCCTGCTATATCAGCCCGGAGGCGCAGGCATCCATCCTGCATCTGCTGGAAAAGCCGGACGTTGCAGCCTGCTGCAGCGTGCTTTCGCAGAGCAGCGTGATGCTGGCGCAGGCGCTGCAGCAGTGCGGCAAGGCTGGCCGGATCTTTGCAGTGGGCAGCGATGTGTTTGCGGAAAACATGACGGCCTTGCAGGACAAAGTACTCAACAATCTGGTGCAGAAAAACCCCTATGCACAGGGATACCTGGGCATCAAGACACTGGTGGAGTATCTGGTGCAGGGCAAAGCGCCGGAGCAGAATACCATCTATGTTGGCTCCGAGGTGGTATTCCGCAGCAATGCCGTAATGTATGACAGCGGCAACTTCCGGGGGCTTCTGATTTAAAACAGAATGCAAACGAAAAGGGGCTGCTGCACAAGCTCCAACAAAAAGACCAGAGTTATTTAGCCAAAAGGCTTTACAACTCTGGTCTTTTGCTTTAACGTTGACAGTACGAAATGAAACGGATAAAGCAGGAAAAAGGGCTGCTGCACTGGCTTATATCCTTGTGCAACAGTCCTTTTTCCATGGAGATAATGGGGTAAATGGGAGAGAAAAATGAGCAGGTAAGAAAATAGCGATTTGCAGATCAGCCCTTATACTCGAGCTTACGGTAGCTGCGGCAGCTCTTCTCGATGAGATCCCAGTCTAGCTCGGCGCCGACGCCGGGGCCCTGCGGCACATGGATGATGCCGTGCTCATCGATGGGCAGCTTGCCCTTCATGGGCAAGGTATAGTTCTCTTCGGGCACAAAGTACTCAAAGTATTCGCAGTTCTTGATGGCGCAGCTGACATGCAGGTTGACCAGATCCATGTAGTTCATGGTGGTGGTGTGGATCTCGCAGTTCAGGCCGAAGGCTTCGGCCAGATGGGCAATCTTCAGTGTGCCGGTGATGCCGTCCTTCCAGCTGACATCCGCGCGGACGATGTCGGCGGCGTGCTGGGCGATGACCTGCGCCACGCCCCAGTGGCAACCGCGGGTGGTCTCGGTGGCAGCAATGGGAATATCCAGCGTGCGGCACAGCTCGGTGTATTTGTACAGTTCAAAGTCGCGGAAAGGCTCTTCGAACCACTTATAGTTCAGCTTTTCCAGCTGGCGGCCAACGGTAACGGCCTCGTTCAGGGTATAGTCGCCCACCGGGTCGCTCATCAGCAGGTAATCGGGGCCGACAGCATCGCGGATAGCCTGATGCACTTCCATGTCAAAGCTGACCGGTCCGCCCGGATGTGCCTTGTAGCCGGGGATGCCTTTGCTCTGGTAGTACAGGGCTTCGTCCACGTATTCCTTGACTGTGCCGTGGAAGTTGCCGCTGGCGTAGACCGGCAGGCTGTCGCGGCAGGCACCGATATACTTATAAAGAGGCAGGCCGGCTTCCTTGGCGCAGATATCCCACAGGGCCACATCCACCGGGCCGGGCAGGAACACCGGGAAAAACGCTTCGTGGCGGTCGATGGTCCACAGCTCCTGGAAGATGGCCTCGCGGTCATGGGGATCACGGCCCAGCACCACGGGACCGATGCTCTCCTGCAGGTAGGCTTCGCTCACAGCGCCGCTGCGGGCAGCCATACAGGTGGCAACGCCTTCAATGCCGGTATCGGTGGTCAGCTTGATGGCGATCACATCCCAGCCCATCTTAGCGCCGCCCTGACGCTTTTCGTCAAACAGGCAGCGGCCGCGCTCGACCCACCATGTCTCGAATTTGGTAATAATCATCAAAAGCACCTCTTTCTTTTTGGTACAGGAATATTCCGGCTGAATCTCTGCCTTGCGGCAAAAATTGTTTGACGGAACTGCGTCGATTAATCAAAACGAAACGTTTTTGCTTGATTATAATGCAAAAGGCGATGGATGTAAAGCATTTCCAGAATTTCGGTAGTAAAATCGGCACACCGCCAAAACGGTTTTGCCAAAAACTGTGCTAATTGACAAAAATGAATGCGAAACAGGAGAAAAAATCTGAAAAACGTTGACCTCAGGGTGGGAACGTGCTAAGATATTGACAATGAAAGTCGCAAAAACGTTTTTGTGACAAGGGCGCGGCGCGGCACGAGGACGCCGTCCCCACCCCGGTTCCACACGATTCCAAACAGCCAAAGAGAGAAAAAGGAGATTTCTTATGAAAAAGGCAATTTCTCGTCGTGACTTCCTGAAGGTCGTTGGTGTTTCTGCAGCTGCTCTGGGCATGACGGCATGCGGCGGTTCTTCCGCTTCCACCTCTACGGCAGCTTCTTCCACCGCTGCTTCTTCTGTTGCAGCTTCTGCAGCGGGCGCAGGTGAGGGCGGCTCCGGCAACGACTTCACCCTGACCTGGAACGAGGTCAACGGTGAGGACTACGGCGCAACCGTGGGCGCACACACCTTTGCCGAGAAGATCGAAGAGCTGTCCGGTGGCCACATCAAGATCGACCTGTATATCAACGGCACTCTGGGTTCCGAGGCCGAGTCCATGCAGGGCATCCAGATGGGCACTCTGGATATCTTCCGCGGCAACGCTTCTTCCCTGCCCAACTACGGCGCAGAGCTGATCGGCACCACCGGCCTGCCTTACGTCTTCAAGGACATGGCACAGTTTGAGGATGTTGCCGAGAGCAGCCTGGGCGACGAGCTGCTGCAGAGCGTCGAGGATGCAAACTGCGGCTACGTGGCTCTGGGCTGGCTGGTCGAAGGCCCCCGCAGCATGTTCATCACCCCGAAGGTCTACGAGCGTCTGGGCAAGCCCACTGAGTTCACCCTCGACCTGATGAAGGGTCTGAAGGTTCGCGTTCCCGAGACTGACCTGATGATCAGCACCATGGATGCTCTGGGCGCTTCCGCCACCGCAATTGCTTATTCGGAGCTGTACACCTCCCTGCAGTCCGGCGTCGTCGATGCCGCTGAGAACGGTGTCACCTCTTACATGAGCAACAGCTTCAACGAGGTCGCTCCCTACTTCATCACCGATGCACACACCTTCGGCTGCGGCGTCATCCTGATGAACGCCGACAAGTGGAACGGCTTCAACGACACCGAGAAGGGCTGGATCAAGGAAGCTGCTCTGGCAGCCCGCGCAGCCTGCTATGAGTACAACCAGAAGCAGGAGCAGGCATGCTTCGATTCCTTCGGCGACAAGGGCATCACCCTGCTGGAAGTTGCCGACATCGAGAAGTGGCAGGAGGCCTGCGCACCTCTGTATGCAAAGCAGAGCACCGATGCGCAGGATATCATCGCAAAGATCCAGGGCGGCAACTACTAAGCTCCGGCAGACCGTTCTGACGGATCAATAAGGTACGAACGTTCCCCGCGGCTGGCAACGGTCGTGGGGAATTTTAAAAACAAGCAATAAGGAGTCGATTATGGACAAATTCAGAGCCGTTTGGGAAAAGGTCGACGCCGCACTGTTCCAGATCCTGCGCCACATCTGCGCGGTCATTCTGGGTGCACTGGTGGCCGTGGTCTTTTACATCTTCTTCGGGCGTTATGTGCTGCACAACTCTCCCATGTGGGGCGAGCCGTTCTCCCTGCTGTGCCTGGTGTGGCTGAGCCTGCTGGGCAGTGTGCTGGTGGTGCGCAAGAACGAGCATCTGGCTGTGACCATGTTTGACGAAAAGCTGGGCAAGACCGGTGTGTTCCTCACCGACATCCTGTCTACTGTCTGTGTGGTGGGCTTTTCCATCTTCCTGATCGTGTACGGCATCAAGCTGGCACAGCAGGGCGCAAACAACAACATGGCAGGCATCAATGTGCCGTATTCCTTCATGTACAGCGCACTGCCCGTGACCGGCGTGCTGAACATCTTTGCCGTGATGGGCCACTGGGTACTGGGTCGAAAGGAGAGCAAGTAAATGTCGACTGCAACGATCGCAACCATCCTGCTGCTGGGCGTGTTCCTGGTGCTGGTGTTCCTCCGTGTGCCGGTGGTCTACGCCATCGGCGTGGCATCTCTGCTGGACTTCTTCTATCTGGGCATCAACCCCATGCAGATGGCTCTGAAATTTGTCAGTAACCTGAACTCTTATACCCTGCTGGCCGTGCCCTTCTTCATCCTGATGGGTGAGCTGATGAGCGCCGGCGGCATCACCGATACCCTGATCGATTTTTCCAAAGAGCTGGTCGGCTGGATGCACGGCGGCGCTGCCATGGTCAACGTGGTGGCATCCTTCTTCTTCGGCGGCATCTCCGGTTCTTCTTCCGCAGACTGCGCCTCCCTTGGCCCCATCGAGATCAAGATGATGGAAGAGCAGGGCTATGACCGCGAGTTCTCTACCTGCCTGACCATGGCATCCTCCGTGGAAGGCATTCTGGTTCCCCCGTCTCAAAACATGGTCATCTTCACGCTGGCAGCTGCCGGTGTCACCACCGTCTCCATCGGCCAGCTGTTCGTGGCCGGCTACATGCCCGGCGCTGTGCTGAGCATCGTGCTGATGATCTACTCCTACTACTACTCCAAGAAGATGAACATCCCGGTCACCGGCAAGTTCAACCTGAAGAACTGCATCAAGGCGTTCTTCAAGGCCATCTGGGGCATGCTGGCTGTTATGTTCGTGGTCGTCGGCGTTATCGCCGGTGTCTTTACCACCACCGAGTCCGCCGCTGCTGCCGTTGTGTGGTCGCTGTGCGTCGGCCTGTTCATCTACAAGGGCTTCTCCTTCAAGGATATCCCCCACATCTTTGCAAACGTCGTGGAGACTCTGGGCAAGGTGCTGATCCTGCTGGGCGTGTCCGGCGCATTCACCTACCTGCTGACCTATCTGCGCATCCCCACCATGATCGCTACCGGCCTGTTCTCCATCACCAGCAACAAGATCGTCATCCTGATCCTGCTCAACATCCTGATGCTGTTCCTGGGCTGCCTGATCGAGATGGCCTGCCTGATCCTGATGCTGACCCCCGTCATCCTGCCCATCTGGATGCAGCTGGGTCTGTCCCCCATCCATCTGGGCATCGTCATGGTGCTGAACCTCGGCATCGGCCTGCTGACCCCGCCGGTCGGCTCCACCCTGTTCATCGGTTCCGCCATTTCCGGCATCAAGATCGAGACTCTGTCCAAGAAGATGGTGCCGTTCTACATCACCATGTTCATCGCGCTGATCATCCTGACCTACTTCCCGCAGACCTTTATGTGGCTGCCCAATCTGCTGTACTGATTGCCGATGGAAACAGTAAAACTGCCGCTGGGGGCACGGCTCTGGTTTGCAGATGCCCCTGAAGACCCCAAAGGCATCGTGCTCATCTGCCCGGGCGGCGGTTACCAGTGGCTCTCGCCGCGTGAGGCCGAGCCGGTGGCCAACGCCTTTACCGCAGGCGGCTGGGCGGCGGCGGTGGTGTACTACACCGTCCGCGAAACGCCTGCGCAGCCCCCGCTGGGCACCCTGCCGGTGCGCCAGCTGGGCGAAGCGGTGCAGGCTGCAAAGCAGCGCTGCCCGGCACTGCCGGTGCTGGTGTGTGGCTTCTCCGCAGGCGGCCATCTGGCAGCCAGTCTGGGCGTGCACTGGCGTGAGTTGGGCCTGCCCCGCCCCGACGGCATGATCCTGGGCTACCCGGTGATCACCGCCGGAAAGTACGCCCACCGCGGCAGTATCCAAAATCTGGCCGGTTCGGACGATCCGGGCTGGTATTCGCTGGAAACGCAGGTCACGGCAGATACGCCGCCTGCCTTCTTCTGGCATACCGTCACCGACCCGGAAGTGCCGGTGCAGAACAGCCTGCTTCTGGCAGGTGCGCTGAGTGCGGCCGGTGTGCGCTACGAAATGCATCTTTACCCCCGCGGAGTGCATGGCCTGAGCCTGGCAACGCCTGAAGTGGACGAACCGGCAAAACACCGCCTTGCAGACCCGCACATTGCCGGCTGGTTTGGGCAGTGCCTGGAATGGCTGGATACCCTGAGAACAATAAAGGAGTGACTTCCCATGGCTATGTGGAAAAACGACGACGAAATGTTCGCCCTGATGAAAGAAAAGCTGTATACCCCTGTGGTGGGCGATATTCTGGACCAGATGGGTTATAAGCACCAGTTCCTGCCTGCTTCCATCCGTCCGCTGGCAGCACAGGTGCCCACGGTACCCTACATCCTGCCCGGGGAGACCGAGGACAAGCGCCTGAAGGTGGCCGGCTATGCCTGCACCGTGCTGGAGAACGATGTCTTTGAGTACCCCGAGGATAAGCCGTTTGGCTATATGACCGAGGCGCTGGACGATCTGAAACCCAACGAGATCTACATTGCCACCGGTGCGCACAACAGCGCCCTGTGGGGCGAGCTGCTCACCGCCTGCGGCAAGGCCCGCGGCGCTGTGGGCGCTGTGCTGGACGGCTATACCCGCGATACCCCCAAGGTCATTGAGCAGAACTTCCCGGTGTTCTGCTCCGGCACCTGGGCACAGGATTCTTCCGTCCGTACCTATGTGTTCAAGTGGCGCTGCCCCATCGAGATCGGACAGGTCACCATCCACAACGGCGATATCGTGTTTGGCGACATCGACGGTGTGCTCATCATCCCGAAGGACGTCGCCCCCGAAGTGATCGAGAAGGCGCTGGTCAAGGCCAGCACCGAAAAGACCATGCGCAAGGCCATTGAGGACGGCATGATGGTCACCGATGCCTTTGCCAAGTTCGGAGTGCTGTAACATGGACGAAAAGCAGAACGCCTTTCAGATCGACCTTGCGGACAATGTGGCAACCGCCCTGACACCGCTGGTGCCCGGTCCTGTGGAGCTGCGCGGCGATGCCTGTGCTCCGGAGGTGCAGGCCACCACCGAAGTGCCGGTGGGGCACAAGATCGCCCTGCGGGATATCCGTAGCGGCGAGGACATCGTGAAGTACGGCGTCGTCATCGGTCGCGCAACGACGGATATCCCGGCGGGTAGCTGGGTGCATCTGCACGTGATGTGCAGTGTGTATGACCAGCGATCCAGCCATCTGGATGTCCGGACCGGTGCGCCCAAGGATACAAAATACGAGTAAAGGAGAGGCTTTTTTATGGATTGGAATGAACTGCAAAGCCTCACCTGGCCCGGCTACGCCCGCAAAAACGGCGCAAAAGGCATCCGGAACCGGGTGCTGGTGATCTATACGGTCAAGTGCGCCGAGTTTGTGGCCCAGCAGATCGTGGCAAAAAGCGGCAGCGCCGAGGTGGAGCTGCTGGGGTTCGACGGCTGCACCGATAATCAGTATGCCGTCAACCTGCTCATCAGCTTTATCCGCCACCCCAACGTGGGCGCGGTGCTGGCGGTGGGCCTTGGCTGTGAATATGTCCAGCCGGAATGGCTGTCCAAGATCGCGGACGAAGAAGGCAAGCCTACCAGCTGGATGTTCATCCAGAACGAGGGCGGCACGCAGCCGGCCATCCGCAAGGGTGTGGACTGGGTGCAGAATACCCTGAAAGAGCTGGAAAACACGCCCCGCGTGGAGATGTCTGTAAAAGATCTGGTCATTGGCGCAGAGTGCGGCGGCAGTGACTACACCAGCGGTCTGGCTGGCAATGTGGTTGTGGGCCGGTTCTACGACTGGCTCACCGATCAGGGCGGCACGGCCATCTTTGAGGAGATCGTCGAGGCCATTGGTCTGGATTATCTGCTGCTCAAGCGCGCTGCTTCTGAGCAGGCCGCAAAAGAGCTGCGCTATACCTATGATAAAGCGCTGGAATACTGCCGCAGCGTGCGTCAGTATTCGGTCAGCCCCGGCAACTTTGCAGGCGGCCTGTCCACCATTGAAGAAAAGAGCATGGGTGCTGTGATCAAGAGCGGCTCCCGCCCCATTCAGGGCGTCATCAAGGTGTCCTGCCCTGCGCCCCATCCGGGCCTGTGGCTGCTGGACTCCACCCCGGACCCTTACTGGATGCAGTTTGGCATCACCAATCCCAACGACAACGAGGGCTTGATGGATCTTGCCAGCTGTGGCGCACACATCGTGTTCCTCGTTACAGGACGCGGCAATGTGGTGGGCAGCGCAGTAGCCCCCTGCATCAAGATCACCGGCAACGGTGCGACTTACGCCCGCATGGAGGGCGATATGGACTTCAATGCCAACCCCGTGCTCCGGGGCGAATGCACCCAGAGCGAGCTGGCTCGCCGCCTGACCGAACTGGTGGTAAAAACTGCCGCCGGTCAGCCCACCAAGAGCGAAGCCCAGGGACACCACGAGTTCTTTGTACCGTATAAATATCAGGAAAAGCAGGTCGCTTTCAAGCGCGCCTGCGAAGAATGAGGAGGGCTGTTTCCATGGCAGCATTTACCGAAGAACAGATGAAGGAGTTCAGCATCAAGAACTGGTACGACCTGTCCGGCCAGGTGGCTGTTGTCACCGGCGGTGCCACCGGTCTGGGCCTTGCCATTACCCGGTGCCTTGTTTCCGCAGGCGCAAAGGTGGCCATTGTGGCTTCCCGTGCACCGGAGCTGGTGGCCGATACGCTGGCCGAGTTCGGCGACAAGGCGGTATATTACCAGTTCAACATTACCGACACCGACCATGCCCAGGAGCTGGCCGACAAGATCACTGCCGAGCAGGGCCCGGTGAGCATCCTTGTCAATAACGCCGGCAACCACTGCAAGAAGTACATCTGGGATATGACCGTGGAGGATTACAAGAGCGTGCTGGATGTGCATCTGGTGGGTGCTTTTGCCCTGACCAAGGCGTTTGTTCCCCAGATGAAGGAGCAGGGCCACGGCCGCATCATCTTCCAAGCCAGCATGACCAGCTACATCGGCCAGCCGCAGGTGGCAGGTTACTCCACCGCAAAGGCCGGTTATCTGGGCCTGATCCACACCCTGACCGCAGAACTGGCCGAGTATGGCATCACCGTCAACGCCATTGCACCGGGTTGGATCGACACCCCGATGTTCCACAAAGCTACCGATAATGACCCGCCGCGTCTGGCCAAGATCATGGGCCGCATCCCCGCCAAGAGCGTGGGCGACCCCATGGACGTCGGCATGTGCGCAGCATTCCTGTGCAGTGACGCAGCCCGCTACATCAGCGGCACCTGCATCCCCGTGGATGGCGGTGCCCTGATCGGCTTCTGATGAAAACACGCCCACCCATCCGGAACAGACGGGTGGGCATTTTTGGAGGATATCTGGTATGAATAACCGTTTCAGCGAAGAACTTTTCCTCACCAATGAGGCGGGTAAGATGCTCTATCATAAGTATGCAGAGCATATGCCCATCATCGACTATCACTGCCACCTGCAGCCCTCCGAGATCGCCGAGAACAAGGAGTTTGAAGATCTGGGCGAGATGTGGCTGCGCGGCGACCACTACAAGTGGCGCTGTATGCGCACCTTTGGCATCGACGAGAAGTACATCACCGGTGACGCCAGCTACTACGAAAAGTACATGAAGTTTGCCCAGATCCTGCCCCAGCTGGTGGGCAACCCCATCTACATCTGGTGCGCACTGGAGCTGAAGCGCTATTTTGACATCGACGAGCCACTGACCGCTGCTAATGCGCAGGAGATCTACGACCGTACCAAGAAGCTCATCACCGAAAAGCACATGACCCGCCGCTGGTGCATGGAGCACAGCAATGTGCGTCTGGTGTCCACCACGGAGGATCCCATCGACGATCTGCGCTATCACAAGGCGCTGAACGAAGAAAAGATGTTCACCCGTGTGATCACGGCGTTCCGCCCGGACAAGGCCATGTTCTGCACCAATGCAGATTTCGCAGCCTATCTGGACAAGCTGTCTGCAGCCGCCCAGCAGCCCATCGGCAGCTTTGCCGACATGCTCGGTGCGCTGGAAAAGCGCCTGCAGTATTTCCAGCAGGTCACCGGCACCACGGTCAGCGACGACGGCATCCCCTACTTCAACTGGGCCGATTACACCCCTGCCGAGGTGGAGGGTATCTTTGCCAAGGCCCGCAGCGGCGGCAAGCTGACCCGGCACGAGATCGACCAGTACCAGAGCGCCTTCCTGTTTGAGATGGCCCGCATCTACAACCGCAATCACTACGTCATGCAGCTGCACATCGGCACCTATCTGGATGCCAACACCAGCCATGTGAAGAGCGTGGGCCAGTCCACTGGTTTTGATTGCTGCGACGATGCCGCACCGGTCAAGGGTGTTGGCGAGCTGCTGAACAACCTGACCACCATCGGCGAACTGCCCAAAACCATCATCTACCCGCTGGACGGCACCAAGATTGAGACCTGGGCGATCTTAGCCGCAGGCTTCTGCGATAATGGCACCAAGGCAAAAGTTCAGCTGGGCGCACCCTGGTGGTTCAACGATCAGGCCTTTGGCATCCAGCGGCAGTTCGAGGCCTGTGCAAACCTGTACCCGGTCTCACTGTCGGTCGGCATGCTGACCGACAGCCGCAGCTTTATCTCCTATCCCCGTCATGAGCTGTACCGCCGCGTGCTGTGCAGTTATCTGGGCAGCCTGGTGGAGCGCGGAGAGTATTTCTCCGGCGAGGAAGAGCTGAAAAAGATCATTGAAAATGTCTGTTTCAACAACGTCAACGAATTCTTCGACTTCAAGGTCGAGATCTGATAGGAGGAGATCACTATGGCAGATCTGAAGGGAAAGGCCGGTATCGTCACTGGCGGCAGCAGCGGCATCGGGTTCCAGATCGCGAATGTGCTGGCCGAGGCCGGCGCAACGGTCTATGTCATCAGTCGTACCGGAAAGCCCAAAGAGGGCGTGGGTGAAAGCGCCCCCGGTGTCGTACACCTGAAAGGCGATGTGGGCGACGTAGAGGCCATGAAGGTCATGGTCGCAGACCTTGCCGCAAAGCACGGCGGCTGCCTTGATTTTCTGGTCAACAACGCCGGTGTCAGCTTCAAGTGCCGCGCCGAGGACTTCCCCATGGAGCAGTTTGACAACATCATGAACGTGAACGTCAAGTACCTGTTCGAGATGAGCGTTGTCTGCTATCCCTATTTGAAAAAGAGTGCCGACAAGGGCCGCATCATCAACATTACCAGCATGAGCGCCCATCTGGGCTTCAGCGAAGTGGTGCCCTACTGCACCAGCAAGGGCGCTGTGCTGGCCATGACCCGCGCACTGGCTGTGGAGTGGGCACAGGACAACATCACCGTCAACAGCATTGCTCCGGGCTGGTTCCGCAGCAAGATGAACGAGCAGGTGGTGGATGCCGCCCGCGAGCAGAAGATCCTGAACCGGATGCCGCTGCACGCATACGGCGACACCCGCGATCTGGGCAAGATGGCCGAGTTCCTGGTGGGCGACGGTGCATCCTACATCACCGGACAGGATTTTGCTGTCGATGGCGGAGCACTGGCCTTTGGTTATTGATTCCTTGGTTTAGTTCAGGATATAATTGGCTGGAGGAGGTAATAGAGAAGCCAGAGCAACCGCGATGGAAAAACTCTTCAGCGAGAATCTGTAAATGAGAAAGGCCCATCTGTCTGCTGCAACGACGAGCATAGCAGACAGGTGGGCCTTTTTTCAGAACAGGGGATTTTTCTATTACATTATTCCGCAAAATATGGTATATCATTATACGAATCAAAATTTTGAATGAACGCTCCACCGTTCATTGATGTAAAAGAGAGGTGTCTGCCATGACTGCCGTGATCTACGCTCGTTATTCCACTGACAACCAGCGAGAAGAATCCATCGAAGGCCAGATTCGTGAATGCACTGCCTATGCGGAGAAGAACGGCTTTAAAGGCGCACAACATTAAGAATTCGATGGGCGGGGAGATGTCCTACAATACGATTCAGAGGATGCTGAGTAATCGCCGGTATATCGGCGAATTGCGCTTGCGGGATGTGGTACAGCCCAATGCGATCCCGGCTCTCGTGTCAGAGGATTTGTTCAACAAGGTGCAGGAAAAGCTGGCAAAACCCAAAATCAAAGAGGAATTTATCCGCTTCAATCGCAAGGGCAGGTTTGGAATACTGTTCTAACCGGCATATTTTGCGATATGCAATCTAACGATGTTGCAAACGCTTAAAAAGTTGGATTGCGATGGCTGATGCGCTTCCGCAAGTTGGACATGAGCCTGAAAGACCAGCGGCAGGCATTGGTGGATACCTTCGTCAATTCGATTTATCTGTATGATGATAAGGTTCTCATCACCTTTAACTATAAAGAAGGTACACAGACCATCACATTTGAGGAAGCGGCAGAAGCTGCTTCAAAGGGAAATGGTTCGGATTTGGATTGCATTCCTGCACCACAAAAAAGACAGCTTTTGATAGCTGTCTTTTTTGTTTTACATGACCGTTTCCCTTTAGCTGCAACCGCGGATAAGAGGGCTTGAACAGGGCGGCGGCGCACAGCGGTCTGAACTGGATTATCTCATCTACAACGATCCGCTGGGCTATGCCGATTTGATCCTAAACGGCGACCCGGAGAAATATTTGAAGAATGCGGCCGGGAGCCATGGGTTAGAATTCTGAATGAATGCTGGACATTACCGCTTTTTTGAGCTGGTGATGTCCAGCATTTATTATTTGGTGTTGATCGATCAATTTTAATGGAATCTTTATATTTCTACA
>CAJMQZ010000053.1 GCA_905215595.1 uncultured bacterium
TGTAGTTTTCCTTCAGCCAGGGAATGATGATGGAGGTATCCAGACCGCCGGAGTAAGCCAGCACGACTTTTTTGATGTTTTCCTTTTTCATGATAAACGCGCTCCTTTAATAAAAATACACTTTTGTTCTCTGATGCGCATTTCCCTTCGCACCCTCTGTCTTTCGTTTGCGGTTGATGCTTTTATTATACGCAGCGCGGGTTTTCCGTCAATGCTAAAAACTGCCAAACATAGCACCCGTTTCGTTTTTCTTTTGGTTCAATCTGTATCTTTATGCAAGTATTTTTAAATATATGCATATTTTATGCAATTTGAGTGTATTTTTTCATGGGGTTTCGGGGGGTAAACCCTCTCCGTCATCGCTGCGCGATGCCACCTCCCCCGAAAGGGGGAGGTTTTACGCTGCAAGCCGACAGATGCAAAAAGCTCCCCCCCTCGGGGGAGCTGTCGAGCGTATGCGAGACTGAGAGGGTTCGTCCCCCTGCAAACAAAACCACCGTAGCATCTGCAGACGCTCCGGTGGTTTAACTATAACGATTTAGTTCAGCTTCAAGTCGCCTTCCTTGATCCAGCCCAGCTTGCGCTCCACCTCGCAGAACACTACACTGAGCACAGCGGGCAGCACAAAGCACAGCAGCACCATGGCAGCCCAATCCATGGGGGTGATGGCAGCCTTGGTACCGGCGGCAATGTCGCTGACCCAGCCAGTGTAAACGCCGATCTGACCCACCAGACCGCAGGTGCCCATGCCGGAGGAGACCGCCGCGCCGTTCATCTCAAAGTGGAACAGGCAGGTAGCCAGCGGGCCGGTGATGGCACTGGCCAGCGTGGGGGCGATCCAGATGCGGGGGTTCTTGATGATGTTGCCCATCTGCAGCATACTGGTGCCCAGACCCTGACTGACAAGGCCGCCTACGCCGTTCTCCTTATAGCTCATTACGGCAAAGCCCACCATCTGGGCGCAGCAGCCCGCCACAGCAGCGCCGCCTGCAAGGCCGGTCAGACCCAGTGCGGCGCAGATGGCAGCGGAGGAGATGGGCAGGGTCAGTGCCACACCCACGATGACCGACACCAGAATGCCCATGACCAGCGGAGCCTGCTCGGTAGCCCACATAATAAGAGTGCCCACCTGACTTGCGGCTGCGCCGATGGGGGCGGCGATGAGCATGGAAAGCCCGACACCTGCAAAGATAGTCACCAGCGGGGTGACAAGGATGTCCACCTTGGTCTCCTTGCTCACGGCCTTGCCCAGCTCTGCTGCCACAATGGCAATGATGAGCACGGCCAGCGGGCCGCCTGCACCGCCCAGCGCATTGGCCGAGTAGCCCACGGTGATCAGGCTGAACAGCACCAGCGGCGGGCAATGCAGTGCCCAGCCGATAGCACAGGCCATGGCGGGGCCGCTCATGGCCGTAGCATAGCCGCCCAGATCCACCAGCAGTTCCAGACCGGCCTGCTGACCCACCGTCTTGATGATGGTACCGATGAGCAGACTGGCGAACAGGCCCTGTGCCATTGCGCCCAGTGCGTCAATGAGGTAACGCTGCGGAGAGATGACGATATCCTTCCGCGCCAAAAATTCTTTCAGCTTCGACATAAAACTTGCCTTTCTATCCAAAACAGATCGTGAAGGTTACGCACGTATGTCCTGTATCATACCATACACATGTCAAGACAGCAAGAGGTTGCTGGAAAAAATGTGAAATTTCGGCTTTGTGCAATGTTCTGCCCTGCCGGAACGTATTCCATTTGGAACATTTTCCGACACACTGCCCCGGTGGAGAATTTGTGTAGAAGCCCGCTGTGCCGTTGACTGCTCCCCGCGTGCGGGTGTATACTAAGGAAAGCGTAAAGTTATCATCCGCCGTCCTTTTTATCCTGAACCCATGGGCGGCGTGGAATAAAAGCAGGCCCGCCCCGGGCAAGGGGCAAAGGCCCGGGGCAGCACAGCGCTGCACCACCGGGAGATTCGGAGGCAGAGACGACAGATGAAAAAACGATTTGACCGATCCGGCACAGCCCGCCGCAAGGCGGTGACAGCCGTTGCAGCGCTGACCATGGCGCTGGTTCTGGCTGTGGGCGGCGCAGGGGCAGCGACCCTGCTGTCTGCACAGCCGGAAACTTTGACCGTGGGTGCGGTCGTGCCCCACATCACCGCCGAGGCACCGCAGGCAAGCAGCCCGGCAGCGGCTGCCCCTGCACCGGCCACCGAGAGCACAGCGGCCGCCGCCCCGGAGCAGGCAGTTGAAAGCACCGCGCAGCAGGCTGAGCCTGCCCCGGCGCAGGCGAAAAAACCGGAAACCGCCGAAATTGCACCGGCTGCACCGGAAGAAGCTGTTGAAACACCGGAAACACCGGCACAGCCCGCTGAGGATACCGCACTGGAAGAGGAGAACTCCCCTGCCATGCTGCTGGAAGAGACCCCGGAGCTGGCCGCGCAGGACCCGCAGGCTCCCGCAGCGGACGGCACCACCCAGAACGATACCGCCAGCCAGCACACCCCGGAGGGCAGCGTACTGCTGACCCCGGAACAGATCCAGCAGGCGCTGGATTCCGGCGCGCTGGAGGATGCCGAAGCGCAGTGCATCGACCTGACCGACGAAAACGGCTTTTTCCGGTGGCTGTTCAACTGGCTGTTCGGCATCAAGGATAAGGAAGAGGAACCGGCTCCGGTCTACTCCGGCTGGCGCACCGAGAACGGCAAGACCTACTACTACGCGCAGAACACCAACAAAAAGGTCACCGGTCTGCGCTCCATTGACGGCAAGCTGTATTATTTTGACGCCAACGGCGTTAAACAGGACAATGTGACTTTTGGCATCGACGTGTCCAAGTATCAGTCCGGGCTGGACTGGAACAAGATCAAAAAATCCGGCGTGAGCTTCGTCATCATCCGCATCGGCTACCGGGGCTACGGCGCTGCGGGAAACCTGGTCAAGGACCCCATGTTCGAAGAGCACTTTACCAACGCCCGCAATGCGGGGCTGAAGGTGGGCGTGTATTTCTTTACGCAGGCCGTGAACGAGGCCGAAGCGCAGGAGGAGGCCGAGGGCTGCAACTGGGCGCTGAACGGCCGGATGCTGGACTACCCCATCTTCTATGACACCGAGGCCTCCACCGCCCCGGGCGGCACCGGCCGCGCCGACGGTCTGGGCGTCGAGGATCGTACCAAGTGCGCCATCGCCTTCTGCGAGCGGGTAAAGGAGCTGGGCTACAAGCCCGGCGTGTACGCCTCCACCACATGGTACCGCAAGCGGGTAGACTACAACACCCTGCGCAGCCGCTACACCATCTGGAACGCCCACTACGGCGTCTCTGCCAGCCCCATCGGCTGTGACCTGTGGCAGGGCACCGAGAAGGCCCGCATCAACGGTTACAGCGGCGAGCTGGACGCCAATATCAGCTATATCGGATAAAGGGAGGAAAACGATGGCTACGGACCGCATTCGCCTGGTTGCCTCTGATATGGACGCGACTTTGCTGGATGAACACAGCTGCCTGCCCCAGGGCTTTGCCGGGATGGTGCACGCACTGGCACAGAAGAATATCCGGTTTGCCGCTGCCAGCGGACGGCCCCTGTATACGCTGGAAGAAATGTTTGCCGGGCTGCTGGATACAGTCATCCTCATCGGAGACAACGGGGGTGCCATCCGCTGGCAGGGCAAAGACCTGTTTGTTTCCGAGATGCCTGCCGCAGGCTGGCGGCAGCTGGCAAAGCTGACCCGGGAAAACCGGGACATCGGGATGCTCTGCGGGCTGGACTGCGTATACGTGGAAAAGCCCTGGCAGTGCTATGACGCTGTGTTCCGGAACTTTTACACCCGCGTGACCTATGTGGACGACCTGCTGGCCGTAGAGGCCCCGGCAGACAAATTTACCATCTATCTGCCGGCGGGAAATGCCCAGCAGGCCTTTGATGCCGTATACAGTACGGCCTGCGGCGGAACGTTTTCGGTGGCGGTAGCCGGGAAGAACTGGGTGGATGTGATGAACCCCGGTGTCCACAAGGGAGCTGCGCTGGAGCAGCTGGGGCGGCAGTTCAACATCCCTTCCACGGGGATGATGGCCTTTGGCGATACCTACAATGATGCCGAGATGCTGACCGCCGCAAAATACGGCTTTTTGATGGAAAACGGCAGCGCGCCCCTGCGGACAAAGGTGCCGTTCCTTGCACCACCCCATACGCAGGCCGGTGTGATGCAGGTCCTGCACAGGGTGCTTGCGCAGGATGGCTGGGTCTGCCCGGCGGATTTTATAAGAACATGAACAGCTCCCCCGGCCTGCGCCGTCAGGCACCGACCGGGGGGCTTTTTGCTGTCATCGGGAGGAAGCGGACTGCTCCGGCATATCTGCCCGGTGCCCCGCATAAGCTGGTGGCAGAGTATGCAAGCGCAAATGGCGGGGAGGCATGGGGATATGTTTGTGGTCACACTGAGCAAGACGAGCCTGAAAAAACTGGGAGCAGGGGCGGCATGCTGCGCGCTGGTGGTGTTCAGCGCCATGCTGGGGCGGTTCATCAGTACCCGGACGGTGGCGGTAGCTGCCCCGGTGAACCGTATCGAGAGTGCGCAGGACATCCAGACATGGTTCACCGGCTACGGGCTGGAGGTGGACGGCGCGTCCATCACGGCGGATAAGGTCAAGATCCCCCGCAAGTGGGACGATAGCTTTTCCGCTTTCAACGGGGTGGTGCAGCAAAGCGGCATGGATCTTGCCCGCTACAAGGGCAAAACGGTGGAAAAATGGTCGGCTCTTCTCCCGGCGGCAAGCAGCGGCGAGACCAGCCGCTACGGCGTGCTGCTGGTGTACAAAAAGAAGGCTGTGGGCGCGTATCTGCTGGAAAAGCCCTCCGGCACGGTGCTGGGACTGCAGGACGCACAGAACGAGCTGGCAAAACAGACCTCCGGCGAGGATTACAGCGGCGACTGGGGCGAGCGGCACGACGAGCAGCTGACCGACAGCACCGCACAGCAGACCTCCGGTGAACCGGAGGCAGCGCCCGAAGCTGCCCCGCAGGCAGCCCCCTACACCGAGCTGCCGCTGGACGCAGAAGGGTATCCCGTGGAATAGGGACGGCATTTGGGGGAAAAACGACCTTTTTTAAGCTCTTGTCCGGCAGTTGCACAAACTGCCTAGTTTTTACAAACGATTCGACAAAAATTAGACAAAACACGGATTTTTGTAGCATCCGTATGTTCAAATATAACAAAAAATTCTTGTAAAAATCGGCAATATGAAACGGTGCAAAAAAGCCGGTACGGGTTTATAATAGTAGCATACCGATCCCTACTGGCAAAGCCATGTTCCGGGGCTGAATGTGCAGTCCGGGCAGAGGGATCAAGTAGTAAGGAGAAAATGATTATGAAGGAATTTCAGTACACTGTTAAGGATGCCTGCGGCATCCATGCCCGTCCCGCCGGTCTGCTGGTCAAGACTGTGAAGGGCTTTGCAAGCACCGCCACCCTCGAGAAGGACGGCAAGAGCTGCGATATGCGCAAGCTGATGGCTCTGATGGGCATGGGCGTCAAGCAGGGCGAGACCGTGACCATCAAGGTCGAAGGCGATGATGAAGAAGCAGCCGCAGAGGCCATCCAGAAGTTCCTGAGCGAGAACGTCTGAGCCGCGGCTTAAAAGCCGAGCCCTCGCGGGGAACCTGCGGGGGCTTTTTTTGACAAAACGCCGGGCGCTGCACGCCCGGCTGTAAGTGGAAGGAGAAAGTGCTATGCAGGTAGGCACCGGCAAAAGCGTACTCAATGGCATCGCCATTGGCAAGCTGAAGATCTACAAGAAAAAAGATACCGCGATTTCCACCGCTCCTGTGGCAGATACTGCCGCAGAACTGGAGCGTTTTGAAGCTGCCCGCCAGAAGGCCATTGAGCAGCAGACCACCCTGTACGAAAAGGCACTGGCAGAAGCCGGTGAAGACATTGCCGAGGTGTTCAACATCCACGCCATGATGCTGGATGACGACGACTTTGTGGACGCCATCAAGGAGATCATCAACGGGCAGAAGATGTGCGCCGAGTACGCCGTCAAGACCGCCGGCAACAATCAGGCTGCGGTGTTCTCTGCCATGGACGACCCGTATCTGCAGGCCCGCAGCGCCGATGTGCTGGACATTGCGCAGGCCATGCTGGACATTCTGCAGGGGGTGGACAACGCTTCCCTGCAGGGCACAGAACCCAGCATTCTGGTAGCCGAGGATCTGGCTCCCTCCGAGACCGTGCGCATGGATAAAAGCCTGCTGCTGGGCTTCATCACCCGCGAGGGCAGCTCCAACAGCCACACCGCCATTCTGGCCCGCAGCATGAACATCCCTGCCCTGATCCAGTGCAAGGATATCCAGGATGACTGGGACGGCAAGATGGCCGTGGTGGACGGCTACAATGCCTGTGTGTATGTGGACCCCACCCCCGATCTGCTCAAGAGCCTGAAAAAGCGCCAGCAGGAGGACCAGAAAAAGCAGGCCCTGCTGCAGGAGCTGAAGGGCAAGCCCAACACCACGCTGGACGGCAAGACCATCAACGTGTTTGCCAACATCGGCGGCATGGGCGACGTGGGTGCTGTGCAGCAGAACGACGCCGGCGGCGTGGGCCTGTTCCGCACCGAGTTCGTCTACCTGAACTGCAAGGACTTCCCCACCGAGGACTACCAGTTCGAGGCCTACAAGCAGGTGGTGGAGAGTCTGGCTCCCCGCAAGGTGGTCGTCCGTACCTGTGACATCGGTGCCGATAAGACCGTCGATTACATGAAGCTGGATCACGAGGAGAACCCCGCTCTGGGCTACCGCGCCATCCGCATCTGCCTGACCCGCAGGGACTTCTTCAAGACTCAGCTGCGCGCTCTGCTGCGTGCTTCTGCCTACGGCAACATGAGCATCATGTTCCCCATGATCACCAGCCTGCGGGAGCTGCAGGACGCCAAGGCCGTTCTGGAAGAGTGCCGCGCCGAGCTGACCGCCGAGGGCGTCAAGATGGGGCAGAACATTGAAGTAGGCACCATGATCGAGACCCCCGCCGCCGTGTTCATCGCGGACGAGCTGGCCGCCGAGTGCGACTTCTTCTCCATCGGCACCAACGACCTGACCCAGTACACCTGCGCACTGGACCGCCAGAACGCAAAGCTGGAGCCCTTCTTCAACCCCCATCACCCCGCCGTGCTGCGCGCCATCAAGATGACCATTGAAGCCGGTCACCGTCACGGCATCTGGGTGGGCATCTGCGGCGAGCTGGGTGCCGACACCGCCCTGACCGAGACCTTCCTGCGCATGGGCGTGGACGAGCTGTCCATGAACGCCAAGAGCATCCTGCCGGTGCGCAAGATCATCCGCAGTGTAGACCTGAGCAAGCCCTCTGAGAAGGCCTGAACCGCGGAAAAAATATTATTATAATTTGTGGCTCAGAAACGCCTGCGGGCGTTTCTGAGCCACTTTTTTTCACAGAAGGGGTCGTAAAAAGGCAAACGGCATTTGCAGCGCCGCTTTCTGCGAAAGCGCGGCTCTGCGGGGAACGAACCCTCTCAGGCGCTCCCGCGCCAGCTCCCCCAAAGGGGGAGCCAAGCCGTTAAGCTCGTTGCTAAAGTTTTAAAAGAAATGAGAACGCTTCCGGCAGTGCACTTGGCTCTCCCTTTGGGAGAGCTGGCAAAGCCGACAGGCTTTGACTGAGAGGGCGCAAGCCGCGAGAAACTCCCCCAAGGGAACGCCTTTGAGCGATGCCGGAAACTTTGCCGCCACACAAAAAAGCTCCCCCTTTCGGGGGAGCTGGCACGCCGTAAGGCGTGACTGAGAGGGTTCACGCAATGCGCATTCCCGATCATTTCCGCTGTTCCAGCATGGTCTGGATGCGAGTCTTGGCGCGGTAATAGGTCACCCGCGCCCATGCGGCATTGTGGCCAAAAATAGCCCCGATGCGGTCAAAGGGCAGTTCACCGAACACCCGCAGGCTGAAAACCTCCTTGTAGGGTTCTTCCAGCGCGTGCAGACACTGGTGCACCGTAAAGGCGGCATCCTTGTCCACCAGCAGCTGCGCGATATCCGGGCTGTCGGCGGCTTTTGTTTCGGCATCTTCCAGCGGGGCGGCGTGCTTTGTGCGGCGGCAATGGTCGTAGTAGGCGTTGCGCGCCACCGTAAACAGCCACGCCCGCACATCCTGCTTGCCGTCATAGTCTTTCAGGCCGTCCAGTGCCCGGAAAAAGGTCTCCTGCGTCAGCTCCTCGGCCAGCGCTTCGCTGCGGGTGAGCCCCTGCAAAAACAGACAGACGTCCCGGAAGTAGAGCCGGTAAATGGTTTCAATGTCCATAGGCATCACTCCGGCCATTCGACCTCATCCCATGCCGCAGGGGCGCTGCCCACCGCATACCATGTGCCGTCCTGACCGTTGAACGCCACCGTCATGTCCGCTGCATCCACCACCGCCGAGCGGTCAGTGCGCATCCATCCGGTGCTGCGGAGCAGGTCTGTGTCTTTTTGCAACAGCTTGTCAAGGGCATCGTGCACCCACGGGATGCGGTAGCGGATGGCCTCGTAGTGCCCGTCGGCATGGGTCGGCTTCAGGTATACGTCCTCGGCGCGGGTCTCCAGCACCCAACCGTTTGCACCGTTTTCCGCCTGCTGGTAGGAAGCCTGCAATCGTGCATCAAAAAAGGATACCCGGTCGCAGGCGGTGTAGCCGTACCAGCCAAAGCCGCACACCGCCGCCAGCGCCAGCGCTGCCGCAAAGCTGCACAGCATGGTGCGCAGACGGCGGCGGTTCAGGCTGCTGCGGATGTTTTTCAGCGGTGCATCCGGCTGGGGCTCCGGCTGCACCGGCACCGGCTTTTCCATCTGTTCCAGCTGGGCACGGCAGGCGGGGCACGCTGCAAGGTGCTGTTCCACCAGCGCACTGCTGGCGGGGCTGGCAAGCTTTTCGGCGTACAGGGGCAGTAAGTCGCGGATCACGTCACATTCCAGTTTCATGGTCATTTCCTCCTTTGCGGGCTTTTGTGTGCCCTTTCACCCCAATAACGCACAAAGAGGAAAAACGTTACAGAAAAACCGCAAATTCACCGGACCGCGGTCTTTTCCCGCAGTTTTTTCGTTCCCTTGAGGAAGAGCCACACCAGCACCCCCAAAAGCAGGCAGATGCCAACGTGCATGGCTGCCATCATGTAGTAGCCCTGAAAATCGAACCGCACCGTCCCGGCCATCAGGTAGGGCTGGTGCCCCGCCTTATACAGGGTGACAAAGCAGGAGATGGCGTTGTACAGGCCGTACAGCCCTGCCGCTGCGCACACGATGACCCGCAGCAGCCTGCTTGTGATGAATCTTACGAACATAATTGCAGCTCCGTTCTCTCTCCGTCCTTGTAGCAGTAGATGCCCCCTGCGCGGGAGAAGTCCTTGTCCACCTCCACGCAGTCGAAGGCGCTGAAGGCCTGTTCAATTTTTTCGGGCGTGCAGACAAAGCCCCGGATTTTCAGGGCAGCCTCTTCGCCCACCACCGCGTTCCACAGATGGATCGACCAATAGCTGCAATTTTTGTTCACTGTCCATTGATCGTGCTGTTCCATGTAGTCCTCAATGACCTTCAGCTGCTCCTCCCCGATATATTGGTGCTCAGGGACAGTCTGCCGGTGTAGCGTCCGTAATGGGCGATATAGCATGGTTCCAGATCGAACAGCAGCCCCGAAAGTCCCGACACCGCCCAGACCGAGAAGGTGACCATCTCGCCGTCCGGGATGGCGCGGTCTTTCAGGTAGACCGTGTGCCCGGTGCGGTTGTCCAGCCCGATCCATGTATGCCCGAAACACTTGAGGAAGGGCTTGGATTCGCTCTTGCCGTCAAAGGTGGTGATGGAGAGGATAAGCCCCTCCTCTTCACAGGGCAGGGTGCGGGCAGCTTTGCCGGTGGCGGCGCTGCACCACAGCTCAAGGGCTGCTGCACATACCGAGAGCAGCACCGCCCATGCAATGATCCTCTTTTTCAATGCAATTCCTCCTGTATGTTACGGCTCAGTCGTTTTCCTTCCAGAACAGGCCGCCGGAGGTCTGGAACAGCAGCCGGGGGTTCACGCTCCTGCTGCCCAGCTTGAAGTCCATGGTCAGCTCCTCGCCCAGCGCGCCAACAGCCTGCCCCTTTTCCACGGTCTGGCCCTTGCTGACCGAAATCTCCTGCAAGCCGTACAGGTAGCTGCGCAGCCCGCAGCCGTGGTCGATGACCACCGTATTGCCGGTAAGCGCCAGATTGCCCGCAAACACCACCGTGCCGTTGGCTGCGGCTCGGCAGGGCGCACCGGGGATGGTGTACAGCTTTGTGGAGTTGGAGCGGCTGCCCTGCTGGCCGTTCGTTACTTTAATTTGCCCGTAGTCCACCAAGGTCATGGAGTCCTCGGCGGGGGGCACAAAGCCGCCCTGCCACTGCTTGGCGGTGGCGGCAGCCTCGTACAGCGGCCAGATGACACTGCGGAACTGGGCGTTGGCGCTGTCCGCAGCGGGCGCCTCGGCCTCTGCCTCCACCGTGCCGAAGTCCTTCGGCAGCACGGTCAGGGTGCGGGTGATGGTCTCGCCATTCACCGTGATGTTCACCTCGTGCCCGCCGGAGGAGGCGTTATAGGCTGCCGGGATATAGGCACGCCAGCCCTCTGCGGCGCGCACACACTGCACGCCGCCAAGGTCGGTCTCGATGGCAGGCACGGCGTCCCCGGTCATACCAGAGATGCGCACGCCTACCGTGCCGCCCTGCTCCACCCGCTCGGCGGAAAGCTCCACCTCCGCGCTGGCCTGCAGGGTGAACCGGAAGCTGTACCGGTACCAGCCGGTGGGCTTTGCGGGGCGCTCCAGCCCCAGATTTTTGCGCAGCTGGCCGGTGCTGCCGCCCTCGAACTGGGTGATGGTGCCGTCCTTGGGCACGCGCCACGCGGTCAGCTCCGCCTTATACTCGCCGTTTGCAGGGAAGAGAAAGTTCTGGTACTCCCCCGCGCTGCCCGCAAACAGCACATCCCCCGCCGCATTCTGGATGGTCAGGGCGGTGTAGCCCGTCCAGTCCGGCAACGTCAGCTCCGGGTGGGCGGTGTACAGCACCCCCAGCTTCTGCACGCTCAGGGTGGCGGGGCTGGCAAATACCTTATCCAACTTGCCGCCCAGCAGCGGCACCTGCCAGCAGGAGCCGTTCGGCTCCAGCGCCTGCTCGCCGAACTGCGCCGCCCCGTCCGGGCAGCCGCCCTCGGTGGTAAAGGCATAGCTTACCCCCATCACAGCCGCCAGCAGCACCACCACACCCAGCGCCACACTGATGAGCCAAAGCAAAAAACGCTTCATGTTCCTTCTCCTTATGTACAAAAAGGGCGCACCGGGGCAAGTCCGTTCAGACAGACTGCTCCGTGCGCCCCGATGTGCTTATCTTCCCGGCAGTTTCCGGTATTTCAGGGAATTATTCTGCCTCGTCCTCAGCAGCAGCTTCCTCCGGCTCTACGGTGGTTGCGTCATCCTCGCCGAACAGCAGGCGCTCGTATTCGTCCAGCTCCTTCTCGCGGCGGTTCAGGTAAAGTGCCACAGCAGCCAGCGCACCAGCCACAGCAGCCAGAACGGCGATTACAGCGACCAAGCAAGATTTTTTCATAGATTCAGTACACTCCTTTTTGCAGTTGAAACGTTGTTTCAGCTTGATTTTTCCAGCGGGCGACCCGCAAAAGGATCTTGATGCAAACGGCGATCAGCGCCGCTTTGTAGCTTTTATTATACCCGTTCCCGCCCAAAATTACAACCGTTGCACCCCAATTTTCACGCCCCGAAGGTGCTGCGGGGCGCAGTTTGGGCAGTGTGCCGGTTTTGGCGCGGTTCATTACAGCAAATTGCCAAAATCACAGCAGCAGCGGCTTATACGCCCGGAACGCCCCGGGCAGGGCGTAGGTGGTGCGCAGTGCCTCCCGGCTTGCCCAGACATAGCCCGCCGGGGCATTCTGCGCCGGAACACGCAGCTGCACGCCGGACATGAGCCACTCGATGTGGGTAAAGATATGCTTTGCGGCGGGCAGGGCGGCGGGAGCTGCCGTGCCGGTGTCCAGCCCCAGTGCCGTAAGCCGCTCCAGCACCTCGGCCTGCAAAAAATGCTCGCCCTCCCACAAGACCGGCTGCCACAGCCCGGCCAGCAGGCCTTTTTCCGGCCGCTGCTGCACCAGAAAGCCCGCCGGGCTTTCCACAAGCGCCAGCGTTACCGGCACAAGCTTGCGGGGCTTGGGCTTTGCCTTTTGGGGCAGCTGGGCGGTGGTGCCCGCCGCCCGGGCGCGGCAAACTTCTGCCAGCGGGCACTGCCCGCACAACGGTGCGCCATTGGGCACGCAGACCAGCGCGCCCAGCTCCATCAGCGCCTGATTGTAATCCCCGGCCTTTTCCGGCGGCTGATGCTCCATGACCCGGGCGGTAAAGGCCTTTTTTACCGCCGGTTCTGTAATCACGCCCGGGTCATTATACAGGCGGGAAAACACCCGCAGCACATTGCCGTCCACAGCGGGCACGGGAAGTCCGAAGCTGATGGACGCAATGGCCCCGGCGGTGTACTCCCCGATGCCGGGCAGCGCCCGCAGGGCGGCGTAATCGGCGGGCAGCTGCCCGCCGTACTGCGCACAGACGAGCTTTGCGGCCTTTTGCAGGTTGCGCACCCGGCTGTAATAGCCCAGCCCCTCCCACAGCTTATGCAGCTTTTCCTCCTCGCAGGCGGCAAGCGCAGGGATATCCGGCAGCGCTTCCAGAAAGCGGTAGTAATACGGCAGCACCGCCGACACCCGGGTCTGCTGCAGCATCACCTCGCTGAGCCACACATGGTAGGGGGTGGGGTCCTCCCGGAAGGGCAGGCTGCGGCGGTTTTTGTAGAACCAGTCCAAGAGGGCAGGCGAAATGTTTTCCACTTGTTTTGTGCTCCTTGTTGAAAATCAGGTGTTCTTCCGACGATTTGAAATGCCCTCCGCGTTGCTCTGGGCATATTCAGCGGAAAAAACATTTTAAATTTCGCGTTTGTCGCGCTCTGCGGAGCGCTCCAAACGCATTTTCACGGGTGGGGTCGTAACGGCAAACGGCAGTTGCAGCGCCGTTTTCTCCGAAAGCGCGGCGCTGCGGGCAGCATCCTCGCCCTCTCAGTCACCTGCGGTGACAGCTCTCCCAAAGGGAGAGCCAAGCCGTAAGGCTCGTTGCTAAAGCTTTAGGAGAAGCGAGAAGGTTTCCCTACGTGCTCGCTCCCCCTTGGGGGAGCTGTCGCGCAGCGACTGAGGGGCTTTTAATGGAGAAGCGAAAAAAGCGTTAAAGCGATAGCGCCGACTGGCGCAGCGCTAGCTTTTTTGTGCTTCGACTTCTGCTTTAGGTTTGTCAAGGGCGTGCAGCCCTTGGCCCGTTGCGGGGTGGGTGGAGTCCAGAGGTA
>CAJMQZ010000054.1 GCA_905215595.1 uncultured bacterium
TCATGGCCAGAATGATGCCGGTGACCACAGCGGACAGGTCGCTGATGGGGTTTGCACGCTTCAGCAGTTTGCAGTACAGCCACTCAAAAGCTACACAGGCCACCACGGAAACGGCGGTGACCAGCAGGGCGCGCACGCCGAAAATGATTGCAGAGGCAACCACGCAGGGGCACAGTGCAACGATCACGTTCGCCATCAGGCTCTGGGTGGTCTCGTCACTGCGGACGTGCGGGGAAGCCGAAACAATAAGCTTCGTATCCATTACTTATTGCCTCCTTTTTTGATTTCACCAAGGTAGAACGCCTTTGCCAGGCCCATCATCTGGGTGCAGGGGCGCTTTGCCGGGCAGACAAAAGTGCAGGAGCCGCAGTTGAAGCAGTAATCAACATGCAGCTTGCCCAGCTCCTGAACATCGCGGGCTGCATAAGCCTGGTTGACCTCCACGGGCTCCAGACCCATGGGGCAGTACTCCACGCAGCGGCCGCAGCGGATGCAGGGGTTGACTTGTGCGGGCTGTGCAGCTGCCTTGCTCAGCAGGATCAGACCGGAAGTGGTCTTGGTGGTGGGGTAGGAAAGGTTCTCCACAGCGGGGCCCATCATGGCACCGCCGGCAACCACCTTGCCCAGCTCACCCTTGACGCCCACATAGTCCAGAATGTCCTGATAAGCGGTGCCCACGGGCACAATGACGTTCTGCGGGGCAGCACAGGCATCGCCGTCCACGGTGATGGTGCGCTGGACCACCGGCATACCGGTAGCCAGATACTTGCCCAGCGTGGAAACGCTGGTCACGTTCATCACGATGGCGCCTGCATCAGCGGGCAGACCGCCGTGGGGCACCTCGCGGCCGAGGCACTTCTCGATCAGGATCAGCTCTGCGCCGGTGCCGTAGACACTGGGCAGGGGCTTGACCTCAATAGCGCTGTCGTCCTTGGTCTTTTTGCACAGCAGGTCGATGCACTCGGGCTTGTTGTTCTCAATACCAATGATGCACTTCGGAATGCCGGTATACTGCAGCACAGCCTTGATGCCGCGGATGATATCATCGCTGCACTCCAGCATCTCCTGCGTGTCGCTGGTCAGCCACACCTCGCACTCGGAGGCGTTGATCAGCAAAGTATCCACCGGCTGCTTGGGCTGCAGCTTCACATCGGTGGGGAAGCCTGCGCCGCCCAGACCTACCAGACCGCACTCGCGCACGGCGGCAAGGAAGCTGGCCTTATCGGTGACTTCCGGTGCCTTGACAGCCGGGTCTACGGTCTGCTTGCCATCGGTCTTGATGACAACAGAATCGCACATACGGCCATTGGACAGACGGAAAGCTTCCACTGCAGCTACCGTACCGGAAACGCTGGAGTGGATGTTTGCAGAGACAAAGCCGCCCGCCTCACCGATCTTGGTGCCGACGAACACTTCATCGCCTTTTTTGACCAGAGCCTTGGCGGGTGCGCCAATGTGCTGGCTCATCAGGATGCGTACCTGCGCGGGCAGAGGCATCGGAACAGGTTTGCTTGCAGCAGTTGCCTTGTCATGCGGCGTATGCGCGCCAAGCGCCGCACGTTTCAGCTTGTTCAACATGGATTTCAAATCCCCCATTCTGCTTGAATTGCCATCCCCTCGCCCATGCAGGCGCACTGGTACAGGGACAGCAGCTGCTTAACACACTTATTGTATCATTTTGGCGCGGGAAGTCAACGACATCACGCCCCAAATGATGAATTTTCCTGAACTTTCTTATTCGTTTTCGCCGATTAGTTTTAACTAACCACCGTATTTTTCTTTTGTCCCGCCCCACAGAAATCAACTTTTACAGCTTGACCCGAGACAAAAGCCTTCACCCCTTAGGGACAGATTTCCCCCGGCCGGGGGAAAATGTCGCGCAGCGACAAAAGGGGGAACGGGTGGCGTAGCGCCGGATGAGGGGTATTTAGGCGAAATACTGTCAGCCTGCGCCCTCATCAGTCACCTACGGTGACAGCTGTTCCCCTCTTTGTCACCTTCGGTGACATTTCTCCCCGGCGCGGGGAGAATCTGTCCCTTCCGGGGGAAGCCTTCAGCGGAAATTTGATTTCTATACTCTTTTCCCACGAGCTGCCGTTTGCCTTTGCTGCGGGAATATGCTATACTATACCTAACATGACAGGCGGAACGTCCCCCGCTCCGCTCCCGAACTTCACAAGGAGGCACCAAACCATGAAAGTTCTCAAAGCTCTGCTCGCCGTCCTCACCACACTGGCTGTTGCCCTGACCGCCATTCTGCTGTTCTGGCAGGATAAAAGCGCCCCGCGCTATATCAAGATCTACGAAAACGAGCAGTAATTATTTCTTGCAAAAACAGCACCCCGGTCAAGCGGTAAAACCGCCCGACCGGGGTGTTTTTTCGTTATCGTTTTATTATTATAGTCTTACTTTGTACCAACAAAAACGATTGCAAAGGTCAGATCTTCCTTCGTAATTACGGTCACAGCGCACATATTACCCTCTTGGGTTGCCAGCGGATAATAATTTCCGTTCTTATCTGTTCCTGCAAAGTAATTTTTGCCACTTGCTTTTGCATTATCAAAGGCCGCAACAATCTCTTTCAGCATTCGGCCTCCGCTGACACCACTCGGCAGGTTCTTAGATACTTCATCGTATTTCTGCTTTGCCGCATCCAGAGCTGCTTTGTTTTCAGCCGTCTTATTCTGTTCGTATGCTCTCCATGCAAACTGCCAGTTGGTGTAAGCATTTGCATACTCCGTCAGCTTCACAGAGTATTCTTCGTCAAAAGGAACTTCTTTTTTGCCAGCTGCAACACGCGCTTCATTCAGCGCTGCTGCAATTTCTTTTCCTTTATTGATATCCGGCCGGGTCAGCGGCTCTGCCGGTGTACCGCCGCAAGCGGTGAGCATAGCCAGCGCCAGCACAGCAGCCAGCGTAAGCGCAACCAGTTTTTTGATACATTTCATAGCTTTTTCCCTCCTGTAAATAATAAATACCCCGGCAGACCACGCAGTCTGCCATAAAAGCAGTGTAAACCCGCAGGCGGCGGCTGTCAATGCACGAACCACACAAAAACGCCGCCGACTTTTCGTCAGCGGCGTTTGCGCATATTCAGTAGGTCATCACGACCACCATAATGGGGTATTTATCCTTCGTTTTGGGGTCGGTGTTATGCACAACGCCCACGCCCACAAGGGTGGCTTCCGTGCTCGTGACCAGTGCCTTTTTCAGGGTGCTGCCGTTCTTTGCCCAGCCGCGGATCACGCTCTCTGTGTGGTACGCGCCGTAGCCGCCTACGCCCACCAGCTTTTTGCCCTTTACCGTCAGCTGGCTGATGGCGTTCCAGTCCTTCGCGTACTGCTCGCTCTTCATCGGGTCGCTGCCGTACACACCAAGCAGGCCGTCCAGCTGCAATTTTGCCATTTTTTCAGCCATGACACAGGCCTCGGCATCCATGGTCAGCGGGGTCTTATTGCCGTAGTCCTTGCGCACCGTATTCAGCGCGTCCACCACTGCGGCCTTCTTCTGTGCCTCGGTCTTTTCGTCGGTGGGGTCTTTGCCGGTCTCGCTGCTGCCCGGCTTATCCGGCGCATCCGGCGCGGAAGGGCCGGAGGGCCCGCAGGCTGCTAAAAGCAGCAGCAGCATTGCAGCTGCAAGGACCGCTGCCGTCCATCGTTTCCAAAGCTTCATCTGTGGTCCCTCGCTTTCTTCTTATGGGAGCGCGTTGCTCCCCAGTTTCATCTTATCCTCTGCCGCGGTGTGCTGTCAATGGGCAGATGCGCCAAATTATAGGAGAAATATTTGTCAATACGCAAAAAAGGCTGCCGCACAGTCTGTGCAGCAGCCTTTCGGGTTCAGTAATCAGTCTCGCAGCCAAGCAGGAATTTCATGTAGGCAAAGGTGCGCTCCCGTCCGAGATCCCGCACCATGCACAGCAGCTTTTCCAGCAGTGCGCGGGTCTCCGGGTGCATCAGGTAGTGATCCTTGCTGCGCTGGTAGTACTCCCACGCGGAGGCATCGGTGTACTTATCGCCCAGATAGATCTGGCTTGCCGCCACCCGGTCGCACACCATCTCGCAGACGTACCGCAGGGGGATCTTCATGCCGGTCAGGCCGGTCTTGGTGGTGCTGTAATCGATCCAGTATTCCAGATGATGCTTGTTGCGCCCCTTGTGGTGCAGCCACGCCGAGGTGTAGCCCTTGGCTGCGCGCTCGGCCTCGTTGGGGCTGTGGTCGCCCTGATAATAGATGCACCCGGGGATGAACTCGGTGGGGCTGTACTTGCTCAGGTCGTGGGCAAGGCCCTGCTCATACAGCCCGCATTCAAAGCAGTATTTCATCACCAGCAGCTTGTGCCGGGTGATGGTCTCGAAATGGCCTTTGATGTTCATGCTGTTATTCCCTCCACTGCACCGTGATGCGTCCCTCTTTCAGCCCGCGCAGATCATCGCTTTCGGAAAAATCCTCCCGGTCCATGGTCAGGTTGGGGTTGTAGTAGGGGTCGTGCAGGATGTTCGCCTTGCCGTGCACCTCGTACAGGCGCTGCTGCTCGGCGGCAAAGCGCCGTGCCTTTACCGGGTCTTTTTCGTCCCCGCCGCGGCTCTTGCTCTCGTAGTGGGTCAGCTGGGCGTAGGGCGTCCACGCAATGCGGTAGCCCGCATCCCGCACCCGCAGACAGAAGTCCACATCGTTGAAGGCCACCGCAAAGGCTTCGTCCAGCCCCTTTACCTCGTCCCACACGCTGGTCTTTACCAGCAGGCAGGCACCGGTCACAGCGGAAAAGTCCTGCACCGTGGCGGTGCGGAACAGATACCCGCTGCCGCCTGCCTTTTTGTACTTGTGGCTGTGCCCCGCGTAGCCCCCCAGCCCGGTAATGACGCCCGCGTGCTGGATGGTTTCGTCCGGGTAAAAGAGCATTGCACCGCACACTGCCGCCCCGCCGGGGTGGGCGCATTGGCGCAGAAGTTCAGTGAGCCATTCGCCGCTGCGCACCTCCACGTCGTTATTCAGCAGTAACAGATATTCGCCGGTGGCGTATTTGCGGCCAAAGTTGTTGATGCCGGAAAAGTTGAAGCCTTTTTTCGGGTAGGTGACCACCCGCAGACCGTCATAGCGCTGCTGCGCCTTTTTATAGTAGGCAAAGGTGGCGGGGTCGGTGGAGTTGTTCTCCACCACGATCACCTCAAGGTGCTCCCATTCGGTCTTTGTCCAGATGCTGTGCAGGCATTTTTCCAGATCCTCGGTGTGGTCCTTGTTGGGGATGAGGATGCTCACCTTGGGTTCGCCCACGATGTCCCACTTCACCCGGTAGGTGCTGGGGAACAGGCCGTCCTCCACCGTGCCGGTGCGCCCGGTGCGGGTCAGGTGGTCTGCCAGCGCCTTTTTGGCTGCTGCCGTAACGTATGGCTTGGCGTCTGCACCGCCGGAGGTAGACCCCGCGTGCACCCGCCAGTAGTAGAGCACCTGCGGCACATGGGCAGCACCGCCGGTCTTTTCCAGCAGACGCAGGAACAGATCATGATCCTGACTGCCGTCGCATTCCGGGCGCTCGCCGCCAAGCTCGTCCCACAGCGCTTTTTGGAACACCGCCAGATGGCAGATGTAGTTGCAGCACAGCAGGTAATCCGGGGCGTAGTCCGGCTTGAAGTGCGCCACCATGGGGCGGCGGATGCTCTTAGTGAACAGTGCCTCATCGCTGTACAGAAAGCCGTCCGGTTCGCCGCGCTGCCGCAGCTGCAGGATGGCCTTGCCCATGGTGTACAGGGCATGGGGTGCCAGAATGTCGTCGTGGTCAGCCAGCGCCAGATATTCCCCCGTTGCCAGCTGCGCGGCGGCGTTGGTGTTGGCCGCAATGCCCTGATTTTCGATCTTTTTGTATACGATCTGTTGATTTTTTTGCTGATATTCCTTTACGATCCGCCCCACGTCCCCGTGGGCGGCGTCCGAAGCATCGGCAAGGCAGAGCTGCCCGTTGGGCGCGGTCTGCCCCACGAAGGAATCCAGAAATTCCCGCAGGTATTTTTCCGGGGTGTTATACAGCGGGGTCAGCACCGAGATGGTGGGCAGGCCGCAGTCTGCCGCCGTTTTGCCTGCCATCTCTGCACGCTGGGCTTCCAGCACCTTTTTGGCGGGCAGGTAGCGCGCACGCTTGCCAAAGCAGCGGCGCTTTACAAAGCCCGCGCCGCGTTTGATCATGGTAGGCAGCCCCTCATCCTTTGTCAGCTGCACGGCGTAGCCGACAAGCTCCTTGGCGCGTTTCAACCGTACATTCATATCAGACCTCGCCGCGCTGGGTCGCCTTATAGGCGGCGCAGACTGTCTGGGTGTCCCCGTTCATTTTCAGGTGGCCGTGGCTCAGCCATGCCACCTTGGTGCACATCCGCTCGATCTGCTCAATGGAGTGGGACACCAGAATGACCGTGGTGCCGCCCGCCATCAGCTCCTGCATCCGCTTTTCGCACTTCTGCTGGAACAGGAAATCGCCCACCGAAAGCACCTCGTCCGCAATGAGGATATCGGGCTTGGTGATGGTGGCAATGGCAAAGCCGATGCGGGCCACCATGCCGGAGGAGTAGTTTTTCAGCGGCACATCGAGGAAGTTCTGCAGCTCGCTGAACTCCACGATCTCGTCGAACTTCTCGTCCAGATACTTGGGCGAGAAGCCCAGCACCGTGCCGTTGAGGTAGATGTTCTCCCGGGCGGTCAGGTCCATATCAAAGCCCGCGCCCAGCTCGATGAGCGGGGCGATGGTGCCGTTGACGGTCACCTTGCCCCTGGTGGGCTTGTACACGCCCGCAATGGTCTTGAGCAGGGTGGATTTGCCCGAGCCGTTCAGGCCCACCAGACCGTAAAAATCGCCGGGCATGATGTCCAGGCTCACGTCCTTCAGGGCGTAAAACTCGTCGTACTGCAGGCGGCCCTGCACCATGGCCAGCAGATATTCCTTCAGGCTCTCGTGCTTTTCGGTGGAGAGGTTGAAGCACATGGACACGTTGTCCACTTTGATGATCGGTTCCATTCTTCTCCCCTCCTTAAATATGCAGCACAAAACGATCCTGCGTTTTGCGGAACATGTGCACGCCCACCCACATGGAGACCACTGCGCAGATGCCGCAGACCGCAAACATGTTGAGATCCAGCGGGATGCCCCACATCAGGGTGCGGCGGAAGCCGGTGATATACCAGTACATGGGGTTCAGCTTGATGATCTGCTGCATGTTGAACCCGCCGATGGAAAAGGTCATCTGGGTGGGGTCATAGAAGATGGCGGAGAAGTAGAGCAGCGCCGTGATGAACACGCTCCAGATGTGCATGATGTCCCGGAAGAACACCGTGGCTGCCGCCAGAAACAGACCCACGCCCAGGCTGAAGAAGAACAGGGTCACCAGCGGGTACACTGCCTCGATCAGGGTGAGGTGGAAGGGTGCGCCGGTAAAGATCATGACCAGCAGCAGGGCCACAAAGCTGAACACGCAGTTCACCATGGCAAAGCAGCACTTTTCCAGCGGGAAGATATACTTGGGGATATACACCTTTTTCAGCAGGGGGGCGGCGCTGAGCACGCTGCTCATGCTGGAGGAGGTGGCTTCGTTGAAGAAGTTGAAGAGCAGCTGACCGCACATCAGGAACACCGGGAAGTTGTCGATGCCGCTGCCCCGCATATCCATCAGGCTGCTGAACACGGCCCAGTAGACCAGGCACATCAGCAGGGGGTTCAGCACGCTCCACAGCACACCCAGCACGCTGCGGCGGTATTTCAGCTTGAAATCACGGCTGACCAGATTCCACAGCAGATAGCGGTAGCGCCAGAAGCCGTTGAACATTCCTTTCAGTTTCGCCACGGGCTATCACCACTTTTCAAAGAATTCAAACTTCTGGGCTGCAAAGGGCTCATGCAGCTTGTCCTTTGCGCTGGTCTTGTGCTCACAGCCGCAGTCGGGCCACTGCACGTTCACGGTGGGGTCATCGTAGGGGATGCCGCCCTCGCTGGTGGGGTCGTAGACATCGGTGCACTTGTAGCAGAACTCTGCCACATCGCTCAGCACCAGAAAACCGTGTGCAAAGCCCTCCGGGATGTAGAACATCTTCTTGTTTTCCTCGGAAAGGGTCACGCCCACCCACTTGCCGAAGGTGGCGCTGTGGGGGCGGCAGTCCACGGCCACATCGAACACCTCGCCCTTGGTTACGCGCACCAGCTTGCCCTGCGTGTGGTTCTTCTGGAAGTGCAGGCCGCGCAGCACGCCGCGGGTGGAGCGGCTCTGGTTGTCCTGCACGAACTCCTTGTCGATGCCGGCAGCAGCAAACTGATCCTTCTGGTAGGTCTCCATAAAATAACCGCGGTCATCACCGAACACCTGCGGCTCAATGACCACAACACCAGGGATCTCGGTCTCAGTAAACGTAAACTTGCCCATATTTCTTTTTCCTCTCTGTTTTCTTTCAGAAAATTTTGTCTGTTTGTAGTATATGGAAAAGTCCTTGCGGGCTTTTGCGCGATAGATCAAACTGTCCCTTCCTGCCAAGGCCTCCCCTACTAGGGGAGGTGGCATTGCGTCAGCAATGACGAAGAGGTTGGACAGAGGAGAAGCTTTCCCTTCATACAACCTCTCAGTCTCGCATTCGCTCGACAGCTCCCCTGGTAGGGGAGCCTCTGGCGAAACGGGTCAGTGCTTACTTTTTGATTTACGTTTCTTCCATTTTATTCTCAGCCGCACCACGCCGAACGCCGCAAGGGCGGCCAGCACGGTGGCACCGACTGAGATGGCCAGCAGGCCGCCTGCGATCCTCTTTGGCCCCACATCCCGGGAGGCGGGCAGGGCGGCGTTGGCGCTCTTGGCCAGCAGCTCCTCCAGCCCGGTCACAGCGGCAGGCACCCGGACGCTGGCCGTTTCCTGTACGTCCCGCCCATGAATGGTATACACCGCATACACCGCCGGGTCAACCCCCAAGAGGTATCGTTCGGGCAGTTCCAGCGTGACCGACACATCCGCAGCGGTCAGGCCGTCGGCCAGCAGCAGCTTCACGCCCGGGTCAGAAACCGTCACCGTGCCCAGCGTGCTGCCGCCGCCCGCCACTTCCAGCTCCCCGGTCACGCCCTGGGCAGGGATCTCGGTGTAGCCGGTGTAGCGGGCAAAGGCATCGTCCAGCAGGGTGCGGACATCGTTGTATTTGTCGGTCTTGATCTGGCTCTGCATGGTCACGCAGATCAGCCGCACGCCGTTCTGCTCCGCCAGGCAGACATAGCTGTACCGGGCAATGTTGGTGTAGCCGATCTTGGAACCCAGGATGGCCGGGATATAGTACCGGCTGGAGCCCACCCGCATTTTATCCTGCTGGTGGAAGTACCGGGTCACGGGCTGGACATTGGTCGGGCCCATGGTGTACATCTCGTTCCGGGTAAACAGGGTCTCGAACCCGGGCTGGGTCAGCGCCCAGCGCAGGATCTGCGCCATGTCATAGCAGCTGGTGTAGTGGTCCTCATCGCTGATGCCGTGGGGGTTGGCAAAGTGGGTGTGTTCCAGCCCCAGCTCCTTTGCCTGCGCGTTCATGGCGGCCACACCGCCCTCAATGGAGCCGCCGCCGAAGTATTCGGCCAGCAGGTTGGCCCCATCGTTGGCGCTGGCCATCATGGTGGCATACAGGGCATCGGTCAGGGGCACTTCCTCCCCTTCCTGCAGGGCGATGTGGCTGGAATCGGTGCCCGCCAGCGAGTAGACATCCTCGTGGCTGACCGTCAGCTTGACATTGTCCCACTTGCCCTGGGCCTTTTCACAGGCAAGGCCCAGCGTCATCACCTTGGTGATGGATGCCGGGTGCAGTTCCTCGTTCATGTTCTGCTGGGCCAGCACCAGACCGGTGTCGGCATCGATGATGCAGTACGCTTCCGTGGCCGTCAGTGCAGGCCCGGCAGCTGCCGCGCCCGGCGCAAACGCCGCCAGTGCGGTCAAAAGCACCGCACACAGCATGGCGATGTGTTTTTTCATTCCAGTTCCTCTATCTTAAGATATTATGATATAGTATACCACATTTTTATCCCTCTGAAAAGAGAAACCCTCAGTTCCACTCCCGGAGCACCGGCTGCAGCTGCTGACCGTGCAGGGCAGCCTCCAGTGCAGCGGGCAGCAGGGTGAGATCCGCCTTCAGGCTCTGGGGTTTCTGCGCTGCATCGTCCTGTCCGTAGGGCACAAAGTAATAGTGCTTGCGCTGCATCAGCCGGGCGATGTTCTCCCCGGAAGCCCCCAGCCCATCGTTGGTGGAGACAGCCAGCAGCACCGGGCACCCGACCCGCAGCAGGCTTTTTGCCGCCAGCGTGACCGGCGTGTCGGAAAGGCCCGCCGCCAGCCGGGCCAGCGTGGTGCCGGTGCAGGGAGCCACCACCAGCGCCCGGGCCAGCTGCCGCGGCCCCAGCGGCTCCACATCCTGCAGGGTATCCAGCACCCTGTGGCCGGTCAGGGTCTCCAGCCGCGCCTTCCACTCATCCGCCCGGCCAAAGCGGGTGTTCAGGCCGGAGGCCGCATAGCTCATCACCGGCAGCAGTTCCCAGCCCTGCCGCACCAGCTGTTCAGCCTGAGCCACCGCCGCGCCCAGCGTGCAGAAGCTCCCGCAGACCGCAAACGCCACTGTCCCGCACAATTGCCTTTTCATGGTGTTCCCTCCCTTTCCGCCAGGATCTCACAGACCGTCCGGGCCAGAGCCTCGCCCGCCGTTTCGGGAGCGCAGGCCGTGGGCAGGCTCAGGGCATGGATGGCCCGGTGCCCCAGCCGCTGGGCTGCGGCAAAGTCAGTGCCGCCCGGCTTCGATGCCAGATCCACGATCAGGCTCCCGGGCCGCAGGGCTGCCAGCACGGCTTCCGTCAGAACAGGGGCCGGGATGGTGTTCACCACCGTGTCAAAGGCCGGAGCGGCCTGTTCCAGCCGGGCCAGATCCACCGCCCGCAGGCTGAAACTCTCCGCCAGTGCCCGCTGGGCCGGCCGCCGCGCGGCCACCGTCACCTGTGCGCCCAGTGCCGCCAGCCGTACCCCAAGCGCCTGCCCCACCGGCCCAAAACCGGCCAGCAGGATGGCGCTGTTCCAGAGCGTCCGCGTCCGCTCCGCCATCAGGATGCCGATGCAGCCCTCTGCTGTCGGGATGGCGTTGCAGAGGATCAGTTCCTCCCGGGCAAAGTAGTCCACCAGCTCCACGCCCGCCTCCGCCGCGATCTGCCTTGCCTGCGCCGAGAGCTTTCCGCCCAGTGCCAGCGCCCCCGGTTTTGCGGCCCGCAGCAGTTCCGCCAGCGGGGTGCGGCTCTCGTCCAGCGGCAGCGGCAGTAAGATGTAATCGGCCAGCGCCGTCTGCTCCGGCCCGCCCACCGCAAACCCGGCACGGGCCAGCGCCCGGCCTGCCGCCGCCAGCCGCGCGTCCGTTCCGATCACCGCAAATCGTCTTTGTCCGTCCATTCCCGGCCCCTCCTCCCCATGGTCTGCGTCATCCTATGCCCATGGAGCGCCGGGTGTGAAAAAGCCGCCGCTCTCCGTCAGGAAAGCAGCGGCGATCTGTTTTTTATGATATCGGCTTTTCGGTCAGAGCGGCGGCAGAGATTGCCTCCGGCTCCTCCATGTTTCGCGTCCGCTCCACAGCCTCACGCATCCGCGGCAGCTGGACGGCTTCATCAAAATCCGCATATTCCTTTGCGTAGGCAGGCACCATCTCCAACCGGTATTCTGCACTTGCAACGCTCCATTCCCGGATAGAAAAGTGCTCCGGCGGGAAATTCAGCCAGTTTCCACTCTCTCCAAACTGCGAGACCGCGTCCACCTGAATGCGGAACAGATTCTTTGCATAGTAAGCGGTCCTTGCGATATTTTTCCGGTAGAGCTTCTGCAGATCCTTTTCCCGGCTCGTCGCCTTGCAATACGTCACAAATCGGGTGTCTGCCATCCGCTCTCTGGCTTCCAGCAGGCTCAGGATCGTGCCCTTCTCATCTACCAGATACCCGTTGGTCGTCGGATCCAGCATACACCACTTTTCCTGCGACCGGTCGTAGATCTCCGTGACAACGTGACAATCAAAATCGAAGGGAGAATAGGGCAGGAAGCGCACACGCCGTGCGTAGATTCCCAGTGCCAGGCAGACCTCCTCCAGAATTTTGGCCTTATTCAGGCAGTTGATGCCCTGTTCCGGTTTATCCAGACTGTAATCCAAAAGCGCCAGGGCGTTGCAGTCCACACGGCCGTCGTACCACGGGCTGTGCGTCAGCTTAGGCGAGAGGTATTTCAGCACCCGAATTGCCCGCTGCAGGTCCGTGCCTTTTCCTGCAATTTTCTCAAAGGGATACTTTTTCAGGAGGTCGGCATACTCCGGGCAGTCCATGCGATATTCCACCGCCGTGCTCTTTCCCGGTTGAAAGCTCCGATTGTTCCGCAGGATCCCACGGTAAACATTGTAAAGGTCTTCTGTCTCTTCAAAATTCATTGTTTTTCCCCTCTCTTTTTTGGATAGACGAACGAATGGCTGTAAGTGTTCATTTTCCCCTCTATTTTCAAACCCTATCGTTTTTTACGATACCATATTTTTCCTGCTCCTGCAATGCAAAATGCCCGGCCATGCGGGCGTTCCCACACAGCCGGGCGGCTTCCTTTTTCATCATTCGGGTCTGCTCAGGGCCGCTTATACTTCAGCGGTGTCTGCACCTGAGCACGGATCTTGAGCAGATAGGTCCGGGTCTGCTCGGTGCCCCGCAGGATGGCCTCCACCTGTTCCCGCTGCTCCGGGGTCAGGGCCACGTCCTCGGCCAGCAGGTCGGCATTGCCCTCAATGACGGCCAGCGGCGTTTTGAGCTCATGGGAAAGCTGGATGATCTGCTCCCGCTGCTGCTGCTCCATTTTCCATTGGGCCTGCAGGCTGGCCGTCAGCTCCTGCCCCATGGTCTGCAGGGCAGCCAGTGTCTCGGCGTATTCCCGCACCTGCGCCCCGGAAAAATCGATCTCTTCCACGCCTTTTTTCTCAGCCACCTGCCGGGAGACCTCGGTCAGGCGGGCCGTCTCCCGGGCCAGAAACTTTCTGGAGCGGTGGGTGCTCCACACCACCGCTCCCACCAGCAGCAGAATGCCCAGAATGCAGTGCACCGTCTGCACATCTGGCAGCTTTCCCCGCAGCGCAGGGGCGGCGTAGGGCACGGCATAGTCAAATTGCAGCAGACAGACCGTTCCGTCCTGCAATTTTG
>CAJMQZ010000055.1 GCA_905215595.1 uncultured bacterium
GGGCTCATAACCCGAAGGTCGTTGGTTCAAATCCGGCCCCCGCAACCACCAAGCAGGTTGAATTCTATGAATTCAACCTGCTTTTTTGGTCTTTGTGACTTTTTGAGGCGGGAACAGCCAGAGCAGTGCGACGTTGAACACATTCTAGACGCGGCCTGCACGTCCTCCACCGTATCCAGCGCTTCGATGCGGCGGGCGTAGCTGGAGGAAATTTTATCCACATAAAAGAGGTGCACCGCGTTATGCTCAATGGCCTTGTGCAGCGGGACGTTCATAATTAAGAATGTTCTGGCAAAGGCTGTCTTTTTCTGTTATACTCTAGCCAATCTGGAAAGCGACACCGTCACCTTTTTTGATCTGGACGAGAGCGGCGTGGAGATGGTGTTCAACCTGAACTTCATCGGCACGCTGCTGCCCACGCAGGCCTTTGCCCGCCAGATGGTAGGCCGCGAGGGCTGCAACATCCTGAACATTTCCAGCATGAATGCCTACCTGCCCCTGACCAAGATCCCCGCCTACTCCGGCTCCAAGGCTGCTGTGACCAACTTTACCCAGTGGCTGGCGGTGCACTTCAGCAAGGTGGGCATCCGGGTCAACGCCATTGCCCCGGGCTTTTTTGCCAGCGAGCAGAACGCAAAGCTGCTCTTCAACGAGGACGGCACCCCCACTGACCGCACCAAAAAGATCCTTGCCGCCACCCCCATGGGACACTTCGGCGACAGCGAGAAAGACCTTGTGGGCGCGCTGCTGTTTTTGTTGAACAATGATGCAGCCGGTTTCATCACCAGCATCTGCCTGCCGGTGGACGGCGGCTTCTCGGCATATTCCGGCGTGTAATAAGTGCCGTAAAATATACAAAACAACCCCTGTTTCCCGGTGCAGCAGCCCGGCGGGACAGGGGTGTTTTTTTCAACGGGGTGAACAAAAGGCTTCCCCCTGGCCGGGGGAAGCCTTTATGCGGAAAATTTATGAGGTCACTTCTTTGGGTGCTTTTTGCGCCATGCAAGTGCCACGGCAACAGCGGCACACGCCAGCACTGCCAGCGGCCAGACGGAGGCCAACGCTACCACGAACTGCTGCAAGCCGTTTACAAAGTTGCCCCAGCCAGCGGTAAAGGCGGTGCCGATGCGGGAGAAAAAGCCCTCGTCGGCGGGTGTGTAGGTCTGCACCTCGTTCAGGTCGATATACACGGTGCACTGCTGCACCTGATCGCTGTACCAGTCCAGCTGGCTCTGCCAGCTTTCGATCTGGGACTGCACCTCGGTGAGGGAGTCCTCGATCTGCAATAGATCCGAAAGAGTTTCGGCTTGTGCCTGCAATTGCTGTAAGCGGGTGCGCTGCGCCTGCAGGTTAGAAAGCCGCGCGGACACGTCCATATACTGGGTGGTCACATCATCGGCCTGCTGGCTGCGGTAGGTCACATTACCGGCAGCGGCCACAGCCTCCAGAAAGCTCTGGTAGCTGGCCTGCGGCACCCGGTAGGTCAGGCTTACGGAGCGGCTGGAACCGGTGCGCGTGTACTCGCTGCTGGATTCCAGATAGCCGCCCGCCTCGGCAAGAGCGCTGTCCAGTGCACTGAGGGCTGTTTCGTAGTCCTTGCTTTCCAGTGTCAGGTTGGCGGTGTAGATGATCTTGGCACTGTCCACCGCAGGCGCAGCAGCCTCGGTGCTGCCGGTGCCGCTGTACTCCGTTTCCAGAGAGCGGTCGTCTGCATCCAGACTGTAATTCACCGCCTCGGGGGTGCTGTCCAGCGCGGCATGCTGGAGATCAAACCCGCCCGCTGCCACAGAGGCAGCAGAGCTGTCGGCAGCGCCTTCGGCTGCGTACAGGGCGGGCGCGCTGCTTTTGGCGCTGCCCATCCCGATGCCCAGATGCAGGGTGCTGTAACCCAGCACGCACACGGCCAGACAGGCAGCCAGCGTGCCCAGCTGCTTTACCGGGAAGTGGATGGGCTTTTTCTTCTTGGCTTCGGTGTTCAAGGGTGCTGCGGGTGCAGCGGTCTGCGGGGCAGGGGCGGCCATCATGGGTTCAGCCTTTTCCTCCGCAGTCAGGGTGTCGGTCATGGCCAGCAGTTTTGCCTTCAGATCGTCCGGGGCAGCAAGGTCATCGACCTCCATCTTATATTCATACCACCTCATCTTCGATCTCCTCCTTCAGCATCGTATGTAACTGTGCCCGTGCGCGCCGCAGCCAGCTTAGTACCGTGTTTGTGGGCACCGCCATCATCCGCCCGATCTCTGCCGCAGTGTATCCTTCGTAGTAGTGCAGATAGATGGCATTGCGATAGTTTTCCGGCAGGGTGCGGATAGCATCCAGCACGCTGCCGTCCTCCGCGAGGACATCGGGGGCGGGCAGGTTCTCGTCCAGTTCAGTGTCCTTTTGGTGGGCGGCGCGGGTCAGGTCCCGGCAGCGGTTGATTGCCACCCGCAGCAGCCATGCTTTGAGATGCTCCTCACTCTCAAAGATGCCGTTGTAGTGCAGCAGTTTTTCAAATACATCCTGCACCACATCCTCAGCATCGGCTGTGCAGCGGCAATTATGTACCGCAGTGCGGTAGACGGTGTCGCTGTAACGCTGCACCGACAAGGTAAATACTTCGTTTCTGGTCAGCTGTCCCATTGTATAAACTCTCCTTGGATGCCCGGAAGCGGGCTTCTCGATGGAATGTTTGTGGTTCTCACGGGGACGTTCACTTGATATACGGCTCAGCATCCCCGATTATTGCAGAACAAAACCCGGTTCCTTCCATTTTTTGTGTGCCGGACGCACCGTACCGCAAGGCACGTCCACGTTCTCCGACAGGGGTTGGATATCCTGCCGGTTTACCGGTCAGTATACCACGGAATCGTAGAAAGGAAAAGAGGGGAGGGTGCCCCTCCTTATTTATAGACCCTTTGCAGCAAGGCCAGCCGCTCGGAGAGAAAGGTCTCTGCCTTGGGGTGATGCAGCCAGCATTTGCCGTCGGCGCTGTGCACCAGCTTGTGCGCCAGTGCGGCGGGGGCGGTGTCGATGGCTACCACGTCCTGCATGGTCAATTGCAGGGTGAGCGCCGCCGGAACATCCGGCAGCGGCGGCAGCGGGTCCTCCCACACAAAGGGCGGCAGCAGCTGCACCGCCACGGTCAGACGGGTACATTCCTCGGTCAGCAAAAGGGCGGCGGGGGTGCCGTCCGGCTGCACCTGCAAGCTGCTGTATAAAAGCTGCATCCGAGCAGGGGAGAGCAGCCGGGTCAGGCCCTCTGCCGGAGCTGCCGCAAGCTGCAGATACCCGGCGGCCTCCTCCCGGTAGATGCGCCGGGCGGGGGCATGCAGCCCTGCGTAGAGGGCGGGCAGCATAAAGCTGCCGCTTTTTTCCAACGCCTGCTGCGCCAGCAGATAGAACTCGGTCAGCGGGTACGCCGCATCCGGCAGCGGCATCCCGAAATCTGGCCGCGATACATGACCTCCACCCATGGGGACCTCCGTGTTTTTCTTGACATTTCGTGCAAAATGGGCTATACTGCAAATAGAAAGGGTGCTGGCTGCAAGGGTCAGTTTCCTTCGGCTAAGTAGTCAATAAGAATGACCGCTCAGTGTTTGTGAGACTGTGGGCGGTCATTTCTTATTGTTATGGATCTCCTGAAAGATCGCCCATGAGATTTTAAACGTGATTCCCACTGTACCGCCGATGACGACAAGCAGTTGCAGAACATCGTTCAACACCATGACGCATCCCCCCTTTCGCATTTGCGTCCGGGGGAACCGAGCAATAAGGTTTCACAGCCCCCGGACACTTACCGGAGGACGTTAGACCACCTTTTTATGCAGACAGCACCCGCCGCCGTTTCCGGCGGCATTTTTATTTTAACATACTTTCCACAGTATTACAATCAAAATTCTGATTGTAAACCCTTTGCAAACTTTTCCGTTGACCTGCGGCGCACCGGTGCGGTATACTCGAGCACAGATGCCTTGCAAAATGAAAAAACAGAGGGGAAACTGACCATGAAAGACAAAAAACTGACTACTTATCAGATGGCTGTCACTGCGGTGATGGCTGCCGTGCTGTGCGTGCTGGGGCCGCTGACCGTGCCCATCGGAGCCGTGCCCATCTCGTTGGCAAACTTTGTGATCTGCCTGACCGCATGGCTGCTGGGGCCGAAGTTCGGCACCCTGAGCGTGGTCATCTATCTGGCACTGGGCGCCATCGGTATTCCGGTGTTCTCCGGCTATGGTGCCGGCCTTGCCAAGCTGGCAGGCCCTACCGGCGGTTATTTGGTAGGCTATCTGCTGCTGGCCTTCATCGGTGGTATGTTCATTGAAAAGAGCAAGGGCAACCCGGTGGTTTCCGCTGTGGGTCTGGTGCTGGGCGATGCCGCCTGCTATGTGCTGGGCACGGCATGGTTCGTGTTCCAGATGCAGTGTGAGCTGGGCTACGCGCTGACGGTCTGCGTCTACCCCTTCATTGCGCTGGACTTGGGCAAGATCGTGGTGTCCTGCATCGTGGGTGCGCTGCTGCGTAAGCGCCTGACGCAGGCAGGCGTGCTGAAGCTGCAGAATGCAGTTTCAGAATGATGAGCCTGCGGCAATGATGTGCTGCGCAATGAGGTTGTTCCTGCGGAACAAATGATGCACCTGCTGCGCAGGCATGAATATAATGGAAAACAACAGCAAAAACCCTGCGTGATTTTTCACGCAGGGTTTTTGCTTGCGCATTTTATCATTTGTGCGCACCGCGCACAACATCATTGCCGTAGGCTCATCATATTCCGCATAAGCGGAATACATCATTCCTCATACCCTAGGGTAGCCGCCATGACCGCCTTGATGGTGTGCATCCGGTTCTCGGCCTCGTCAAACACGATGCTCTGGGGGCCTTCAAATACCTCGTCGGTCACCTCCATGGCGTCGCGGCCAAAGCGTTCGCCCATCTCCTTGCCTACGGTGGTCTTGTGGTCGTGGTAGGCGGGCAGGCAATGCATAAATACTGCATCCGGGCCTGCAATATTCATCAGATCCTGATTGATCTGGTAGGTGGCAAGATCGTGGATGCGCTCTGCCCAGACTTCTACCGGCTCGCCCATGGACACCCACACATCGGTGTACAGCACGTCCGCGCCTTTTGCTGCCTTGACGGGATCCTCCTCAAAGGAGAGGGTAGCCCCGGTCTGGGCGGCAATAGCCTGACACTGTTCCACAAGCGCGGCATCCGGCTGGTACTTTTTGGGGGCGCAGGCGGTAAAGTGCAGGCCCATCTTGGCGCAGCCCACCATCAGGCTGTTGCCCATGTTGTAGCGGGCGTCACCAAAGTAAACAAAGTGGATGCCCTTCAGATGACCGAAATGCTCCTGAATGGTAAGGAAATCGGCCAAGATCTGGGTGGGGTGGAACTCGTTGGTCAGGCCGTTCCACACCGGAACACCGGCGTAGTTTGCCAGATCCTCCACGATCTGCTGGCCGTAGCCCCGGTACTCGATGCCGTCAAACATCCGTCCCAGAACCCGGGCGGTATCGGCGATGGACTCCTTTTTGCCGATCTGGCTGCCGGAGGGGTCCAGATAGGTCACTTCCATGCCCAGATCGTGGGCGGCGACCTCAAAGCTGCAGCGGGTGCGGGTGGAGGTCTTTTCAAAGATCAGAGCAATATTTTTGCCCCGCAGCTGGTCGTGACGGATACCGGCCTTCTTTTTGGCTTTCAGGTCAGCGGCCAGCTCCAGCAGTTGCCCGATCTCGGCAGGGGTGTAGTCCAATAGCTTCAAAAAGCTGCGATTTTTCAGCTCCATTGTATATTTCCCTCTCTATGCAAATATTCTTGAATATTTATTCAAGCTTTGATCCTATTATAATACGTTGCATCGGGAAGGTCAAGAGGGAACCTTCCCGATTGTCTTGACAAAGAACACACAGAAGGCTATACTATAAACAGAAGGACGCTGACTGCATAGGTCAGCTTTCCGTCCCATATTAGTCAAAAGATTGACCGCTCAGGCTGGAACTCTGGAGGCGGTCAATCTTTTTTGTTGTCGTCATTTTTCTTCTGCGAGTTCTTATCCATGACCTCGACGGTCAGACGGACTACTTCCAAAATCAGTCCCAACAGTGTGAGAATGACCATGAGAAGATTCAAAACTTCTGTCAGATTCAAACGATATCCCTCCCTTCGCCTTCAAGGCGCAGGGAAGTTTTCTTCAAAAAAGTTTCCCTCCCTGAACCTCTGCTTCGTTCCATGTACAGGAAGAATCAGCGATACGGGACAGAAAGCATGACCACCAATGATGCAATCAGCGTCTTATGAGTAGAATAACATAATTTATTGCGAATTGCAATAAAAGGGTTATGCTTACAGCTCCAGCTCTACCCGGCGTCCGGTGGGCTTATAGGGGGTCAGCCGGACACCGGCGTGCTCGAACATGAACCGCGCTGCAATGCTGGAATCGCTGTCGTGGTACTTGTCGCCGTAGTACACCACCTCGGCAATGCCGGACTGGATGATGGCCTTGGTGCACTCGTTGCAGGGAAACAGGGTCACATACACCCGGGCACCCTTCAGGTTGTTGTGGGCGCTGTTGAGAATGGCGTTCAGCTCGGCGTGGCAGACGTACATATACTTGGTCTGCAGGGGGGCGCCCTCTCGCTCCCAAGGCATCTCGTCATCGCTGCAGCCCATGGGCATCCCGTTGTAGCCTAAGGAAAGGATCTTATTTTCCGGGCTTACGATGCACGCGCCCACCTGACTGTTAGGGTCTTTGGAGCGCATGGCGGTAAGCAGCGCAATGCCCATAAAATATTCGTCCCAGTTGATATAATCCTCGCGTTTCATCGCGTAAAACCTCCTGCCTCTTCTGGCGGGTCTGCGGCTTGACAAACCCGGAAAAATAGACTATACTACGAATAGAAAGAGCGCTGACTGCAATGGTCAGCTCCTCATCCGGCTAATCAGTCGTAAAGAATGACCGCTTGCTTTCTGAGGGCATGAGCGGTCATTTCTTTTTGCCGTTGGAAATCGTCCATGTGACCTCGAAGGTAATGTAGATTGCTCCGCCAAGCAGCGTGAGCAACAGCACGACCTGTTCAAACGTCATGAGGTATCCCCCCCTTTCCGCTTTCGCGTCAGGGGAAGCAAAAAGTTTTTCGTCCCCTCTGGCGCGCAGCCGGAAGGAGCTAGACCACCGATTATGCAATCAACGCCCTTACCGCCGAAGCGGCACTTACAGCATACCATAAAACCCGCATATTTGCAACGAAAACTCCCGGTTTCGCGCCTGTACGCGCTGCCGGGAGTTCTGCTTTTTCTGCCCGGCTGTTTTACACCCAAATGTCAACTTGCACAAAACGGTGCCCGGAAGTTTGGCAGGCGTTTTTGCCAAATTTTGAAACGATATATTTAAAAATCGTTTCGAGTGTGGTATTATCTTTGTAAAATATGCCACAAAAACGGAGAGAACGCTCCGTGCGGCGGAAATGAGGGAAAAACCGATATGAAATACGCAAGCAACAACATCCGCAATATTCTGATTGCCGGCCATGCCGGCAGCGGCAAGACCACGCTGACCGAAGCACTGGTCTATTTTTCGGGCGCTGCCGAGCGTATGGGCCGGGTTGAGGACGGTACCACGATTTCGGACTTTGATCCCGAGGAAGCAAAGCGCAAGGCCAGCCTGTCGGCTTCCGTTGTGCCGGTGGAGTACGAGGGCATCAAGTACAACCTGATTGATGCACCAGGTCTGTTCGACTTTGAAGCAGGTGAGTACGAGGGCATCCGCGCCGCCGAGAGCGTGCTGGTGTGCGTGTCCGGCCGCAGCGGTGTTACCGTGGGCGCAGAAAAGGCGTTCCAGCTGGCCCGCAAGAACGGCAAGGCCACCATGGTGTTCGTGTCCAAGTGCGATCTGGAAAACGCCAACTACTTCAAGATCCTTGAGGATATGAAGATCCGCTTCGGCTCCACCGTCTGCCCCTGCGTCGTGCCCGCAAAGCTGGATGACGGCACCCCTGTGTACATCAACCTGTTCAGCCAGAAGGCCTTTAAGTACGAGGGTGGCAAGCAGATCCAGGTGGACCTGCCGGACATCGGCCACCGCTTCCAAGGCCTGATCGAGGCCATGGGCGAGGCCATTGCGGAAACCGACGATGAGCTGATGGAAAAGTTCTTCGGCGGCGAGCCCTTTACCACCGAGGAGATCGTGGAGGGTATGCGAAAGGGCGTTAAGGACGGCCTGATCACCCCCGTGTTCTGCGGCAGCGCCGTGAATATGCAGGCATTGGATATGCTGCTGTTCAATATGCACAAGCTGCTGCCCAGCCCGGAGCACGAGGCCAGCACGCTGGCTGAGGACGCCAACGGCGAGCCGGTGGAACTGCACTGCACCGAGGACGAGCCCACTGCCGCCTACGTCTTTAAGACCGTGGCCGACCCGTTCGTGGGCAAGCTGAGCTATCTGCGTGTTATCAGCGGCAAGGTGACCGCAGGCGAGCCGCTGACCAACGCCCGCACCGGCGAGGTGGAAAAGATCACGAAGCCCCTGACTGTCCTTGGCAAGAAGCAGATCGAAAACGACGGCATCGGTGCCGGTGATATCGGCGCAGTGGCAAAGCTGGTGAGCGCAAAGACCGGCGATACCCTGTGCGATGCAGACCGCGTGGTCAAGCTGCCCGCCCCTGTATTCCCCAAGCCCAGCCTGTTCATGGCTGTTACCGTGGCCAAGAAGGGCGACGAGGGCAAGATCTCCAGCGCACTGGCACGCCTGATGGAAGAAGATCCCACCCTGTGCTACATCAACAACGCCGAGACCCATCAGCAGGTCATCGGCGGCTTGGGCGAGCAGCATCTGGACGTGGTCAAGGCCAAGCTGAAGAACAAGTTCGGCGTGGAGATCGGTCTGGAAGCTCCCCGCATTGCCTACCGTGAGTCCATCCGCAAGGCCTGCCAGAAACAGGGCCGCCACAAGAAGCAGACCGGCGGTCATGGCCAGTTCGGTGACGTTATCATCAACTTCGAGCCCTGCGACAGCGAGCAGGTGGTGTTCGAGGAAAAGGTGTTCGGCGGCAGTGTGCCCAAGAACTTCTTCCCCGCCGTGGAAAAGGGCGTGCGTCTGGCTGCCGAAAAGGGCGTGCTGGCCGGTTACCCCGTGGTCGGCCTGAAGGCCACCCTGCTGGACGGCAGCTACCACCCGGTGGACAGCTCTGAAATGGCCTTTATCATGGCTGCAAAGTTGGCCTATAAAGCCGCTATGCCGGAGGCGGGCCCCGTCATTCTGGAGCCCATCCACACCCTGAAAGCCCATGTGCCCAACGACAACACCGGCGATATCATGGGTGATGTGACCAAGCGCCGTGGCCGTGTGCTGGGCATGGAGCCGGACGAGGACGGCTTGCAGACTATCATTGCCGAGGTGCCGCTGGCAGAGCTTGCAAACTTTACCACCTTTATCCGGCAGACCACGCAGGGCCGCGGCTGGTTCACCACCGAGTTTGCCCGCTATGAGACCCTGCCCGAGATGCTGGTGCCTGCCGTTGTGGAGCAGGCCAAGAAGCTGGGCAATCTGGATGAGGCCGCAGACGACTGAGCCCTGAACCTCTGATTTGACATTTCCCCGAGCCCCCGCCGACACTTTTTTCCCTCTGTCGGCGGGGGCTTTTTTGTAAAAACGCAACGTCGGACAGCCCGCGGGCTGTCCGACGTTGTTCTAATAAAATATGTTTTCCGCTATTTATGCGCAAAGCACAGCGAAGCGCATTCAAAATGCTCTGGCGTTATACGCCGGAAGCACCATAGTTTGCCAGCACGCGGGCAGAGGGATCGTTGACATTGCAGCCCGGCCATGCTTTGTTGGGCATCCAGAAGCCCACGATGGTGCGGCTCTGGTCGTGGTAGTACTTCTCAAAAATTTCGCGGTAGAACAGGCTTTCCTTGGTGAACGGCATGCAGTGGGCCGAATAGTTCGCCCGGCGCAGCTGGAACTCCTCGTCGGTGTAAAGGCTCTCGGCATACTCCTTGATATCATCCACCATGCTGTGGCCCACGGCATCCGAGAAGGCGGCCTTCTCGCGCCACAGGATCTCCGGCGGCAGCCAGTCGCCCTCAAAGGCCTTGCGCAGCAGATACTTGCCCTTGCCGTAGCGGTTCAGCTTCTTTTCCGGGTCGATGGCCATGACGTAGCGCACAAAATCCAGGTCGCCAAAGGGCACCCGCGCCTCGATGCTGTTGGAGGAGATGCAGCGGTCTGCCCGCAGCACATCGTACATGTACAGCTCCCGGATGCGCTTCTGGCTCTCCTGCTGGAAGGCGTCGGCAGTGGGGGCGTAATCGGTGTATTTGTAGCCGAACAGCTCGTCCGAGATCTCGCCGGTCAGCAGCACACGCACATCGGTCTGCTCGTGAATGGCCTTGCACAGCAGGTACATGCCCATGCTGGCGCGGATGGTGGTGATATCCCATGTGCCCAGCAGTCGGATGACCTCTTCCAAGCTGCTGAGCACTATCTCACGGTTGATGATGATCTCGTGGTGCTCGCTGCCAAGATAGTCCGCAGTCTGCCGGGCGTATTTCAGGTCGATGGCATCGGTGTCCATGCCGATGGCAAAGGTGCGGATGGGCTTGCCCAGCTTTTTGGCGGCAATGGAGCACACCAGCGAGGAATCCAACCCGCCGGAAAGCAGGAAGCCCACGGGCGCATCGGCGTCCAGCCGCTTTTCCACACCGGCGATGAGCTTTTCGCGGATGTTCTGCAGGATGGTGGGCATATCGTCCTGCATGGGGGCGGGCACGTCCGCAATGTCCTCGTAGCGCACAAAGCGGCCGTCGCAGTAGTAGCTGCCAATGGGGAAGGGACGGATCTCATCACACCAGCCGATCAGGTTGCGCATCTCGGAGGAGAAGGCAATCTTGTGGCTGGACTTGGAGTAGCCGTAGAACAGCGGACGGATGCCGATGGGGTCGCGGGCGGCGATGAGCCGGTCCTTGCGGGAATCGTACATGATAAGCGCGAACTCGGAGTCCATGTGGCGGAACATATCCAGACCGTACTCATAGTACAGCGGCAGCAGGATCTCGCAGTCGCAGTCGGACTGGAACTTGTAGCCGCGGCGTTTGAGGATCTCTTTCTCAAAGCGGAAGCCGTACAGCTCGCCGTTGCACACCACACAGTCGGCACCGCGGTAGAACGGCTGCATGCCTTCCGGCGTCAGGCCCATGATGGCAAGGCGGCCAAAGCCCATCAGACCAAAAGGCCCTTCCACCACACGTTGGTCGTCCGGGCCGCGCATGACCGTGCGCAGCAGGTATTCCTTGAATTTGGCGGCACTCAGATCGTGCCCGGTATAGCCCATAACACAACACATATTTCTTACCCCTCTTTTTAAATAAAAAATACGGCAGCTCATTCATCCCAATCGCTAGGACGAATATGCTGCCGTATCCGTGGTGCCACCTAAATTACCGGCATAAAACCATGCCAGTCACTTTTGTGCGCTCTCCCCGTTGAAAGCACTGCCGCGATAACGAGCGGCGCACGTCTGCCCCTACTGCTGCACATGCAGGTTCAGGGAGCGGCTCACGGGTGTTCTTCGGGCTTCGTTTTCTGCGCGGTTTCCACCGTCCCGCGCTCTCTGCAAGAAAAACCTGAAACCTTACTTTTCCCGGTCAACGCTTTTATTGTTTGCATTGTATCACGGGTTTTTGTCCGTGTCAACACAGCAGGCGCATTTTTTGGCAGGCTGTTCTTCCGCTGCGGACGGTGCCGCGTTCTGCGCGCAATGACGGCACAGCCCGTACAGCACACTGCCCTCGCATTGCAGGGTAAAGCCGTGCTCTGCCATAAGGTGAGCGCGCACCTCATCCATAAAATGGCAGTCCAGGTGATAGATGCGTCCGCACTGCACGCACTTGAGGTGCAGGTGCTCCCGGCAGTGGCGTCCCTCGTCCACATACTGGAACACCGCCCGCTCGCCTTTGTCGGCTACATATTTCATAATGCGCTTCTCGCCCGCCAGTTTGTCCAGATAGCGGTACACGGTGGTGGGGTTGGGGCTTGCGCCCTGCGCCTCCAGATGTTCCAGAATGTTGGAGGCGCTTACTGCGTGCTGGCGGTTGTTGATGAGGTAATCCAAGATGAGCTGCCGGGTGCGGGTGTTGTAGCCATCGCTTCGTGCCATGAGAAATTCGGTCCTTTCCGGTGTAGATGTGTTGTTTTTCAGCCCTATTGTAGCACAGTTTGCGCTTGGATGCAAAAGAAGCGGGCAAAAAGTCTGTCTGTTTGGCGACAAGCACAAAAAACATTGTAAAAAGTAGCAAAAATGGGGTGTAATCTTTGTGTAAAACGGAAAACACGCCAAAGTTAAGCAAAAAGTCTTGTAAAAAATGCCCTAATGTGAAATAATATACTAGATAAAGTGGTTGGATTGCAGTCGGGATACAAGCTGGCTGAACATGAAGAAGAAGAAGAAACCGGCAGCGGTGGGTTTGCGCTGCCGGTTCGGACGTTTTGGAACGTTTTTGGAGAAGAAGACAACGAAGAATAGGAGAGTGTGCTTATGAAAGAGCAGGAAGCACAGGCAAAGCTCAGCCTGAAGCTGCAGGCGTACCAGTACCTCAAAACCAAGATTTTGAACTGCGAGTACCGCCCCAACGAGTTTCTGAACGAGCAGAAGCTTTGCGCCGAGATGGGCAACATCAGCCGCACCCCCATGCGGGACGCACTGGGGCGTCTGGAGCAGGAGGGGCTGATCACCATTCTGCCCAAAAAGGGTCTGATGGTCTCCGGCATCACCGAAGAGGACGTGCACAGCATGTTTGAGATGCGTCTGCTGGTGGAGCCCTACGCTCTGCGTACTTACGGCAGCGCCATCCCCCGGGAGCAGCTGGAGGCTTACACTGAACTGATGCACCACAGCGAGCGCATCGAGGACTTCTGCGAGTCGGACGATGACTTCCACGAGCTGCTGATGAGCACCCTGCCCAACAAGTATCTGCGCTCTGCCTACGACCGCATCACCGGCCTGAACACCCGGTTCCGCATCATGACCGGCAAGGTGAGCATGATCAATCAGGAGCAGACCTGTGAG
>CAJMQZ010000056.1 GCA_905215595.1 uncultured bacterium
GTATTTGACCATATATAATGTTGCAGTATCCATATCCCATACGGCTAACGTCCATTTGGGGAAAGACAATGCAACAGTTCTCTGAACGATTTTCTTCATGTCGGACACAACAGGAGTATACCCAAGTTGGAACAAAAATTTTCCGTTTTTTCCGAATAGATAATTCGTGCAAATAAAAAAGCGCAACTTCGATTGATGAAAATCGAAATTGCGCGATGTAACTTAGCCGGGGGAGAAAGGTCATTTGTCGGGGCCGTTTGACCACAATTTGACCACAAAAGGAATGAAACGTCTTGACATCCAATGAAACAGAATGATATAATACATTTGAAATTTAACGATACTGAGTCTAGGCAGTATCGGATTGTACATTGTGTTTTCGAGAGAAGCACAATGGGGTTCAAGAGGCCGTGAGTTCGATTCTCGCCACTCGGACCAAACAAAAATAATCCGAACTTGTTTCCGATAGGAGATGGGTTCGGATTATTTGTTTCCTACGGAAAGCAGACTTGCATTTATCAAAAAATAACAGAACCTTGCGGCTGCTGATGGAATGTGCCGCAGAGTTCGGGCAGATTCTGTGAGGAGGGGCATATTATGAATACCACATTGCGGCGGGATGCAGATGAAATCATTCGCTCCAGCATTCAGGCAGTGCTGCCGGATAAAGCGGTGTGCCGCGCGCTGGAAAACTTTCAGCCGAGGGGCGGCAGGGTGCTGCTGGTGGCGGCAGGCAAGGCCGCATGGCAGATGGCACACGCCGCCGTGGAGGCACTAGGGCGCGTGGACGGCGGCGTGGTAGTGACCAAGTACGGCCATGTAAAGGGCGAAATCCCCGGCATAAGCTGTTATGAGGCGGGCCATCCCGTGCCGGATGACAACAGCTTTGCAGCCACCGAAAAAGCTTTAGCGCTGGTGCAGGGACTGACCGCAGAGGATACGGTGCTGTTTCTGCTTTCCGGCGGCGGCAGCGCCCTGTTTGAAAAGCCGCTTGTCTCCGGCGGGGAATTGCAGGACATTACCAATCAGCTCCTTGCCAGCGGAGCCGATATCGTGGAGATGAACACCATCCGCAAGCGGCTGTCCGGGGTCAAGGGCGGGCGGTTCGCGCAGCACTGTGCGCCCGCAAGGGTGTTCAGCATCGTGCTCAGCGATATTTTGGGCGACCCGCTGGATATGATCGCCAGCGGCCCGGCGGTGCCGGATAGCTCTACCTGTGCACAAGCGCTTGCCATTGCGGAGAAATACCACCTGAACCTGTCAGAACAGGCGAAGGCGCTGCTGACGCAGGAAACGCCGAAAGCTCTTGATAACGTGACCACGCAGATCACCGGCAGCGTCCGGGAGCTTTGCGCTGCCGCCGCCAAAGCCTGCCGGGAGCTGGGCTATGCACCGCTGCTCCTCACCGACCGGCTCTGTTGCCAAGCCAAGGAGGCGGGCAGCTTTCTGGGTGCCATCGCCCGCACCCATGCGGGGCAGGGGAAAAAGCTGGCCTTTATCGCGGGCGGGGAAACGGTGGTGCACCTGACCGGCAAGGGGCTGGGCGGACGCAATCAGGAGCTGGCGCTGGCCGCAGCCCCGGCACTGGACGGACAAAACGCGGCGGTGTTCTCGGTGGGCAGTGACGGCACCGACGGCCCCACCGATGCCGCCGGCGGCTATGCGGACGGCGACACCGTCGCCGCACTGGCGGCAAAGGGCTGGAACGTGTTCGACACCCTGCAAAACAACGATGCCTACCACGCCTTGCAGGCGGTGGAGGGACTAATTATCACTGGCGCTACCGGTACCAACGTCAATGATGTTGCCGTGGTACTGATTGGGGGAGAAGCGCAGACAGACGCGCAGGCAGACGCCTGAAACCCTGTCTGCCCGGCGCACACATAATGCTTGACCCCGCTTTGCCTGTTGTGCCCGGGCAGGCGGGGATTTTTTTGTTGGAAGTACTTGACAGACGTTTTATAAAATGATATGATTTTGATATCAGAAAGAAATGCTTCCGACCCTGATAAGGAGGGACTTGTTATGGAAGAGAAAATTTTGAATACCCGCAAAAACGGTATGGCCATGCTGCTGCTCACCTTGCTGGGCTATGTGGTGTCTATTGCCCTATTCATTTACAGTATCACCCTGCTGAATGCAGACCGGATGCTTCTGGGCATTCCGCTGCTGATTTTGTCCATTGCGTATTGGATCGCAGGCATTTTCCTGTTCTGCGGTCTCAAGGTGTTAAAGCCGCAGGAAGCGCTGGTGCTCACCCTCTTTGGTGATTACATCGGCACCCTGAAGGGACAGGGCTTTTACTGGGTGAACCCCTTCTGCACCGCCGTCAACCCCGCCGCCGGCACCCGCCTGAGCCAGAGCGGAGATGTGAACAGCAAGGAGAACAGCGTGGCTGCGATGTTTGGCAATAACGGCCAGAATGCTCAGATGAGCGCTGAGTTCATGAGCAAAAAGATCTCGCTCAAGATGATGACCCTGAATAACTCCCGCCAGAAGATCAACGATTGTCTGGGCAACCCGGTGGAGATCGGCATTGCAGTCATCTGGCGCGTGACCGATACCGCCAAGGCTGTGTTCAATGTGGATAACTACAAGGAATATCTCTCCCTGCAGTGCGACAGCGCCCTGCGCAACGTGGTGCGAGTGTACCCCTATGATGTTTCTCCCAACGTGGACACCACCGGCGACGGCGTGGCCGACGAGGGCAGCCTGCGCGGCTCCTCCGAGGTGGTGGCAGCCCGCATCCGGGACGAGATCCAGAAGAACGTGGCAGAGGCAGGTATCGAGGTGGTGGAGGCCCGCATCACCTATCTGGCCTATGCACCGGAAATTGCAGCGGTCATGCTGCAGCGCCAGCAGGCCAGTGCTATCATTGACGCCCGCAAGATGATCGTGGACGGCGCTGTGGGCATGGTGGAAATGGCGCTGGATCGTCTGAACGAGAACAAGGTAGTGGAACTGGACGATGAGCGCAAGGCGGCAATGGTGTCCAATCTGCTGGTGGTGCTGTGCGGCAACCGGGATGCCCAGCCCATCGTGAACAGCGGCAGCCTGTACTGATATGGCAGAGCCGAAAAAACAGGTGCCCCTGCGCCTGAATGCTAAACTCTACGATGCCCTTGCCGCTTGGGCAGAGGATGACTTCCGCTCGGTGAACGGGCAGATCGAATATCTGCTTACCGAGTGTGTGCGTCAGCGCAAAAAGAACGGGAAATATGTCTCCGACCAGCTGGATGTCCCGCCGGAACTGGATCTCCATTGAAGCACCCGTGAAAAAACGTTTGGAGCGCGCCGCAGAGCACGCCAAACGCAAATTATTCACAAGGCCGCTGCACAAGACCGGTGCAGCGGCCTTGTGTTTGTTGGGGAAAAGCCGTGCTTTCCGACGGGAAGCGGGGACAAATGAGCGCTGATTTGATATATCAATTGAGCGCGCAATGCTCCGGTGTTTCGTCGAAAAAAGCGACCGAAGCTGCGGAAAGGTCTTGAAGATATAGGAGAAGATGGACAAATATCTGGCCGAAAACGTTTCTTTTTTGGATTTTTCCAGAAAATAACTTGCCTAAAAGTTTGCGGCGTGCTAAACTAACAGCGGGGAATTGTTTTGCGTAAGCAGACAGGGGGTGAAGCTATGAAAATACTGGTTGTGGATGACGGTCAGCTTGCGATCAATTCGCTGATCCGCATCCTGTGCCGGGTGGCACCGGACTGTGATTATATCAGTGCCATGACGACCGACGATGCCCTGACGTGGATGCGGCAGGGCCCGATGGATGCTGCCTTTTTGAACCTGGAAATGCCGGGTATGAATGGCCTTGCCCTTGCCCGCATGATCCAGAAATTGCAGCCCCGCTGCAACCTCATCGTGGTCACCGAGCACCCGGAGTATGCACTGGAAGCATTGCAGATCTTCGTCAGCGGTTTTCTGCTCAAGCCCGCCAACGAGGCCGATGTGCGCAATGTGCTGGAAAACCTGCGTTACCCGCCGGAAACGGCACCTGTGGGCATCAAGATTCAGTGCTTCGGCAACTTTGAGATCTTTGTGGGTGGGCGTCCGCTCTCCTTCAAGCGCAGCAAGAGCAAGGAGCTGCTGGCCTACCTTGTGGACCGCAACGGTGCCACCTGTACCAACGGCGAGATGCTGGCTGTTCTGTGGGAAGATAAGCCCGATACTGCTTCGCTGCACAGCCACCTGCGCAACTTGATCTTTGACCTCAGCCATACGCTGGAGGATGCAGGGGTCAACGGACTGCTGGTACGCGGCCGCAGCACATTGGCGCTGGATACCAGCAAGGTGGACTGCGATTATTATAACTTCCTGCGGGGAGACCGCTCAGCTTTTAACTCCTACCGGGGCGAGTATATGACCCAGTATTCCTGGGCAGAGGTCACCCGCTCGGCGCTGCGCCAGCAGGCCGCAGCTACGCCCAGAAGCGGGTCTATCCCAAGCTATTACGTCCCGCCCACGGGCTTTTAAAACTGCATAAAACACCAAAGGCTGCTGCGCAAAACGATGCGCAGCGGCCTTTTTTCCTTTTATGGCTTTGAAAGTGGGGCAAGGGAACGCCTGCAGGCGTGCTGTTATCCTATAATAAATTGCTTAAAATCGCTCCAATTCCAGCAGATATTCCTTGATCTCCAACCCCTCGGCGTAGCCGGTCAGGCTGCCGTCTGCGCCAATGACCCGGTGGCACGGCACCACGATGCACAGCGGGTTGCGGTGGCAGGCGCTGCCTACGGCGCGGCTTGCCTTGGGTTTGCCCAGCGCCGCCGCCAATTGCCCGTAGGTGCGCACCTCCCCGTAGGGGATTTTGCGCAGCTGCGCCCATACCGCCTGCTGAAAGGGCGTGCCCTTTGCCGCCAGCGGCAGGTCGAACTCCCGGCGCACCCCGGCAAAATATTCGTTCAGCTGCTCCTCGGCTTCCTGTAACAGGGGCGTTTCCACCACCCTGCGGGGCAGCGGCTCCAGCTCCGGCGCACCGTCCGGGCAAAAATGTACCCCGCACAGCGCGTCGTTCTCCTCCTCCAAGCAGATGGCTCCAAGGATGCTATTGATGTACCAGACGTTCAAAACCGGCCTCTTCCTTTCCTGTAAGAATGTGCTATACTGGTATTATCTTAACACAAAAGCTTCCATGAGGAAAGGGGCGTTTTCAACTATGGTCAAGGCACTGGAAGACATTATTGCAAAAAGCAGCAGCATCGTCTTTTTCGGCGGCGCGGGCGTTTCTACGGAAAGCGGCATCCCGGATTTCCGCAGCGTGGACGGGCTGTACCACCAGAAATACGATTACCCGCCCGAAACCATCCTCAGCCATACCTTCTGGGAGGAAAACCCGGAAGAGTTTTACCGTTTTTACCGCGACAAGCTGATCGTAAAGGGGGCAAAACCCAACGCTGCCCATCTGCGGCTGGCAAAGCTGGAACAGCAGGGCAAGCTGCGGGCCGTGGTCACCCAGAACATTGACGGCCTGCATCAGGCGGCGGGCAGCAAAACGGTGTACGAGCTGCACGGCAGCACCCTGCGCAACTACTGCACCCGCTGCGGCAAGTTCTATGATGTGGATTTCATCGCAAACAGCACCGGCGTGCCCCGCTGCACCGAGTGCGGCGGCATCGTAAAGCCGGACGTGGTGCTTTACGAAGAGGGCTTGGACGAGGAGGTGTTGTCCGGCGCGGTGGATGCCATCCGTCATGCTGATACCCTCATCATCGGCGGCACCAGTCTGGTGGTGTACCCCGCCGCCGGGCTCATCCGGTATTTCCGGGGTGATAATTTGGTGGTCATCAATATGCAGCCCACCGGAGCGGATGCCTCTGCCGACCTGTGCATCGCAAAGCCCATCGGGCAGGTGCTGAGCGAGGACATCTCGCTGGACTGATTTTTGCACTGTAAGGCGCGCTGTTTCGCGCCGATTCGCACGCAGTTTTCCGTATGCTGATGGAAAGAACGACAGAACGGAGGAACTGCAAATGATCCAGGTATGCGACCCGCCGCGTCAGCGGCAGGTACGGCGGCTTTCCGCCGAGGAATTTTTTACATTGGTGCGCTGCGGCGGGGCGGGGTTTTACCGTCCCCGCTCCGAGGTGCTGCGGATGCTGACCGCAGGCGAGGCGTGGGGCACAGCCGGGGCGGCGCTGCTGGTGCTGCCCCTCACCGCCGATACCGCCGCAGCGGCGGCACTGCGCAGCTGGTTGGGACGCAGGCAGCTGGAAGGCGGCTGCCTGCTCACCCCGCCGGTGTGCACCGGCACGGAGCTGCCCGCCCGGCTGGTGGAAACTGCCGCAGCCCGGGCAGACTGGCTGCGCCGCAAGGAGGGCACGGCATGGGCGGTGGTAGAGTGCACCGAAACGGCGGCAGCGCTGCTTCCGCTGTATTTCCGGCAGGGCTTCGGGCTGCGGGCACTGCGCCCGCTGGAAAGCCTTGCGCCCTGCTTTTTGCTGCGCACCGGCTGTGTACCCGCCCGCACCGCGCCGGTGTGGGTGCCGCTGGAGAACAGGGTACAGCTGGCGCTGCTGCTGGCAAAGGGCTATGCTGCACTGGACAGCCGCCCCTACGGCGGCAGTCTTGCACTGGCGCTCTATTCGTTGAAAGAAACGGAATAACGTAAACCAGAGAGGGAATGAGAAATTATGAAGGCAGTGATTCTGGAAAGTTATGTGATGGAAAAAGGGGACTTGGACTGGTCCGGGGTAAAGGCACTGGTGACGGACACTACCAGCTATGTGCGTACCGACTACGCCGACATTGCACCCCGCATCGGGGATGCAGAGCTGGTGCTCATCAACAAGTGCCGCATTGACGAAGCAGTGCTGGCGCAGTGCCCGAACCTCAAGTGGGTGGGCATCATCGCCACCGGCACGGATAATATCGACCTTGAAGCCTGCCGCCGCCATGGGGTGGCAGTAGCCAACGTGCCGGGGTACTCTACTTATAGCGTAGCGCAGATGACCTTCAGCCTGCTGCTGGCCATCTGCCAGTGCGCCCAGCGGTACGACCGGGCAGTAAAAGCCGGGTACTGGCAGCTGGGCGTCCCGGCAGAATATGGTCTGCTGCCGCAGGTGGAGTTGCTGGGCAAGACCTTTGGCATCTACGGCTACGGAAGTATCGGCCGCCAGACCGCCCGCATTGCAAAGGCCTTTGGCATGGAGGTGCTGGTGTGCACCCGCACGGTGCGCCCGGAGTACGCCGCCGATGGGGTGGAGTTTGTGGACTTTGACACCCTGCTTGCCCGCAGCGATGTGCTCAGCCTGCACTGCCCGGCCACCCCCGCCACCCGCGGGTTGGTCAGCCGGGAAGCCCTTGCAAAAATGAAGCCCGGTGCCATTCTGCTGAACACTGCCCGGGGCGCACTGGTGGACGAAGAAGCCGTGGCTGATGCGCTGGAAAGCAGGAAGCTTGCCTTTTACGGCGCCGATGCCTTTGCCACTGAGCCGCTGCCGCCCCAAAGCCGTCTGCGCGGCCTGCCGGGCGCGGTGCTCACCCCGCATATCGCGTGGACTACCAAGGAAGCCTTGCAGCGGCTGATGGACATCACCACCGGCAATCTGCGCAGCTTTCTGGCCGGGAAAGGCGAGAATATCGTCAACCCTTGATTTTGGCAGGGCACTGTACTATACTGTTCCATGATTTCAGGCTCTCCCGGCAAAGGAACTGCCGTAAAAATAACGTATGCACAAGAGCATCCGGCAGCTTTGCCGCTGCTCTGAGGGAGGTAAAAATGAGTTACGCCATCGTATTCAGCAGCAAAACCGGCAACACCGCACTGCTGGCACAGACCTTGCGAGAGCAGCTGCCGCAGGCAGACTGCTGCTATTTCGGCGCACCGGACGCTGCCGCGCTGTCAGCAGATACCCTGTATGTGGGCTTCTGGACGGACAAGGGCAAGGCGGACGCCGACACGCTGGATTTCTTGCAGCAGCTGCGCGGCAAGCGGGTATTCCTGTTTGGCACCGCAGGCTTTGGCGGCAGTGCGCCCTACTTCGAAAAGATCCTTGCCGCCACCCGGAAGGCGCTGGATGGCAGCAACACCGTCATCGGCAGCTTTATGTGTCAGGGCAAAATGCCCATGTCCGTCCGGCAGCGGTACGAGGCGATGAAGGCGCAGCCTGCGCACATCCCCAATCTGGATGCCCTGATCGAAAACTTCGATAAGGCGCTCTCCCACCCGGACGCCGCAGATCTGGAACAGCTGAAACAGGCTGTAAAATAAGCAAAAGACCGTTGCGCTTTAGTGCGCAACGGCCTTTTGAACAAGTGGGACGATTTGCAATGGCCGCCGCGTGCGCTTTGGCCATGATTTAAGGAATAATACTTTTTGATTTGGGGTTTCGAAACGCCTGCGGGCGTTTCGAAACCCCTTTTTCACAGGAAGAATTGCTGCGGCAGGGCGTTAGTCAATGGTGGTTTTGGTGCGCCCGATGCCAATGACGGCGGTGGAGATTTTTTTCCAGCTGTCGCAGCCGCACACGCCGTCCACCCGCAGGCTGGTGCGCTTCTGGTAGCCGCGCAGCGCCTGCTCGGTGCGGGCACCAAAGATGCCGTCGATGCGGCTGCCGGTCTGGTAGCCAAGGGTGGAAAGCGCATCCTGCAAAACCATGACATAGCAGCCCCGGCTGCCCCGGCGCAGGGTGGGGTAGCCTGCGGTGGTGCCGCTGCAGGCCGGGGTGCCGTAGCGGCGGTCAAAGTGCACCCATGTGGGGGTCTGGCTCAGCGGCTCCACATAGCCCCATGCGCCGCTAGCGCGGGCGGCGTTGTAAATAGCGGTGCGCTGGCGCTGGTCAAGGCTTTGCCCTACGTCAAACGCTACCCCCGCGTAGTGCTGGCTGCGGGTGCCGTGGCCACCCTCCCAGATGCGGCGGAAAGCGTACCCTACCGGGATGCCTCTGCCGTATTTGCGGCGGGTCAGGTTCCACGCTTCCATGGCGGCAATGGTGGTCCACAGGGTAGGGCTGGCCGATTTTCCTCGGAATTCCCGCAGCCGCAGGGTGGTCAGGGTGCTGTAAGGCATGGGGTCGTTCTCGTTCAGGTTTGCGTAGGTGTACACCTTGTTTTCGTAGGCGTCATAGATCAAAAGGCGTGCCATCCCTCATTCCTCCTTCTCGCAGCCGCAGGGGTCGGTGCACTGGGCTTGCAAAGCGTGCCATGTTTCCCGGTACACGATGCCGTTTACCGGCTGCAGCCCCGCCTGCTGCTGGACAGCCCGCACGGCGGCAGCGTCTGCCGCACCAAAACGGTTGTTGTCGGCTACATAGTCCTCGCCGCAGGAAAGCTGTGCCCGGCGGTTGAGCCAGCGCTCCACCTGTCCCACCTCCTGCCCGGCGCTGCCTTCGGCGATGGCGCGTCCCGGGTAAGCGGTGCCGGGAGGGGTGTCTCTATCGGGATTCGGGGCGTGAGCGGCCAGCTGCAAACTCAGCGCTTCCACCGCCGTCCATGTGTCGGCATCGGCAATGCCGGTCTGCTCCAGCCCTAATAGCTGCTGAGCGCTGCGGGTGGCGGTGGCAGTTTCCTCGGTATAACGGTCGGCAAGGGGCGGAGCCTCTACGCTGGAAAAATAATAGGCGATGCGCAGCAAAAGCAGATTGTAATACAATACGGTCTCACCGCTGCTGCCCACCGTCAGTGGGGCGCCGGGGTAGGGCAGACGCTTTAAGGTGACCACCGGGCCGGAAGAGCGCAGCTGGCTGGCGCGGCCATAGAGGGAGTTCCATGTGGTGCGCCCCACCACACCGTCCACGGTAAGCCCCGCAAACCGCTGGTACGCCCGCACCGCGCGCTCGGTGTCCGCGCCAAACTTTCCGTCAATGCTTACCGACGGGATGCTGCTTTCGTAGGCGCTCATGAGGTAGAGATAGAATTGAAGCTCCCGCACCGCCGTGCCGGTGGAGCCGGTGCGCAGTACGCCCGGGTACTCGCCGGGGCGCAGGGAAGAGGAGAGCAGCCGGTTGGCGATATCGTTGTACACCTCGTACAGCTTTTGCCATGTGGTGCGCCCCACCACGCCGTCTGCCGTCAGCCCGAAGTACCGCTGAAACCGCCGAACAGCTGCCGCTGTGCCCGCGCCGAATTTTCCGTCCACGGTCACACTTTCAAGGCTCGTGTACACGGTGCGGGCGATCTTCAGCCAGAACTGCACCAGCCGCACATTCTGCCCGGAGGAACCCTCCCGCAGCGGCGTGCCGGGGTAGGCGTTGGGGGTGCCGTTGTCGGACTGGATACTCAAAAACTCATCGTACAGTTCTTTCCAAGTGGTCTGGCCCACTATGCCGTCCACCGTAAGACCGTATTTGCGTTGGAAGGCGCGTACCGCATTGGCGGTGGCGGTGCCGAATACGCCGTCCACTTTTACGGATGGAATGGCGCTGTCGTACTGCGCCAGTGTGTTCAGCCAGAACTGTACCTGCTCCACCGCGCTGCCGGAAGCGCCGGTGCTGAGCGCCGTGCCGCTCCATGTGCCGTCAGACAGGGTGCCAGTGGAGGTCTCGCCCTCGCTGGTCAACTCCGCGAGGTCCTTTACCGATACATAGATGTAGCTGATCTTGTACCATGTCTGCCGCCCCACTACGCCGTCGGCGGTCAGGTTGAACTGCTTCTGGAACGCCCGCACCGTTGCGGCCATCCGGCTGCCGAATACGCCGTCCACCGTCAGCTTGCCAAGGAAAGGATAGTCCTTGGTAATGCGGTTCAGCTGCCTTTGCAGGGTGAAAACCGCCGTGCCGCGGCTGCCCTGCCGCAGCGGCGTGCCGGGGTAGCTTTGCGGGATAGAGCGGATATTTTTGGTGCGCACGATCTCGATGTTGCTGCCGTAGTAGTAGCGCAAGATCTGCAAGGCGCTGCGTCCGTTGTTGGCCAGTGTCACCGTGCCCCACTGCTTGAGTCCCGGGCAGGTGACCGATTTGCCGTCGCAGTACTCGGAATAATAGGGGTTCACCGTGCCGCTTTTGCGCAGATAGGTGTTAAAGATGTCGTCCGTGATGCGCACCATCACCTCAAACACCGTGCGTCCGTGGACGTAGTACTGGTCGTAGCTGGTGGAGTTGGTGATGTTGAAGGTGTAGCCCTTGCTGGGGTACCACTCGGTATAAATGCGGTTCAGCGCCAATGAGATCTGGCAGTGAATGTTCGCCCGCAGTGCCTGCTCCGGCCAGGTGGGACAGCACAAACCAAAAACAAAAAGTGCTTCCGGTGGTTGCTTTCTGTGCTGATATCGGACTGACAATCGTTCTTTTTTGCTTGTCTGGGGGAGCTGTTTTCTCGCAACGTATCTTCCCTGTAAGCGTATTGTCACAGAACAGCGAGAGTTGGCGTGAGAGGCTTTTCTGCTGGGAAAAAGCATGGTATACTGAATGCAGTGAACCAGAAGTAATCAAAGAAAGACGAGGAATGTGAAATGAACATCGAAGAACGGGCAGCGCAGGCTGCCGCATGGAAAGCCGCCGGACAGTGCAACTGCGCACAAGCGGTGATGAAAGCATTCGAGGACAAGCTGCCGGTGGACGCCGACACCCTGATGAAGCTGGGCGCAGGCTATGCCGCCGGTATGGGCTGCATGGAGAGCACCTGCGGCGCACTGATCGGCGCAGTGATGGTGGCGGGCATCGTCACCGACGGCAAGGGCACGCCCCGTATCTCCAAGGAACTGCTGCAAAACTTTCAGGAAAAGTGCGGCGCTACCATCTGTAAAGACCTGAAGGGCATGGAGACCGGCGCACCGCTGTGCCCCTGCCCGGAGTGCGTTCGCAACGCCGTGCTGGCACTGGGCGAGGTGCTGGGGGAGTAAGATGAAAAAGGTGCTGTTTGTCTGCCACGGCAGGATTTACTGTTTAGAATAAAAAGTCTCAAATCGTCTTAAATACTTCTATAAATAGCAGTTCTTGTGTTTCATTCTCAATTTTACCAATGATTTACCAATATTTCTGGAGAGCCAGACTTGCAAAAAAATGAGCCAGAATGAGGAGATTAAAACATGAGCGAATTGAAACCAAGAATAACGGAAAACGGAATTGATTATATCCTTGTCGGAGATTACTACATCCCGGACTTGAAGCTGCCGGAGGAACACCGCCCTATTGGAAAGTATGGACGGATGCACCGGGAATATTTAAGAGAAGTTCATCCAGCCAGATTGAACACATTGATACTGACCGGAGAAATGTGGACATATCTTGCAGACCTGAACGAACAGGCACAGAAACGGTTAGTCACCATCATGGAGCAGATGAAAACTGCCGAGGGCGTAACCGAGAAATTGAAGCGTACCCAACAAATGGAATGGGTGCAGCGTTGCAATAACATTCATAATCGGGCAGAAGAAATTGTTTTGCATGAGATGATTTATTCATAATGGTAGGAGTGAGAATAGTATATGGATAGTTGGTTTACCGTTGAAAAAATAGACTGCAATACATTTGCCATCAGCGAATATAAGCACTGGGAAGAAACGCATAGTTATCTTCTATGTGGAGAGAAAATGGCTGTTTTGATTGATACAGGTTTAGGTATTTCCAATATCCGAAAAATTGTAGATACCTTAACGCAACTGCCCATTATGGTAATTACTACTCATATTCATTGGGATCACATCGGTGGGCACAAATATTTTAAGTTTATCGCAGTCCATGAAGCAGAAAGGGAATGGCTATCAGCTAAATTTCCTATTCCTCTGCAGGTAGTAAAACATAGTCTTATGTGTAAGCCATGCAATTTTCCTTTAGATTTCAATATAGACCAATATCAGATTTTTCAAGGTGTCCCACAAATGCTTTTACATGACGGAGATAGCATTGATTTAGGAAAACGCAAATTGATAGTTATTCACACACCCGGTCATTCTCCCGGACATTGTTGTTTCTATGAAGCGGATAGAAAATATCTGT
>CAJMQZ010000057.1 GCA_905215595.1 uncultured bacterium
TGCCGCAGCCAGAGGGGCCGACGAAGATGATGAACTCCTTATCCTGGATCTCCAGGTTGAAGTCGGTAACAGACGGGGCAGTTGCGCCCGGATAGATCTTGTAGATGTGCTGGCAGCTAATGGAAGCCATAATCGTTATCCTCCGTAAATATTTGGTGTTTCACGCCCTTGACGGCGTGTTGTTTCGTTGGTACTATAATAACAGATAATTTTGTGATATAAAATAGCATTTTATTGATTAGAGGTGTCAGATATTGCTGTTTGACTGGAACACCATCGCCGCACCGGCTGCACTGCTGGACGTACAGCTTTCCGCGCCCCGCACCCTGACCGGCGAAGGGCTGTGGGTCTGCCTTGTTTCCAGTGGCAGATGCACAGCCTCCCTGCCCGGGGCATCGGCCACGCCCGCCGGCTCTGTGCTGGTGCTGCCGCCGCAGTCCGCAGCGGCGGGGCACCTGATCTTAAGCCGTGCCCCGCTCACCCTGACCCCGGAGGACAGCTGCCACCTGCTGTGCGTCCAGCTGACCGGGCAGGCCAGCGTGCAGTTTTTGAACGGCCTGCGGGAGCTGCCCTACCTTGCCAAAGGCGAGACCTGCCCTGCCGCCGCTGAGCTGATGGGGCGCCTTGCCGAGGAAAAGCCCACCCACAGCCGTGCCCGCAGCCAGCTGGTCTTTGCCCTGCTGTGCGAGCTGGCAGATGCAGACAGCGCCGCGCCCGCCCTGCCGCCGCTGGTGCAGGCCGCCATTGAGGATATCCGCGCCAACTACGCGGGACTGTACGGCGTGGAGGAACTCAGCGAGCGGCTGGGCGTCTCCAAAAGCCATCTGGTGCGCACCTTTACCGCCGCCGTAGGCGTGCCGCCGGGCAAATACCTGACCACCGTGCGCATCGAGGCCGCGCAGCGGCTGCTGCTGCACCGGGAGTACACACTGGACGTGGTGGCCAGCCTGTGCGGCTTTTCCGGGGCCAACTACCTGTGCCGGGTCTTCAAAAAAGAAACCGGCCAGTCCCCTGCACAATGGCGGGCACTGACCGGTCGCGCCGCACAGGCCGGACTTACGCCCGAGGAGACCGTGCGGGAACAGGAGATGTATATTTAAGCCGTCTCGGCCTTTTTTCTGCGCAGCAAAAACAGGGTCAGCAGCGCGGTGAGCAGCTCCGAGGCCGGGAAGGCAGCCCACACGCCCGGCATCCCGAACACCGCGCTCAGCACCAGTGAGCAGGCCACAATGGCCACCATACCGCGGCAGATAGAGGTAACGGAGGCCTCCACCGGGCGGTTCACGGCGCTCAGATAGCCCGCCGCCATAATGTTAAAGCCCGCAAAGAAATAGCCCACAAAGTACATCCGCATCCCGGTGTGGGCGTACTGCGCCATCTGCACCGAGTTTTCGCTGTTGAACCAGCTTACAAGGGGATCGGTCAGGCCGAACACCGCAGCGTACAGCACCGCCGCCAGCACCAGCACCGTGCCGCTGCCCAGCAGCAGCAGTTTCCGCGCCCCGGCGTGGTCGTTCTGGCCGTAGCAGCGGCTCACAAGCGGCTGTGCGCCCTGTGCCACACCGTTGAAGATGGCGGTAGCCACCAGCGCAAAGTTTGCCACCACGCCGTAGGCTGCTACGCCCACGTTGCCTGCCAGCCCCAGCAGCAGAAAGTTGAACACTGTGGTGGTCACACCGGAGGAAAGCTCGCCCACAAAGCCGGAGATGCCCAGCTGACAGCTCTGCGCCAGCAGCCTTGCCGAGGGCATCTGCCGCACGAATTGCAGGGTGTTTTCCTTTTTAAGGAAATGGCGGCTGCAAATGGCGATGCTGATGATAGGCGAAACCGCCGTTGCCAGCGCCGCACCGGCCAAGCCCAGCCCCAAGGGGAACATGAAGATATAGTCGAACACCACGTTGAACAGGCTGCCGCTCAAGGTCGCCACCATGGCAAGGGAGGGGTCGCCGTCGTTGCGGACAAAGGCCGAAACGATGTAGTTGCACATAAAAAAAGGAGTGAACAGCAGAAAGATGCGGGCGTAGGGAATGCCCAGCGCCACGATGCCCGCATCGCCGCCCATGAGCCGCAGCAGCGCCCCGGGCACAAAGGCACCCGCCAGCATCCACGGAATAGACGCCAACGCGGCGCACAGGATGGCGTTGGAAAAATACCGCTGCCCCCGGGCATCGTTCTGCGCCTTGGCAATGGCGTAGCGGGTGGCCGAGCCCAGCGCGATCATGGAGCCAATGGCAAAAATAAAGTTATAAATGGGCAGGCAGAGATTGAGCAGAGTAACGCCGTCTGTACCGGCGGCCTGCGCAATAAAATAGGTATCGGCCAGAATATAGCACGAAGTGCCCAGCAGACCAAAAATATTCTGCGAGACATATTTAAAGAACTGTTTTGTCAGATCCATACACTTTTCCCTTTTTTCCCTGTTTTTGCATACGTCTGGAAATTGTAGCATATCTGCCGCTGCAAGTCAACCGCAAAACCCGCCCATTACCGTATAAAAGAAGCAGTTGCGCACAGCGCCCTGCGGGTGTATACTGAACACTGCCGCACCCTGCGGCACACCTGTATGCAGAAAGGAAGAAGCCCTATGTCCGACAGGATCTTATTTTCCATCGGCGAAGCGCTGATCGATATGATCCCCTCCCGGGTGGGGTGCAGCTTTGACGAAGTACCCGCCTTCAGCCCCCGGGTGGGCGGTGCCCCGGCCAATGTCTGCGCCGCCGTTGCCCGGCTGGGCGGCCGCAGTGCGCTGCTGAGCCAACTGGGCGACGACCCCTTTGGCCACAAGATCGCCCGGGTGCTGGCCGGATGCGGCGTGGAGCTTTCTCATCTGGAATTTACCGGCAAAGCCAGCACCGCGCTGGCCTTCGTCAGTTTAGCGGAAAACGGCGAGCGCACCTTCAGCTTCTGCCGCAAGCCCTCCGCAGACCTGCTGTACGCCCCGGAGCAGATCGACCCGGGCTGGTTCTCGCAGGCATTTGCCCTGCATTTTTGCAGCGTCTCACTGGTGGACAGCCCCATGCGCTACGCCCATCTGGCTGCCATCACTGCCGCGCGGGAGGCGGGCGCCATCCTCAGCTTTGACCCCAATCTCCGCTTCCCCCTCTGGCCGGACCGGGAGCAGCTGCGCCAGACCGTGTGGCAGTTTCTCCCCCTGACCCATATCCTGAAGCTCTCGGACGAGGAGTTACCCTTCCTTACCGGCACCGAGGATATTGAAGCCGCGCTGCCCGCGCTCTTTACCGGAGATGTGCAGCTGGTGCTGTTCACCTGTGGCAGCAAGGGTGCCCGCGCCTATACCCGTACCGCCAGTGCCCGCGCCCGCAGCCCCAAAGTGACGGCGGTGGACACCACCGGCGCGGGGGACGGCTTTATCGGCTCGTTTCTGTGGCAGCTGCAGCGGGACGGCGTGACCGCCGCCGAGCTGCCAAAGCTTTCCCGCAAGCGCCTGACCGAGTATCTGGCCTTTTCCAACCGCTTCTGCGCTATCAGCGTGCAGCGCCACGGCGCGCTCGACAGCTACCCCACCTTGGCACAGATGGAGCAGCCAGAAACCGATTTTCCCCTGCCTTGAGGGCAAATTTACAGCACATTTTGTATTTTTTAATATTTATATGCTATATTGTATAAAAAGTCCGTTCTTTCACCACCCAAAAGGAGGAACCCATGCCCTTTGAGTTTGCTTTTCTGGACTGGCTGTACCAGTTCCGCAACCCGGTAATGAACACGATCTCCATCTTTTTTGATTACGCCGGTGCTCACGGCGAGATCTGGATCGTGTTCACCCTGCTGCTTCTGCTCTTCCGGCGCACCCGCAAAGCGGGCTTTGCCATGGCGGTGGCGCTGGTGCTGTACATGGCGACAGGGCACTTTTTCCTCAAGCCGCTGTTCGCCCGCCCTCGCCCCTGCGATATCAACACCTCCATCACCATGCTGGTGGCACGCCCGCATGGACACTCCTTCCCCTCCGGGCACACCGCCTCCGGGGTGGCGGCTGCCTACGCGCTCTGGCTGCAAAACCGAAAGCTGGGCGCGCCCGCGCTGGTGCTGGCAGCTTTTATCGCCTTTACCCGGCTGTACCTCTATGTGCACTTCCCCACCGATGTCCTCGGCGGCGCGGTGCTGGGTATCGCTTTGGGCACTGCGGCCTCCGCATTCGCAAACTATATGGCGAATCGTTTCAAGAAACAACAAATTGTATAAAAGTTCACGTACCTTTTATTGCAACTGCCATTTCCCTCTACGACCCCTCCCATGAAAATGCAATGCCGGAGCGTCCGCAGACGCTCCGGCATTGCTCTATTTAAAATAATTTTTCCGCTGAAAATATCCAGAGCACAAGCGGCGGATATTCCAAATCGTCCCGCTTAAAATTATTCCTCCGGGAGCTGTACTTTCCGGTTCTGTGCCGGGTCCCAGCACACCAGCTCCAACCGACTGCCCGCAGGCAGGGCGGTGTCCGGCTTTGCCGCCTGCCAGCAGCGCTTGAGCACCGCAGCGGCTGCGGCATCCTCTGCGCCGGGCAGCTCGGTGCACAGCACCGTGCCCTGCCAGCCGTTTTCCGTATAAAGGCTCAGTGCGCCCGCCTTGCCGTCCAGAATGGCGGTGATGTCCTGCTGCAGCTGCGCGTAGCCCTCGGCGGTGGCGGCGTACTCGCCGTGCCACTTTTCAAAAAACACCGAGAACTCTCCGCACAGTTCAATCAGCAGATCCTCTGTGCCGGAGGGGCTTTGCACCACCAGCGCCAGATCCTGCTCCTCCATATAGTCAAAGTCCGGGTCGTCCCATGTGTGCACGGTGACTTGCTGCCGGCTGAGCAGCATCAGCAGCTCCCCCTGCTTTTCAGCGGTGTCAAAATCGCCCTGCGGGCTGTTCCAATCTGTGTTCATCGGTGTTCCTCCGTTTTTCTGTTGTACGGGCGGGGTTTCCCCGCTGTATGATCCGTTCAATCCTTCTCCCCGCTGTCTGCGTGCTTTGCCGCTGCGGCGCGGGCCTTCTGCTCTTTTTTGGCGCAGTAGAGCGCGCGGTCGGCGCGGTCCTTCACGGTGACCACGTCCTCCCCGGAAAAGGCGGCAGAGCCAAGGGAGACTGTCGGCAAAATGGTAAGCACCTTGCGCCGTTCCGCCAGCAAGCGCTGCAACGCCGCTGCGCAGCGGGCTTCGTTTTCCTCGTCCTTCAGCAGCACGCAGAATTCATCGCCGCCAATGCGGTAGCAGTAGCCGCAGCGGGCATAGGCTTTTTTGATGCAGTCCGCGATCTCGGCAAGGCAGACGTCCCCCTGTAAATGGCCGTAGCGGTCGTTGACCTGCTTGAAGTCATCCACATCGAACACCACCAGCACCCCGCCGCTGCGGCGCATCTCGGCGGTGCGGTTCAGGTAGCTGTTCTGGTTCAACAGCCCGGTCAGCGCGTCCAGCTGGTTCCACATCTCGCTGCAATAGATATAGTACAGCACCGACAGCAGGGTGACGCACAGCCATGTGACGTGCAGCGCCGGAAACGCGATCTGGATCACGGTCTCCGCGCCCAGAAACAGGATCAGCGGGTAGATCAGCGGATGGCTGCGGTTCTGAAAAGCCGCTGCCGTGCGCACCGTAGCCGCCATAAGGTACAGCATGGAGGCATAATACATGATGACATAAATGTAAAAGTGCTCGCCCCGGGCATAAATGTTCTCTGCGCTCACCGAGAACACCGGCCCATAGGGCAGCGTTGCCGCCAGAAAAAGCAGGTACACACCCTCGCAGCACACCGCCGCCTTGAACCCGCGCCGGACGATGGATTTTTTGTCCAGCACATACACAAGGCACAGCGCCACCGCCGGTGTCAGCCCGAAGCCCAGATAGTTGGACAAAATATTCAGCCAGCGGCAGCCCGGCGGGGCACCGTCCACCACGATGGTGATGACCTCCAGCACCGAGATGCACGCAATGAGCACAAATGCCAGAAGAAAGCCGCGCTTCTGCTTTTTATTCAAAGATTCGCTCAGCTTTGTAAGAAGGCACATAAAGCCAAGCACAAAAAGGTCGATGGTCGTTAAAATAAAAAAATATCTATCCATTGCAGATTATCTCGCTCTGTACGCTGATGTCTTGGATAAAGCGCATACCGTTTCGATATGCTCCGTATGCGGGAACATATCCACCGGGGTAAAGCCATCGGCCTTATAGCCCAGCTTTGTCAGGGTGGCAAGGTCGCGGGCGAGGGTGACGGGATTGCAGCTGACGTAGACCACCCGCTTCGGTGTCATGCGGGCCACACTGGCAAGAAATTCCGGGGTGGAGCCCTCGCGCGGGGGGTCCATAAAGATCACGTCTGCCTTCTCCCCTGCTGCGGCCGCTTCGCGGATCCAGCGGGTGGCGTCGGCGGCAAAGAAGCGGGCATTCTTTACGCCGTTGTGTCTTGCGTTGCCAATGGCATCCTGCACGGCGTCCCGGTTCAGCTCCACGCCCACCACCTGCTTTGCATGGTCGGCGGCGGTCAGGCCGATGGTGCCAATGCCGCAGTAGGCATCCAGCACTACCTCCTTGCCGGTCAGCTTTGCAGCTTCCACCGCAAGGCCGTACAGCACTTCGGTCTGGGCATGATTGATTTGATAAAAGCTGCGCGGGCTGATGGCGTAGGTCTTGCCGCAGAGGGTGTCCAGAATGAACCCCTTGCCGTACAGCACCTTTTCCGCTTCGCCCAGCACCACGCTGGTCTTGCGGCCGTTCACGTTCTGCACCACGGTGGTCACGGTCACGCCGCGCTGCGCCGCCTCAGCCAGCAGCGCCTTTACAAAGTTCTTTGCGCCCGGCAGCACCGGCTGCGCCGTCACCAGCACCACCATCACCTGCCCGGTGGCTACGCCCCGCCGCAGCAAACAGTGGCGCACAAGGCCGGTGCCCTTGTCCTCGTCGTAGGGCTGGTAGCGGCAGGCATTGGCGGCAGCACGCACCGCCTGCATGGTCTTGTCCAGCACCTCGTCCTGCAGCAGGCAGCTTTCCACCGGCAGCACCTTGTGGCTGTTTGCCGCGTAGATGCCGGAGGTCAGTTTTCCACCAAAGCCGGGAGCAAAGGTGGAAATCACCTTATTGCGGTAGTGGTAGGGCTGCTCCATGCCCCGGATGGGGTGCACCGGGCCGTATTTGCCCACAAGAGCACGCACTTTTTCTTCCTTCTGTTTCAGCTGCGCGGCATAGTCCAGCCCCAGCAGGGGGCAGCCGCCGCAGTTTTTGGCACGCAGTTTGCAATCCATGGCAGTTTCTTCCTTTATATAACAGATACTCTCTTTTCAGGATATCACAGGGCAGGGCGGATTGCAACTGCAAGCCGGGGCGATTTTTGCAGTTTTCTTTTTTACCGCCGGGGCTTTACTTTCCCGCGATGATTTGCCATAATAGGGACAGAAAACGACCGTTTACGGGAGGGCAACAAGATGAAGATCATGGTTTTTGATGTAGGCGGCACCGAGATCAAATACTCGGTCATGGATGAGCAAATGCACCGCACGGACAGCGGCGCGGTGCCCACGCCGCAGGATACGCAGGCGCAGTTTCTGGATACGGTCTACCGGCTGTATGCGCCCCATAAGGACGAGGTGACCGGCATTGCCATGGCGCTGCCGGGCTTTGTGGATAACCGCACCGGCTATGTTTCCAACGGCGGAGCGCTGCTGTACAACACCGCCACCCCGGTGGGGCAGCTGCTGACAGAAAAGTGCAGCTGTCCTGTCATACTGGAAAACGACGGCAAGGCCGCCGCCATGGCAGAGCTGGCAAACGGCGCGCTGAAAGGCTGCTGCAATGCTGCGGTGTTCATCATCGGCACCGGCGTGGGCGGCGGCATCATCGCCAACGGACAGCTGGTGCGCGGGGTGCACTTTACCGCCGGAGAGTACAGCTTTGTCAACACCAACGTCGAGGCGTGGGACGCCCCGGACCAGAACATGGCCTGCCAGTGCAGCACCAGCAACCTGCTCAAATGGTACCGCGCCCGCAAGGCGCTGCCGGAAAACGCCCCGCTGAACGGACGCAGCTTTTTTGCCGCCGCCAATGCCGGAGAGCCGGAAGCCTTAGAGGTGCTGCGGCGGTTCTGCCACGCGGTGGCGGTGCAGATCTACAACCTGACCGTTCTGCTGGATGTGGAAAAGGTGGCCATCGGCGGCGGCATCAGCAAGCAGCCCCTGCTGCTGGAAAGCCTGCGCAGCGCCTACGATGGTCTGTACGCCTCCCGGGCGGGACAAGCTTACATGGAGGGCTTACCCCGCTGCCAGATCGTGCCCTGTGCCTTCAGCAGTGAAGCCAATCAGGTAGGCGTTGCCGCCGCATATTTTGAAGCCATGCAGAAAAAATGTTGATTTTCAGCCGATTTCATGGTACTATATCTGCCATGCGTTCTGCACGCAAAACACGAAACAAGGAGATCTTGAACCATGAACTACCTGCATAAATTTTCCGTTCTGACCCTCAGTGCTGTGCTGTCCGTCTGCCTGCTGGCAGGCTGCGGCGCTTCCGCTTCCTCTACCGCTTCCAGCGCAGCCTCCTCTGTGGCTTCTTCTGTGGCCGCTTCCGAGGCTGCTTCTTCCGCTGCCAGTAAGGCACAGGCCACGGTGGAGTTCACCGTTACCGCTGCGGACGGCAGCGTTTCCAGCGTACTGCTGAACGTGACCGACGGCGAAAAGCTGAGCACCGCGCTGGCCGAGGCCGGGATCATCAGTCAGGAAGAGGCTGATGCCGGCTTTGTGACCACCGTGAACGGCGAGACTGCCGACTATGATAAGGATCAGGCATGGTGGTGTCTGACCGACGCTGCCGGTGAGATGACCACCGTGGGCGTGGCCGACATTGAACTCCACGACGGTGACAGCTATGCCTTTACCTACACCAAGGGGTAAAAAGCCAGTGGCGCTGCATACCCGGGTGCTGCGGCTGGTGCTCAGCGGCCTGATGGGCGCACTGCTGGTGGTGAGCAAGCAGGCCATGAGCGGTCTGCCCAATCTGGAGCCGGTAAGCCTGCTCATCATCCTGTTTGCACTGGAACTGCCCCGGGAGACGCCCGGCGCCATCACGGTATTCATTCTGCTGCAAGGCGTGCTGTACGGCTTTGGTCTGTGGTGGGTGATGTACCTGTATGTGTGGTATCTGCTGGCGCTGCTGGCATGGCTGCTGCGCCGCATGGACAGTGCCTTTTTCTGGGCGGTGTTCAGCGGGCTGTACGGCCTGTGCTTCGGCGGGCTGTGCGCGGCGGTGTATCTGTTTGCCAAAACGCCCGCCTTTGCCCTGAGCTGGTGGCTCAGCGGCCTGAGCTACGATGCAATGCACGGCGTTGGCAATTTTGTGCTGATGCTGCTGCTCTACCGCCCGCTGCGCCGTGCGCTGCAAATGGCAAAAAAGCAGCTGCGAATTTAACAAGATTATAAAAACAGTGAGGCTACTGCAAAATGCAGTAGCCTCGCTGTTTTTATGCTTTATTTATTTTGGCAAAGGCCTGCCGGACATCGCCGGAGAAATACAGCGTGCCCAGTGCGCACACCGGGCCTTCGCCGCCCAGTTCTTCCGCACGCGCTACACCGGCCTCGATGCTGTCCACAGCCTCGGCGGTGCAGCCGTAGGCGCGGATATGCTCCGCCAGCGTCTGCGCCGGCATGGCGCGGGGGTTGTGCGCCGTCACGGTCACGAACCGCTCGGCCAGCGGTGCCAGCAGCGCCAGCATCTCGTCCACATCCTTGTCAGCCATAATGCTGACCAGAAAGACGAATTTCTGCCCGGGGAAGCGGTCTTTCAGACTCTGCACTGTGGCGCGCATCCCGTGGGCGTTGTGGCTGCCGTCCAGCACAAAGGCCGGGCTGTGGCGCAGCAACTCAAAGCGTCCGGGCCAGCTTACCTGCTCCAGTCCGGTGCGGATGGCGCTTTCCGGGATGTTCCAGCCCTGCTGCCGCAGCACCCGCAGGGCGGTGATGGCCAGCGCGGCGTTGCGGGGCTGATAGCTGCCGATGAGCGGCAGGCGCACCCCGTCCAGCCCGTCAAAGCTGAAGGTAACTGCGTCCAGATCCCCGCCGGTGATTTGCAGCTTTGCAAAGTCCACCTCCGTAAAGGGAGCGTGCTGCTGTGCCGCCACCCGGCGCAGCACGGCGTCTGCCTCCGGTGCGCCGCCGTAGCTCACCACCGGGCAGCCCGGCTTGATGATGCCGGCCTTGGCGGCGGCAATATCCGCCAGTGTAGGGCCCAGCTCTTTGACGTGATCCATGCCCAGTGCGGTGATCACCGCGCAGGCAGGCTTTTCGATGACGTTGGTGGAATCCAGCGTGCCGCCAAGCCCCACCTCCAGCACCACGATATCACACTGCTGCTGCGCAAAATAGAGCATTCCCAGTGCGGTGATGATCTCGAACTCGGTGGGCACATCCTCCATGGCATCGGCGGCGGGCTTTACCTGCTCCACCAGTTTCACCAGTGCTTCGTCCGGGATCTGCTGCCCGTTGATCTGGATGCGCTCGTTGAAGCGGTTGATGAAGGGCGAGGTATACAGCCCCACCCGGTAACCGGCGGCTTGCAGGCAGGAAGCCAGCATTGCTGCCGTGCTGCCCTTGCCGTTGGTGCCCGCCACATGGACGAATTGCAGCTTTTTGTGCGGGTCGCCCAGTGCCGCCAGCAGGGTGCGGGTACGGGTAAGCCCTGGCTTATGCCCCGCCCACTGCACCGCGTGGATGTATTCCATTGCCTGTTCGTAGTTCATAGATACTGCCTCGATTCAAGATCACGATTTAGAATGTGCTCCAACCGCATTTTCACGGGAGGGCGGAGCTGCGGGACACCCCTTCCGTCATCGCCTGCGGCGATGACACCTTCCCCAAGGGGACGGCTTTTGGCGGTAGCGGCAAAGTTTCCGGCATAGCTCAAAGGCGTCCCCTTGGGGGAGCTGCTGAGCGCAGCGAAGCTGAGGGGGTTCATTCTCTGCAAGCTGAGAGAATCTCTTACTTCTTTGCCAGCTTCATCAGGCTGCGGTTTTCCAGCAGGATGCGCAGCAGCACAACGTTCACGGCGCTCAGGATGAGGGCATTAGGGATGCGCACCGCCAGCGTTGCCCACGGATAGCCGTAAAACAGGCGCAGCGCCAGCGAGGTGATGACCATGGAGCCCACAAAATGCCCCAGCAGCACGCTGGCTGCAAGCCGCAAATTTGTGGAAAGGCTGCTCAGCTTCTGCCATGCAAAGCCCGCCACCAAGCCGATGGCACCCGCACCCAGCGTGATGAGCGGGTTGATGGCGTAGCCCGCCAGCACACCGCCGATGATATCGGCCACCGCGCCCACCGCAAAGCCTGCGCCGGGGCCGAACACCACCGCCGCCAGCAGCACCGGCAGACTGCCCAGATTGAACCGGACAAAACCGGTGGAGATGCTGAGCACCCGGCTGAACACGATGCTCATAGCCACCAGCAAAGCCAGCATGGTCAGGGTACGCACCGAAGTTTTTTTGTCGTTCATTGTAGTCGTCCTCCTTAAAAAGGAACAGCAGGCAGGACGCAAAAACGCCCTCCCCTGTGACAGACCGCACAAAGGAGGGCGTGAATTCCAACAACATTCACTTCCGGGCAAAAACCGCAGACGGCTCTCGCCTGCACCCAAGTCCATGCAGCAGCGGGATGCAGACCCTGCACCGCGGTCAATACCTTCGTCCGCAGCACAACTCCCCGTTGATGCGGCACTTAACGCGCAGGGTCTTACTCTGTTGATGATGCCATTATAATCCTTTTTTTGCTGCACTGCAAGCGCCCAAACAGACATCTTTGCCAAAGGAGCGTTTTTATTTTTGGCAGTGTTGTATAAACGTAGGACTTTTTCCTTCTGGTCTCCCTCTTTTCTTTTGGCGCAGAACGTGGTAAGATGAACACAAGATACCAAAGGGGAAACTGCCCCGGAAAGGAAATTTTCCATGAAATTCAGCGAAATGACCTATACCCGCCCGGACATCGATGCCCTGCTGGCACGGTGCAAGCAGCTGGCCACCAAGGCCGCCGATGCGCAGGACGGCGACGCCCTCATTCAGGTGTACTACGAGCAGAGCCGCGCCTTTGCGGACTACACCACCGCCTCCCAGCTGGCCAACATCCACTACACCTGCGACACCCGCGATGCCTACTGGAAGGCTGAGCAGGACTTTTTTGATGCCAACGGCCCCGCTGTGACCAACGCCAGCGTGGAGATCAGCCGGGCGTTTCTGGCAAACCCCTATGTGGATGCCCTTACCGAGCACTTCGGCACCACCTGTGTGGCCGGCATGAAGAACGCCGTGCTGGGCATGGACGACCGCACCGTGGAATTGCAGCAGGAGTTCAACGCGCTGGTCAGCCAGTACCAGCAGATCTACGGCGGCGCACTGGTGAAACTGGACGGCAAGCAGCTGACCATCCCTCAGCTGGGTCCCTACAAGGAGGATCTGGACCCCGCCGTGCGCCGCGCCGCCTACGAAGCCGAGGCCGGCTACTTTGACGCCCACCGGGACGAGCTGGACACACTGTACACCAAGATCGTCAAAAACCTGAATCAGCAGGCCAAGGTGCTGGGCTATAAGGATTACAGCGAACTTTCCTATGTGCGCATGAACCGTATCGGCTACGGACAGGCCGAAATTCAGGCCTTCCGGGATCAGGTGGCAAGGGACGTTGTGCCCGAGCTGCAAAAAGTGATGGCCATGCGCGCCAAGCGCACCGGCATCACCCACCCCACCTTTACCGACCTGCCCATCATCTTCAAGGACGGCAACCCCAAGCCCATCC
>CAJMQZ010000058.1 GCA_905215595.1 uncultured bacterium
TCGGCCGCCTGAAGAACAAGGAGTACGATGCTGTCCGTGAGGACATCCGTGCCGTCAAGCAGGCTGTGGGCGATAAGATTTTGAAGGTCATCATCGAGACCTGTCTGCTGACCGAGGAAGAGAAGGAAAAGATGTGCGACATCGTGTGCGAGGCCGGTGCCGACTACATCAAGACCAGCACCGGCTTCTCTACCGCAGGTGCAAACTTCCACGACGTGGAGCTGATGGTCAAGGGCGTGCGTGGCCGCTGCAAGGTCAAGGCTGCCGGCGGCATTTCCACCGTGGAGGATATGGAGACTTTCCTTGCACTGGGCGCTGACCGTCTGGGCACCTCCCGCGCTGTCAAGATCCTGAACGGCGAGCAGGCAAAGGGCTATTAAGTTTTCTGCAAAAAATGTATTTCGGCAAAGCTCTGGGCTTGGCTGAACTGCAAAGGATGATCTCTCAAGGGCTGCTGCACAAATTGCCGTGCAGCGGCCTTTTTTGCGCCCAAGCCTTGCAAGCAGGGCGCAGCAGGGTGTATAATACAGATAGATACTGTATAAAACAGGAGGCTGCCCGCTTTATGGGGTAAGGCGGGCAGAGGAGGAACTGCAATGAATATACCCGAGATCCTTGTAGCCAATGGCACAGGGGCGGTGCTGGTAAGCTTTCTGCTTTTACTGCGGGTGCGCGGCGAAAGTAAAAACAGCGTGGGAACAGAGCTGTTCTGCCGGATTCTGGTGGTGACGCTGCTGGCACAGGTGACAGAGACGATCAGCTTTCTGCTGGACGGCGTGCCCGGCGCGGCAAGCCGGTTCTGGCTGTACCTGACCAACACCGTCTGCACCGGCGCTACCGTGTGCGTGGGCTATGCGTGGTGCTTGTATGTGGACTTCCGGGTCTACCGCAGCATTGGACGCCTGCGCAGAAGGCATCTGCTGCTGGGCGCGCCGCTGCTTGCGCTTTTGGTGCTGCTGGTGGCAAACCTTTTTGGCACGGGGTGGATCTTTTCCATTTCGGCGGACAACGCTTACCATCGGGGTCCGCTGAATATTTTGCTGTATCTGCTGCTGTTCAGCTATTACGCCGAGAGCGTGTGGCAGGTGCATAAGGCCAAGCGCGATGGCATTACGGTGGAATTTTTCCCGGTGTACTACTTCGTGGTCACCTGTGCGGTGGGCACGCTGCTGCAGGGCGCATTCTACGGCATGGCCTTTGGCTGGCTGTCAGTAGCCATCGCTTTTGTGCTTGTGGACAGCCAAACCCGCAGCCTGCGCGGCTATACCGATGAGTTGTCCGGCCTGTTTGGGCGCAAGTACATGAACTACTGTCTGGAGCGCATCTACGCCACACAGGAGAAGGACGTTTACGGCATCATGATGGACGTGAACTGCTTCAAGGAGATCAACGACACCTACGGTCATGGTGCGGGCGACCGCGCCATTCAGGAGATCGGTCACATCCTGTCCGGGGCGCTGGTGGCAAACTCGGTAGCTATCCGCATAAGCGGCGATGAGTTCATGGTGCTGATCCGGCACGGCTCAGAGGAGATCCTGAATAAGATCTGTGCCGCCATCGAGCAGCGGGTGCAGCGCTATAACGCTGCCGCCCCGGCGGGCAGCTTTCAGCTGTCTTTCTCCACCGGTGTGGCAAAGTATGAGGGCGGCAGCGTGGAGAAATTTCTGGTGGAACTGGACGAGCGGATGTATGCGGAAAAGCGCGCCTTCCACGCCGCCCGGAATGGCCATGCCGTACCGGAGCAGGGGAATGCTCCATCAATTTCAGAATAATGTCTAAAAAGAGTGATACTCTTCTTGACAATCTGACGAAGCAATGATAGAATACTGAACGTACCAACTGAATACCGACTTATCAAGAGCGGCTGAGGGGACAGGCCCTGTGAAGCCCGACAACCTGCGCGAGAGCGTAAGGTGCCAAATCCTGCGGGAAACCGGAAGATAAGAGTGCAACGCTCAGAGCTTTCGGCTCTGGGCGCTTTTATTTTTTCATGGTACATGGCTTGATGAATGGTAGAAGCTGCAAGATACACACCCTGTTGTAAAAACTGTTTAGGAGGCAAAACCAATGGCAAGACACCTGTTTACTTCTGAGTCCGTCACCGAAGGACATCCCGACAAGATCTGCGACCAGATCTCGGATGCGATCCTGGACGAGATCCTGACCCACGACCCCAACGCCCGCGTGGCCTGCGAGACCTGCGCATCCACCGGCCTTGTGCACATTATGGGCGAGATCACCACCAGCTGCTATGTGGACTTCCAGAAGGTCGTCCGCGAGGTGGTGGCAGATATCGGCTACACCCGCGCAAAGTTCGGCTTTGATGCCGACACCTGTGCCGTCATCTCCAACATCGACGGCCAGAGCCCCGACATCGCACTGGGCACCAACGATCAGGTGGGCGGTGCAGGCGATCAGGGCATGATGTTCGGTTATGCCTGCGACGAGACCCCCGAGCTGATGCCCATGCCCATCAGCCTTGCCCACAAGCTGGCAAAGCGCCTGACCGAAGTGCGCAAGAGCGGCGAGATGGATTACCTGCGCCCGGACGGCAAGAGTCAGGTGACCGTGGAGTACGACGAGAACAACAAGCCCGTGCGCGTGGACGCCGTGGTCATCTCCAGCCAGCACAGCGAGAGCGTGAGCATGGAGCAGCTGCGGGCAGACGTGATGGAAAAGGTCATCAAGGCCACCATCCCCGCTGAGCTGCTGGACGAGAACACCAAGTACTACATCAACCCCACCGGCCGCTTTGTCGTGGGCGGCCCGCAGGGCGATACCGGCCTGACCGGCCGTAAGATCATTGTGGACACCTACGGCGGCTATGCACGCCACGGCGGCGGCGCCTTCTCCGGCAAGGACCCCAGCAAGGTGGACCGCAGCGCAGCCTACGCTACCCGCTGGGTAGCAAAGAACATCGTGGCTGCGGGTCTGGCAAAGCAGTGCGAGGTACAGGTGGCCTACGCCATCGGCGTGGCAAAGCCTGTGTCCATCATGGTGGATACCTTCGGCACCGGCACGGTGGCAGACGAGAAGATCGAGCAGGCAGTGGAGAAGGTGTTTGACCTGACCCCCGCCGCCATCATCCGTGACCTCGACCTGCGCAAGCCCATCTACCGCCAGCTGGCCGCCTATGGCCACATGGGCCGCGAGGATCTGGGCGTGAAGTGGGAGAACACTGATCGCGTGGATGCCCTGAAGGCTGCTGTGGCTGCCCTGTAAAAAGCGTTTTACCCTGATAGAAGGTAAGTGAAGAGAGACCGCTGCACCCGACCGTGCAGCGGTCTTTTTGCGTCACTTGGGAAAGAAAAGGGGACTTGAAAAAGTCGTACTTTTCCTCAAAAATCAGATAAACTTTGCGAAACGGTAAAGATTTGGTCGCGTTTTTGTAAGAAACTCACATTCTCTTGAAGGAAAAGGAAAAACAGCTGTGCAAGGCGCAGAAAATCGATACATGAAACAAATTGATATGGAACAATCGACAAAATGTGATAAAATAAAACCAGATATGCGCACTTGTGTGCATGGTACGGATGGTAAACAGCAATAAGGAGTTATGTGACTATGTCTATTGAAATTTCCCCTAAGTCCTTCTTTGAGCAGCCCAGTGTGGCGGATATGCGGCTGATCGCCTGCCCCGGTGCCGAGGAGCTGACCGGCCTGATCGACAAGCACCTTGTCCGTTGGGCAAAGGCTGCCGGAATTGAAAAAGACACCTTCATTATTTCCTGCGACTGCCCCCGCTTCCAGAGCGGCGACGCCAAGGGTCTGGTCAAGGAGTCTGTCCGCGGCGACGATATCTTTATCGTGGTGGACCCGGGCAATTACAGCGTCACCTACAAGCTGTTCAACTACGAGAACCACATGTCCCCGGACGACCACTTTGCAAACCTGAAGCGTCTGATTCAGGCTGTGGCCGGTAAGGCACACCGCGTTTCCGTCATCATGCCCAGCCTGTACGGCGGCCGTCAGCACCGCCGCGTGGTGCGCGAGAGCCTGGACTGCGCTGTGGCCCTGCAGGAGCTGCAGACCATGGGCGTGCGCAACATCATCACCTTTGATGCCCACGATCCCCGCGTTCAGAACGCTGTGCCGCTGCTCAGCTTCGACAATGCAATGCCCACCTATCAGGTGCTCAAGAGCCTGCTGAAGAAGAACCCTGAGATCAGCTTTGATAAGGAGAAGTTCATCGTGGTCAGCCCCGACGAGGGTGCCATGAACCGCAACATGTACTTCTCCAGCGTGCTGGGCTGCAATCTGGGCATGTTCTACAAGCGCCGCGATTACACCCGCGTGGTGAATGGCCGCAACCCCATCGTTGCCCACGAGTATCTGGGTGAGAGCGTGGAAGGCAAGACCGTCTTTATCGCAGACGACATCATTGCTTCCGGCGAGAGCATGCTGGAGGTCGCCAGCAACCTGAAGGAGCGCGGCGCTGCCAACATCATCGCCAACGCCACCTTCCCCCTGTTCACCAGCGGTCTGGAGAAGTTCGACAAGGCTGTGGCAGACGGCACCCTGACCTACGTTGTGGGCACCAACCTGACCTACCGTATGCCCGAGCTGCTGACCCGCGACTGGTATGTGGACGTGGATGTTTCCAAGTATGCTGCCTACTTTGTGGTGGCACTGAACCACGATATGTCCGTTTCCAGCATCATCGACCCCCTGAAGAAGATCGAGAACCTGCTGGCAAACCGCAAGTAAAAAGCTGTTCCAAAGCCCCTGCACCCTGCGTGCAGGGGCTTTTTGCGCTTTCATAGAGAAAAGAAAGTGTATCATGAGAAACAGCAGCGTTATAGGGTGCTTTCGCTAATCAGCTCTTTTCACAAAAAATGATATACTAATATATTAATTATAACTAAAAGCACTAAATACTATTTACAAATCATGATATAAATGGTATTCTTTGTACAAGATTGAAGCAGGAAGGTACCTGCTGTGAAGAAAAAAGTCGGAGAAAAAGCAAGCGAGTCCGGCCTTCAAAGCTGGGCATAACAAAGTACGCAGACACGTACAAGAAGGAGAAAACACTATGAAACGCCGCGATTTTATGAAGCTTTCCGCCGCTACCGCGCTGGGCGCTACCGTGGCCGCTATGGCACCCTCGGCTCTGGCTGCGACAGAGCTGGACCAGACCAACGGAGATCTGCACACCACTTTGGACCGCAAGACCGCAGCTATGGGTCTGGGCGATGGCAAGACCTTTGCTTATGACCCGGAAAACCCGTACCTGAACGTGAATGTGGGTCTGTTCCATGACGTGCAGGTAACAGCAGGCGGACAGAATGTTGGTGCTGCTACCTACTATTTGCCGGACGGCATGGATCCTTGGGCACCGGCAATCATTGTGCTGACCCCAGATAAAACCACTGCAAAAGATTTTTCCGGTACGGTCACCGGCCGTATGTGGCGCACAGTGGCCAGCAAAAATAAAATCGGCGTTGCATTCTTTGGCCCTGAGAACGGCGGTAGCTGGAACTTGTCCCTGAGCACTACCGGGCGCGATGACGCAGCAGCGCTGGACGCACTGTATCAGCTGATGCGCAAAAAGAGCGTTAAGCTGTCTGGTGCCTTCTCCATGGATAAGTCCCACACTGCACTGGTGGGCTATAAGGAGGGTGGCGCAGCCGCCTTGCTGTTTGGTGCCCGTTGGGCAAGCGATTTCAGTTCCATCTGCGCTGTGGACGCCACTGAGGTTCCGGCAGCTTCGTTAGAGGCAGTGGGTGGTCAGTATGTGCTGCCCTTCCCCGGCGACTCCACCCGTGGCGTGCAGGAGGAAGCCATTGCGGCAAAGACGGTGGATACCCCCGTCTGGTTTATCCGCTCCAAGGCCGATTCTGCTAATAAGGCAGCGCTGGATTTCTATCTGAAGGCCAATCAGGCTGTAGCAAAGGGGAACGGCGTGTATGTCAGCAGCCGCGTAGGCTCTGCAGCTGAGGTGTGGGTCACGGAAAAGGCACAGTGGCCGGCCAACATTTGGGAAAAGTTCTCTGGTCAGTTCAAGCGCTTCATGGCGCTGCAGCTGCCGGGCCGCGTGGCAAAGGCAGAGGACTTTACCCGGCGTGGTTTTGATATTCACGAGGAGTGGGTCAACGGCGAGTTGCGCCGCTGGATGGTCTATGTTCCGTCTACCTACACTGGCAGCAAAAAGGTGCCGCTGGTGCTGGTGATGCACGGCTACACCGCTTCCATGTATGCCATTGCAGAGGAATCTCGTTGGTACGAGGTGGCAGAGCAGAATGGCTTTATCGTGGTGTTCGCACAGGGTCTGGTGCGTCCTGCAGACCTGATGGGCAATATTCCCACCGCCATGTGGCTGGCTGGTCCCTTTGCCGCACTGGCTGGTAAGGATACCGACCCCAGTGTGGATCTGGAGTTCATCAACAGCCTGCTGGACCGCATGGAGCAGGATTACAGCATCGATACCACTCGCGTGTATGCTACCGGTCACTCCAACGGCAGCCTGATGACTTGGGCTACCGCCTGCCGCTACGCAAGCCGCTTTGCCGCCATTGCGCCCATCGGCTATATGTCCACCCCGCTGCAGGACCTTGACCCCGCAGTTCTGCTTCCGGCATGGGCGTTCCTTGGCGAGTACGACTCGGCAGGTGTGGCAGAGCTGGTGGAGGATAACGGCACGGTGAAGGCGCTGCAGGGCTGGAACGCCCACAACGCCACCAACGAGGCGGCTGTTGTGCAGAGCACCTCCTACGATGGCGCTTTTGTGACCAAGAGCTTCATGGGCGGCAACGCGCCGCTGGTGCAGTACACCGTGGTCAAGGATACCCCCCACGTTTACCTGCAGGAGGAGAGCGTTGCAGTTTGGAACGAGTTCTTCTCCCGTTACAGCCGCGGTGCAGACGGCACCCTGTACTATCAGGGCAATGCCGTGACCGTCGGTCAGTACCAGCCCAGCGCAGACTGGTATGCTGCAAAATAAGCTGACAATGCCCGCCGCGCGGCGGTACAGGAGCTTTATATCTCGGGACACCGGAACGTCTGCGGACGCTCCGGTGTCCCTTTTTGCATTTTATGGCGTTGTCTGTTAAGTTTTTGAAAATTCGTGCCGGGGGCTTTGCAAATCCCGGTGGGTTTATGCTATATTTAAGTTGAAATACTTTGCATTCTGACAGAAAGGGAAAACGCCATGGAGCATTTTGTGGAGTTTGAAGATGTCTGTAAATATTACCAGACCGGCAGTGTGAAGATCGCTGCCGCAGACCACCTGAATTTCTATGTAGACAAGGGCGAGTTTTGCATCATCGTGGGGCCCTCCGGTGCGGGCAAGACCACCCTGCTGAACATTCTGGGCGGCATGGACAACTGCGACGAGGGCAACGTCTGGCTGGACGGCCGCAACGTGAGCCGCTTTTCCGCCCGGGAGCTGACCACCTACCGCCGGTATGATGTGGGCTTTGTATTCCAGTTCTACAATCTGGTGCAGAACCTGACCGCGCTGGAAAACGTGGAGCTTGCCAGTGAGATCTGCCGCGACCCGCTGGACCCCGCCGAGACCTTGCGCAGCGTGGGGCTGGGCGAGCGGCTGAACAACTTCCCGGCGCAGCTTTCCGGCGGCGAGCAGCAGCGGGTGTCCATTGCCCGCGCACTGGCCAAAAACCCCAAGCTGCTGCTCTGCGACGAGCCCACCGGTGCGCTGGACTACCGCACCGGCAAACAGGTGCTGGGCCTTTTGCAGGATACCTGCCGCAAGACCGGACGCACCGTCATTGTTATTACCCACAACACGGCACTGACCGGTATGGCTGACCGCATCATTCAGGTGCGCAGCGGCCGCATCGTGTCCAATCAGGTCAACGAGCACCCGGTGCCGGTGGAACAGATCGAGTGGTGAGTACTGTGCAGAAAAGTTACCGCAAAAATATCCTGCGCGAGATGAAAAGCAGCATCAGCCGGGTGGTGTCCCTGTTTGGCATCGTGGCGCTGGGGGTGATGATGCTCACCGGCCTGATGTGCATTGCCCCCGATATGCGCACCGCTGCCCAGAAGTATTATGTGCAGCAGAATGTGTTCGACTTGCGGGTGCTGTCCACCCTTGGCCTGAGTCAGAGCGATATCAGCGCGATTGCTGCTGTGGACGGGGTAGACGCCGTGCAGGCGGTGAAGTATCAGGACGTGGAAGGCCACTGGACAGGGGACGAGCAGACCACGGTGGCGCGGCTGTATCAGCTGCCTGCCGACCCGCAGGCCGATACGCCGGAGAACATGAACCGCCCGGTGCTGCTGTCTGGCCGGATGCCGGAAGCTGCCGGGGAGTGCGTGGTGCACGTGATGGGCCACGGCAGCCCGGTGGAGCCGGGCACCCAGCTGACCCTGCCGGAAGAGACCGAGGGGGTCAGCGGGCAGGTGTTCACGGTGGTGGGCACGGTGCAGGACCCGCTGCATTTTTCCTCCGATTCCGAGAGCAGCACCGTGGGCGATGGCCAGCTGGACTGCATCCTGTTTGTGCCGGAGGGCACTTTGACCGCAGATTATTATACGGTATGCTATATCAAGGCAGAAAACGCCGGATTGTATGATAATTATTCCGATGAATATCAGGCCGCGGTGGATGCCGTAGCGGAAAAGCTCAAGGCCATCCAGAGCGTGCAGTGCACCGCCCGGCGGGAAGAGCTGATGGACACCGCCAACGACAAGCTGACCGAGGCACGCACGGAGTACGACAGCCAGAAGGCCGAAGCCGAGCGCCAGTTCGCCGAGGCCGAGGCAAAGCTTGCGGACGCACAGCAGCAGCTGGATGCCGCCAAGGCGCAGCTGGAAGCCGGGGAAAAGGAGCTTGCCGCCCAGAAGGCTGCCTTGCCGGACACCATGCAGAGCGGTGCCGACAAGCTGGTGAGCAGCGAAGCGCAGGTGCTGGAATTTGAGGAACAGTTACAGCAAATTGAGCTGCTGGTCAACCTGAAAAAGGTGGCAGACCCCCTGCTGACCTACGCGGAAGCCGCCCTGCGCAACGCCGAAAAGGCGCTGGACGAAGCCGAGCCGGAGGACGAGGATTACATTGAACTGCGGGATGCGCTGGCCAAGGCGCAGACCGCTTACGACAACATCTATAACCAGCTGCAAGGCTATCAGCAGCAGCTGGACGCGGGCAAGCGGAAGATGTACAAGCAGGGGCTTATCTCCTCGCCGAACCTCTCCAACGACCAGCTGGTGACCGAAGCCAAGGCTGCGCTGCGCAAGATGAAATTGCAGCTTTTGCAGGGGCAGTTGCAGCTGACCACCGGCACCGCCAGCGCCTACACCCAGTTCGATGCCGCACAAAAGCAGCTGGAAGAGGGCTGGGCAGAGTACAACGCCGGGCAGACCCAGCTGGAAGAATCCCGCACCGAGTACGAGAGCCAGAAGGCCGAGGCAGAGCAGAAACTGGCGGACGGCCTTGCCCAGCTGAACGATGCCGAGGAGCAGGTGAGCCAGATCAAAAAGGGCGAGTGGTATGTGCTGGACCGCACCTCCACCGTCTGCTGCGTCACCTTTGCCCAGTACGCCGACCGCATGGACGCCATTGCCCGGGTGTTCCCGGTGTTCTTCTTCCTTGTGGCGGCGCTGGTGGCTACCACCACCATGACCCGCATGGTGGACGAGAACCGCCTGCAAATGGGCACCTTAAAGGCGCTGGGCTACTCCAATTTCAGCATCGCGGGCAAGTATTTGTTTTACGCGATGCTGGCCACCATTCTGGGCAGCATCGTCGGCATGGTGGTGGGCTTTGTGGTATTCCCCATCATTATCTGGAACGCTTATCAGCTGGTGTTCAGCCTGCCCACCTTCACCCTGCACTTCTACCCGGGTATGGCAGCTGCCAGTGTGGGCATCAGCGCCGCTGTCATCGGCTTTGCCACATGGTACGCCTGCCGTTCCAGTCTGGCCGAAAAGACCGCAGCTTTGCTGCTGCCCCGGGCTCCCGTGGCGGGCAAGCGCATCCTGATGGAGCGCATCACCCCGCTGTGGTCCCGGATGTCCTTCTCCCAAAAGACCACCGCCCGCAACCTGTTCCGGTATAAAAAGCGGTTCTTCATGACCGTGCTGGGCGTGGCGGGCTGTACCGCGCTGCTGCTCATCGGCTTTGGCATACAGGATTCCCTGCTGCCCATCGTCACGAAGCAGGCCACGGAGCTGACCCACAACGATATGTCCATCACCCTCAGCGACCCCAAAGCCCTGACCATGGAGCAGGGGCTGGCAGAGGAGCTGGACAGCAACAGCGCCGTGCAGAACTGGGGCGCGGTGTATACCAAATCCACCACCATCTACAATGCCGAAGGCCAGAGCGCCAGCGTGAGCATTGTGGCTGCCGCCAAGGACAGCGACCTGACCCGGTACGTCACCTTCCGCACCCGCAAGGGGCACAAGGTCATCAGCTTTGACAGCGGCAGCGTCATCCTGACCGAAAAGACCGCCGAGAACTTGGGCCTGCACACCGGCGATACCTTTTGGGTGGAAAACGCCGAGGGCACCCGGGTGGAGCTGACCCTGACCGGCATCACGGAAAACTATATGTTCACCCGGCTGTATCTCCCCCGCGCACAGCTGGAAAGCCTGCTGGGCACGGCAGAGATCCCGTGGAACTCGGTCTATGGGCAGACCACCTGCACCGATGCTGCCGGGTACAACGCCCTGCGCACCGACCTGCTGGACTGCAACTATGTCAGCAGCATCAGCTTTACCGAGGACACCACCGAACTGTTCGATAACCTCATCGTCAGTCTGGGCTATGTGGTGGTGCTGATCATCATCTGCGCGGCGGCGCTGGCGGCTGTGGTGTTGTATAACCTGATCAGCGTCAACCTTGGAGAGCGCAAAAAGGAGCTGGCGACCATCAAGGTGCTGGGCTTCTACGATCAGGAGGTGTACCGCTACATCTTCCGCGAGATTGAGCTGTTGGCGCTTATCGGCTCCGGCGTGGGTCTGGCACTGGGGGTGCCGCTGCACAAGTTCATTGTGTTGACTGTGGAGATGGATCAGCTGATGTTCATCCGCACCATCGCCCCCCGCAGCTACCTGCTGGCGGTGGCGCTGACCATGGTGTTTACCGTGGTGGTCTGCTTTGTGATGCGGCGGCACGTCCGGCGCATCAGCATGGTGGAAAGCATGAAGGCCCCGGAGTAATGTTTACAGTGCATTCACAAAATAAGCATAATTTCGTAGGATTTTTCGGGTATCATAAAATTACCGGGAGGGGGAGAGCCGCAAGCTCCCTCTCAGGGACATGATTCCTCCTATACCCCAAACCAAATACCGCAAAAAGGCCGCGCCTCATCTGAACCAGCAGATGGGGCGCGGCTGTTTTTGTAAAGGCTGCGGCCTCTTTTCAACTGCACAAAAAAGCACCCCCTGCGGTCTGTACGGGCAGACCGCAGGGGGTGCTTGGCTTTTCAGATACTCAGGAAATTAGAGGAACACATACTTGAGGATGAACAGCACGGTGAGCACATACATCAGCGGGCTGATCTTCTTCTCCTTGGCCTTGCCGGTGATCACATTGATGATGGTCCAGGAGATGATGCCGATGGCGATACCCTCGGAGATGCTGTAAGCGGTGGGCATAGCCAGAATGGTCAGGAAGGCGGGGATGCCCTCGCTGGGATCATTGAAGTCGATCTTGATGGCAGAACCCATCATGTAGAAGCCCACGATGATCAGAGCCGGAGCGGTAGCAAAGCTGGGAATGGTCAGGAACAGCGGGCTGAAGATGGTAGCCAGCAGGAACAGCACGCCGGTGGTCATAGCGGTCAGACCGGTGCGGCCGCCCTCGGTAACGCCGGAGGCACTCTCCACGAAGGTGGTGGTGGTGGAAGTACCCAGCACAGCGCCCACGCAGGTGCCGATGGAGTCTGCCATCAGTGCGCCCTTGATGTTGGGCAGACGGCCGTCCTCGTCCAGCATATCAGCCTTAGAGGCCACGCCGATCAGGGTGCCCAGCGTGTCGAACAGGTCCACGAAGAGGAAGGAGAACATCACGGCGAAGAAGTTCAACAGGCCGACACCGGAGAAGTCGGTCTTGAACACCTGACCAAAGGTCTCACCCAGTGCGGAGAAGTCGAAGCTGACAAAGGCGGTGGGGATGACGGAGTACATGCCGGCATCCACATCGGGGACGTAGATACCGGTCAGCTCGCACACGATGCCCAGCAGCCAGGTAATCAGGATGCCGTACAGGATGCCGCCCTTGACCTTTTTGACCAGCAGAATGGCGGTGATGACCACGCCCAGCAGAGCAAGGATGGCGCCCACGCCAACGCTGTGGAATGCTGCGCCCTTGAAGTGCTGGTAGGTGACCAGCGTGGAATCGCTGTTGACGATCAGCTTGGCGTTCTGCAGGCCGACAAAGGCCACGAACAGGCCGATGCCCA
>CAJMQZ010000059.1 GCA_905215595.1 uncultured bacterium
TGGAGAACACGATCAGCAGGTTCATGAACTTGCTCAGCTTGTTGTTCACGCGGGTCAGGTACCAACCGGTCATGGAGCAGCACAGCAGGATCAGCACCACGCTGGTAACGGTGATCAAAAGGCTGTAACCCATGCTGGAGAGGAAGTTCATCTTGGTCACGCCGTAAACGTAGTTGCGCAGTCCGGCAAAGGTTTCGGCGGTGGGCAGACGGAACACCGTAGAGGTGGTAAAGCTGCCCTCGGTTTTCAAGCTGTTCAGTAGGATCAGCACGATGGGGTAGATCCACAGCAGGCAGAGAAGCACCATTACAACAGCAAGGATGACATCCCAGGTTCTTTTCTGTTTCGACATTACTGCTGCACCTCCTTAGAGCGGGTAAAGTGGAGCTGGATCAGCGAGATGACCACAACGATCAGGAAGAACACCACAGCCTTTGCCTGACCAATGCCCTTCCACTGCGCACCGGAGCGGCCGTAGAAGGTGTTGTAGATGTTCAGCGCCAGCATTTCACTGGCGTTGGCAGGCTCGCCTGCGGTCAGGGCCACGTTCTGGTCGAACAGCTTGAAGCTGTTGGTCAGGGTCAGGAAGGTGCAGATGGTCACGCTGGGCATGACCATGGGGACCTTGATCTTGAACAGGATCTCGCGGTCGTTGGCACCGTCAATCTTAGCAGCCTCGATCAGGTCGCCGGGCACGCTCTGCAGGCCAGCCACGTAGATGATCATCATGTAGCCGATCTGCTGCCAGCACATCAGGATGACCAGACCGACGAAACCGGCCTTGGCGTCCAGCGCCAGCAGAGGCTTCTGCAGGTTGGCCAGCACACCGTTGAGCAGGATCTGCCAGATGTAGCCCAGCAGGATGCCGCCGATCAGGTTGGGCATAAAGAACACGGTACGGAAGATGTTGGTGCCCTTGATGCCGCGGGTCAGCACCAGCGCAATGGCAAAGGCGCACACATTGATGAGCACAGTGCTCACCACGGTAAAGACCGCCGTAAAGCCAAAGGCGTGCAGGAAGGTGGAATCCTGAAATACCGAGATGTAGTTTTGGATGCCCACAAAGGTGGTCTTGGAAACGGTAGTGAACCGCTGGAAGGACAGGTAAACGCCCCAGATAAAGGGCCAGATGAAGCCGATGATAAAGGCGACCAGAGTAGGAAGCACAAATATCGGCCAGTATTTACTAATGGCTTTTTGCATGATATACCTCCTGAGGAAGCTGTCTGATAAAAAAGAAAGGAGGCGGGCGAACTTCTCGCCCGCCTCCCATTTTAGTTCTTAGGGAGATCTCCGGTCAAAGGCTTAGCCGTTGGCCAGCTTGTACTCCTTGGCCCAGCCATCCACAAATGCGGTGACAACGTCGTCCCACTTGCCGGTGCCTGCTGCGTATGCAGTCAGAGCGCTGCCCACGCCGTTCTTCCACTCCTCGGAAGGCATGGTGGAGAAGCACCAGTCAACACTGGTCTTGCCGTCGGCCACATACTGGTTTGCAATGCCGATCAGGGGGTTGGTGGAATCCTTGGCAGCCTTGAAGGGGATCACGAAGCCCATGTCGTCGGCCATGGCGCTGGTGCCCTTGTCGGAGGTGACACACCAGTACAGGAAGTCCAGGGTAGCCTGGATGTCGGCCTCAGAAGCGGCGTTGTTGACACACCAGAAGTTCTCGGAACCGGTGCACAGGCCCTGGTTCTCTTCGCCCTCTACGCCGATGTAGATGGGCAGCATGCCCAGGTTGTCGTCACCCAGGCTGGAAACATCGCCGTAAGCCCAAGTGCCGTTCTGATAGAACACAGCCTTCTTGTCCACGAATTCCGCCACAGCGTCGTTGCCGGTCTTGGAAGCCAGCAGCTTGGGGTCGCAGGTGGAGTCGGTGATGTACAGGTCCCAGATCTGCTTGTAGTTGTCCAGATAGGTGCCCTTGATGGCGTCGGTGGAGCCGATGCCGTCAGCCTTGTACTCGTAGTAGATGGGCAGGTTTGCCAGATGGGTCTTGAAGCGCCAGTCAGAAGAACCGTCCATGCCAGCGGAGGTGAAAGCACCGTCCACGCCCAGCTCAGCCTTGCGTGCCTGAATATCGTCAGCGACCTTCTTCAGATCAGCAAAGCCCTTGATATCGTCCTGCGTGTAGCCGGCGGCGCTCAGCAGTTCCTTGTTATAGATGATGCCGTAGGTCTCGATGACATATGCGATGCTGGTAACAGCGTCGCCATCCTTCAGTGCGAAAGAGTCGCTGGTCAGCTCGCCGTACAGCTGGCTGCCGGACAGATCGTAGCAGTAATCCTTCCAGTTTGCCAGACCCACAGGGCCGTTCACCTGGAACAGGGTGGGAGCCTCGCTCTTCTCCATCTCGCTCATCAGGGTGGTCTCGTACTGGCCGGAAGCAGCGGTGACCACGGTCACGGGCACGCCGGTCTCCTCGGTGTAGACCTTAGCCAGATCCTGCCAAGCCTGATCCTGCTCGGGCTTGAAGTTCAGGTAGTAGACCTTGCCGTCTGCCTTTGCAGCGGTGCTGGAAGCAGCGGTAGAACTGGCAGCAGAGGAAGCGGTGCTGCTGGAAGAGCCGCCGCAGGCAGCCAGACCCAGAGCAGCGGCGGAAACGCCAGCGGCCTTCAGGAAGTTACGACGAGTGATCATCTTTTTCATAATAAGTTCTCCTTCTTATTAAAATTACAGATCAACTATATACTCTCCGTCCTTCGACGGAGGGAATACAAAATTTAAATTGCCCTTACGCTTTCGCCCTGCTGCAATTCCGGCTGCAAGGTCACGGTTTGGGCGGGGGAGCCATGCTCGATCTGCCGCACCAGCAGCTCGATGCTTTGCAGCGCGATCTGCTCACTGGGCTGGACGATGGTAGTCATCACCGGCACGCAGTAGCGGGACATCGTGATGCCGTCAAAACCGATCACCGAAACATCTTCCGGCACCCGGAACCCGGCGCTCACCAGCGCCCGGATGGCACCAAAGGCGATGACATCGCTCATGGCGAAGAGGGCGGTGAACTCTGCCCGTCGGGCCAGCAGACTGTTCATGGCGTGGTAGGCAGATTCGAAATCGTAGTTGGACAGACCGTACAGCTTATCGTTGAACAGGATGCCCGCATCCTCCATGGCCTGCTGTGCGCCCTGACGGCGCATCAGACTGGGGTAGCTGGTCACCGGACCGCCCAGAACGGCGATCTTGCGGTGCCCTTGCCGAATGAGGTAGTCCACAGCGGTATAGGCCGCTGCCCGGTCATCCACACCCACCATGGAAAGGTTGGGAAAGTCCAACTCATCTGTGACCAGCGTGGTGAGTACCGAGGGGACATTGATGGTGTCAAATCCCCGCTGGAAGTTGGCCACACTGCCGCCCAGAAAGATAATGCCTTTGGGTTTGATCTCCCGCAGGATCTTTTCGGCGGCATCGATCTCGTTGGCGTTCTCGTCCAAGTAGGAGACGATACCGTTGTATCCATACAGGGTGGCGGCGCGCTGGAGCTGCACCAGAAAATCCGAGAAGAAGATATTCCGGGTGCCCTTTACCACAAACACAAGACTGCGGGACTGCTGGATCTTCAGCTGTCGGGCGTTGGTGTTGGGCACGAACCCGGCCTCCCGCATCACTTTCAGAACATGCTCCTTGGTCTCCGGACGGACATCCGGCCTATCGTTAATCACACGGGAGATGGTGCTTACAGAGCAGCCGCTGATCCGTGCGATATCCTTGATGGTCAGGTTTGCCATGTCGGCGGGCCTCACTTTCTGAAAGTGTTTCGGGAACGTTGTCGGGAACGTTCCCAGTGACATTAGTATGGCACATTCTGTATAAAAAATCAATAAGTGTGATACAACTTTGTACAAGGTGTGCAATGAACTGCCCTGTGTTTGTGCAGTTTGATTTGCGGACAAAGCAGCAGGACTGAAAATACCGAAAATTCCCGGTACAAGTCAAAAACAACCGGGACAATCGTACCGGTTTGTAACTTTTTGCGCGAAAAACGCTTCCCGGTACACAGCTGAATGTGCTATACTATGTGAAAAAAGGAGAAGGGGGAAAATGTTATGATCTTATCCTTACAGGGTTGCATGGCAGTGGGAAAGACCACGGCAGCCCGCTATCTGGAACAGCACTGCCAACAGGTACAGGTTTGTTTTGAGGACAACGCTGCCGTCCTTGCAGAGATAAAGCAGCGTGGGTTGAATAAGAACAGCTATGCGGACTATCTGGCGATCCAGAGGCTCTTTTTGCGCAATGAGCTGCGCCGCGGGCAGGAAGCAAAAAAATACCCCCACGCCGTGATGGATTTCGGCGCGGAGGAGATCGAATTCTACACATTGAACTACCCCAAGAGCAGGGGGCTGGAGTGGGAGATGGAAGCGATCCGGCAGGCTTTGGCCCCGGAGCTTGCAGCGGTGCAGGCTTGTATGCCGGAGCACATTCTGTTTCTGGACGCTTCCGAAGCCGTCCTGCATGCCCGTAAAGCGGGAGATGCTACCCGTTCCCGGGAATTCTTTGCGTATTACCTGAACCATCTTCTGCCGCTGAAACGGGAATGGTTCCGGGAAAAGAAAAACGTAACATTTCTTTCTACCGACGGGCTGACAGCTCGGCAGGTGGGGGAGAAGGTAAAACATTGGTGTGAACAGTATATCTAACGCAAGCAAAAAAGCGCTCTCACCTTGTCATCGGTGAGAGCGCTCTGCTGATTGCTGATTATTTTGATCGGGTTGGTTTTTTAAAAATTAGTCGCTGACGTAGGGCATCAGAGCAACGTGACGAGCACGCTTGATGGCGATGGTCAGTGCGCGCTGATGGTAAGCGCAGGTGCCGGTCACACGGCGGGGAATGATCTTTGCACGCTCAGAGACGTACTTACGCAGACGGGGCACGTCCTTGTAATCGATGGTGTCGATGCGATCGACACAGAAGCTGCAAACCTTCTTGCGGCCGCGACGCATGGGGCGTGCGGGGCGAGAGCCTTCGGTTCTTTCAAAAGCCATTGCTTATTACCTCCTATTGGATTTTTAACGGATTGACCGTTTCGTGTCAGAACGGCAGGTCGTCGCTGTCGTCGATGACGGCGAAGTCGTCTGCATTGCCGGCAGAGTAGCTGGGAGCTGCCTCCACAGCGGCCGGGCGGGCAGGCGCTGCGTTCTGGTAGGCGGGAGCAGAATGATTCTGATAATTTGCTCCGCCGCCTGCATTGCTGTTTTTGGAGCCTGCAAAGTTGATATTGTTGGCTACCACTTCCACAGCGGTGCGGTTGTTGCCGTTCTTATCCTGATACTGGCGGGTCTGAAGACTGCCTTCAATGGCAATCAGACTGCCCTTCTGGAAATACTTGCTAACAAACTCGGCCTGCTGACGCCATGCAACGATATCGATGAAATCGGCCTGACGCTGCTCGCCCTGACGCGCAAAATTGCGGTCACAGGCAATGCGGAAGCTGCACACATTGGTACCCTGCGGGGTGGTGCGCAGTTCGGGATCCGCCACAAGACGGCCCATGATGGCAACAACATTCAACATTTTACGGTCTCCCTTTCTGTCACAGAAGAATTACTCCTCGTGAGCAATGATCAGGCTGCGCATAACGCCTTCAGTGATCTTGTACACACGGTCCAGCTCAGCGGGGAAGCTGGGCTCGCTGGTGAAGTTGATCACGGTGTAGACGCCTTCCTCCTCGTCGTTGATGGGGTAGGCCAGACGGCGCTTGCCCCACTCGTCGATGGAATCGATCGTACCGTTAGCCTCGATCAGGGACTTGAACTTACCAACCAGAGCGGCGGTAGCCTCCTCGTCGAGAGCGGCGCTGGTAATCAGCATGGTTTCGTACTTTGCCATTTTTGTAGCACCTCCTTTTGGACTTAAGGGTCTTGCAATCGCAAGACCAAGGGTACACACAGCTGCGGCGTTGCGGCTGTGTGCGGCGTGTCTGTTCAGACAGCAATTTATTATAGCAAGTCCGGCGGCGTCTGTCAAGCCCTTGGATAAAAAAAGTGCTGAAAAAAATCCTTTGCTTTTTTTGCCATAGGGGACTATAATATAGTCGCTTTCTGATGATACCGTGGAACAAAGTACTGCGGCGGCAGGGAAGTGGGAAATTTAAAAAATCGGAAAAGGAGCGTATCTATGTACTCGATATTCCGCAATCTGGCAATCATCATCCTGAGTGCAAAGTTTTTTGGGCTGGTAGCACGCAAGTGCAAGGCTCCGCAGGTGGTGGGCGAGATCCTGGCAGGTCTTGTCATCGGCCCCTGTGTGCTCAACCTGGTGCAGACCAGTGACTCCATTGCCACCTTCGCCGAGATCGGCGTGGTGCTGCTGATGTTCACCACGGGCCTGGGCACCAACCTGAAGGAACTGATCAAGGCAGGCCCCATCGCCACCCTGATCGCCGCCGTGGGTGTGGCTGTGCCCCTGGTGGGAGGCACCTTATTATATGGTGCTTTCTACGGCTTTGCAGCAGTGGGCAGCCCGGAGTTTTACAGGGCTCTGTTCATTGGCACCATTATGACCGCCACCAGCGTGTCCATCACGGTGGCCACCCTGCAGGAGCTGGGCCACCTGAAGAGCTTTCTGGGCACCACCATCGTCAGTGCAGCCGTTATTGACGATGTGATGGGTATCGTGGTGCTTACCTGTGTGCTGGGTGCCAGCAGCGGCACCGGTACGGGTCTGGGCAAGGTGCTGTTCAACACCCTGCTGTTCTTTGCCACCGCTGTGGGTGTGGGCCTGGTGGTCCATTACGCCATGAAGTGGCTGGATCGGCGCAACCCTCACACCCAGCGTATCACCATCGTGAGCCTGGCCTTCTGCTTTGGCATGGCCTATGTGGCCGAGGCCTACTTTGGCATTGCCGATATTACCGGTGCCTACATTGCCGGTATCGTGCTGTGCACCATGAATGACGCATCCTATGTGGAGCGCCGGGTGGATATCAGCAACTATATCATCTTTGCACCTATCTTCTTTGCCTCCATCGGCCTTAAGACCGATATCAGCGGCCTGACCCCGGAGATCCTGCTGTTCTGCGTCTGCTTTGTGATTGTGGCACTGATCACCAAGATCATCGGTTGCGGTCTGGCTGCCAAGGTCTGCCGCTTCAACTGGGGCGACTCCCTGAAGGTTGGTGTCGGCATGATGACTCGCGGCGAGGTGGCACTGATCGTGGCGCAGAAGGGTCTTGCCATCGGCGTGGTAGACCCGGTCTACTTTACCGCCGTGATCCTGTTGATCGTGGTGTCCAGCGTGGCCACCCCGCTGGCACTCAAGGCGATGTTCACCAAGCACCCGCCCGTGCCGCATCCCAGTCAGGCAAAATAAATGATGTTGCAGCGCAAATGATGTTTTGCTTCGCAAAAATGATGTGCGTTGCGGCGCATGAAGGACACTGCGGCAGCATAGAAAAACACCCCGGAAAAGCGAAAGCCTCCGGGGTGTTTTCATTGCGCCGCTGTGCGGCGCACATCATCTGCGCAGCAGACATCATGGCGCAAGCCACATCATTTGCGCAGCAATATCATTTTATTTTACAGCGTTTTGCAGAACTCCTTCAGGTAGGCGCGGAAATCCTCGCCGATCTCGGGGTGCTGCAGTGCCAGCTCCACCTGCGCCTCCACGACCTTGAGCTTATTGCCCATGTCGTAGTGCTTGCCGGTGAACTCCACAGCGGTCATGCCGCCGCGGGTGCGGGCATACTCTGCCATGGCATCGGTCAGCTGGATCTCGCCACCGGCACCGGGCTTGGTGTGGGCAAGGATCTCGTAGATCTCCGGGGTCAGCAGCACGCGGCCCAGAATGGAATAGTTGCTGAACTCCTGTCCCTTCTTGGGCTTCTCGATCATGTCATCCACAAAGAAGTAGTTGTCGTGGATGGGAGTGGTCTTTAAGCTGCAATAGCGGCTCACGTCCTCCCAAGGCACGGCAGATACACCGGCGACCGGACGGCCGAACTCCTCGTAGGCACGGATCAGCTGGGCACAGACCGGATCCTCGCCCCAGATCACGTCATCGCCGTAGATGACCACAAAGGGATCATCGCCGGTAAAGGCCTTGGCGGTGTTGACTGCGTGGCCCAGACCCAGAGTCTCCTTCTGGCGCACGAACAGGATGTTGGCCAGATTGGCAATGCCCAAGCACTCCTCCAGCATCTTTTCCTTGCCGGGCTTTGCCAGCTTTTCTTCCAGCTCGGGGCTGCGGTCAAAGTGATCCTCAATAATGCTCTGGTTGCGGCCCAGAATAATCAGGATATCGGTAATGCCGGAGCGAACGGCCTCTTCCACCAGATACTGAATGGCGGGCTTGTCCACGAGGGGCAGCATGCCCTTGGGCATTGCCTTGGTAGCGGGCAGTACGCGGGTGCCAAGACCCGCAGCCGGAATAACGGCTTTGGTGACTTTTTTCATAATGATTCTCCCATGTTTTCATTTTATGCACGGCGAACCGCGCTTTTCAGCAGGATCCCCATCCCGCGTGAAACATAATTAAATAAACGTACCTACCAGTGCGTTCAGATCCGGCCCCAGCAGCATGGAGCAAAGGCTGCCTACGATCATCAGCAGGATAAATGCACCGATGCAGGCCGCAAAGCTGACACCGCCCTGTGCGTTCAGCACAGCGCGGCGCTGCTCCGGGTCCGGGAACTCGGCACGGATGCGGCGGATGCGTGCTGCTGCGCTGCGGCGGTAGAGCCACTTGCCATACAGCCCACGCACCAGCATCAGTGCAAAGCTGAGAAGGGACATGATGCGGCTCAGCACCACCAGTGCGGAAGCACTGATCCCAGCGGTCAGGGGACTGCCGGTGGTCTGCATCATACTGATTAGAGTAGGGACGAACAGCAGCAGCTCTGCGGCCAGAAAGCCGAAGGCCGGTTTCCACGCTTTGCGGTAGAAAAAGTAGAACGGACCGAACAACAGCGCTGAAAAACTCATGGAGATCTTGGAGTGGCGCAGCTGCATCTGGCTGTAATCGTTCAGGTAGACCGGCGCGGCTGTGCCGATAAAATCCACCCAGTCCTGATAGGGTACACCATCGATCAGTTCATCCTTGCCAAAGGCGGCGCGCACGTTGCGGTGCACCGGGTCAACGACCTTTTCCGTAAAGTTCCGGTACATTTCGTCCCGGTACATCCCGCTGTAATCGAAATCCCGGTTCTGCTCGGCGCTGGCGGCAGCGCGGTCGTTGGGTTGCTCTGCACTCTCCGGGGGCAGGGCAGCGCCGCAGCAGCGGCAGACGCTTTCGCTGCGCAGGGTGCGCTCCCCACAGGCGGGGCAGGTGCGCAGCTGTGCATCCTGATAAGGGAACTTCCACTCGTAGCCTGCGCCATGGGCAGGGGCGTGGACGCAAAGACCCATCTTCTCATAACAGGTGCGGTGGTAGGGTGCTCCGCAGTCCGGGCAGACCACGATGTCGTCCTGAAGGGTCAGCGGCTTGCCGCAGCCCTCACAGGGACAGCCATAATATTTCGGCATGATATCCTCCTGTGAAATCGATCATACTGGTATTATACTCCCCCGGAAATGAAAAGAAAAGGTGAAAATCTTCAAAATTCCGGCAAGATAGTATTTTTCCTCTTTACTTTATCACAGATTCTCGGTATACTAATGAAGTATCTGTGTATAAACTGTGTCTTTTGGCAGGGCAGAAAATATGCGCTGTGCATGCGTTTTGCACCCTGCCGGGGACGTTATCTGTTATGATGGAAACCCTTGAACGAGAGGAACTTAGAAAATGATCACGACTGATGAACTGAAAGTGCAGCTGGCCGAGCATGCCAAGGCCGTTAAGGACCTGGAGGAAGCACTGGCCATTGAAGCAAGCCGCAAGCGCGTGCAGGAGCTGGAGCACACCATGTCCCGCCCCGGCTTTTACGATGATACAGAGCTGAGCAAGAAGGTCTTTGACGAAGTCGGCGACCTGAAGGGCAAGCTGAACCGCTTTGAAAAGCTGCAGGGCCTGTACGATGATGCCGAGACCATGCTGGAAATGCTGGATGAAGAATACGACCCCGCCATGATCCCCGAAGCAGAGGAGTCTGTGAACGCTGTGGGCAAGGCAGTGGATGAGCTGCAGCTGATGACCATGCTGAACGGTGAGTACGACCACAGCAACGCCATCCTGACCTTCCACGCCGGTACCGGCGGCACCGAGGCGCAGGACTGGGCCGAGATGCTCTACCGCATGTACAACAAGTGGGCACAGGCACACGGCATGACCGTGGAGGTGCTGGATTATCAGGACGGCGACGAAGCCGGTCTGAAGAGCGCCTCTATGATGGTCAAGGGTGCCAACGCCTACGGTCTGCTCAAGAGCGAGAACGGCGTGCACCGTTTGGTGCGTGTTTCTCCCTTTGACGCCAACGCCCGCCGCCAGACCAGCTTTGCCTCTCTGGAGGTTATGCCCGAGCTGGACAACACTATTCAGGTGGACATCCGCCCCGAGGATATCGAGATGCAGGTGTACCGCTCCTCCGGTGCCGGCGGCCAGCACATCAATAAGACCTCTTCCGCTGTCCGTCTGATCCACAAGCCCACCGGCATCGTGGTCAACTGCCAGACCCAGCGCAGCCAGTTCCAGAACCGCGACTACGCTATGGAAATGCTGAAGGCGAAGCTCTACCAGATCGCCAAGCAGCAGCACATGGATAAGATCGACGACATCAAGGGCGTGCAGAACGAGATCGCATGGGGTCACCAGATCCGCAGCTATGTGTTCATGCCCTACACCATGGTCAAAGATCACCGCACCAACTACGAGACCGGCAACGTGGATGCCGTGATGGATGGCGATATCGATGAGTTCATCTTTGCCTACCTCAAGGCCGCCAGCCGCGGCGAGCTGCAGGACGCATAAGCGCCTGTCTCTGTAAAATCATAACCGCACCTGTGTCCCTTTTTGGATGCAGGTGCGGTTTTTTCGTTCTTTTCTGCGTATACTAACCCCGAAAAATGCGCAGGGAGGCCGTAAAATGTCCAAGCACAGCATCGTCAGGTGGATAAAGATTATAGGTGTTTATCTGCTGGTGGCCGCCGTGGCGGCGCTGGGCTGGCTGTGGTGCGTCCTGCCGAAGGAAGTCTATCTGGAACCGGAGCAGCCCCTTGCATTGCCCCGCTTTGGCTGGGTGGAGCCGCTGCGCGGACACGGCAGCCGCAACGTTGCCAGCACCCGGGCAGCGGGCAGCTACCAGACCACGCTGGCGCTGGGCGGCTGGCTGCCGGTCAAGACCATCCGCGCCACCGTGATGCAGCGCCCCACGGTCACGGTGTGCGGCACGCCCTTTGGGGTGAAGATGTTTTCAGAGGGAGCGCTTGTGGTGGGCTTTTCCGAGGTGCACACCGCCGCCGGTACAATAAACCCCGCAAAGCAGGCGGGGCTGCGGCTGGGTGACCGGGTCATCCGCATGGGGAACACCGTTACCGAGACCAACGAGCAGGTCCATGCCGCGCTGGAAGCCGCCGCCGGTGCGGCGGTGGAGGTGGTCTACGTCCGCAAGGGGGAGCAGCGGCAGACCATCCTTTTGCCGGTGTGGGATACCCAGAACGCCCAGTGGCGGGCAGGGATGTGGGTGCGGGATTCCTCCGCCGGGGTGGGCACCCTGACCTTCGTGGACGTGCAGGCTGGGGTGTTTGCCGGGCTGGGGCATCCCATCAGCGACAGTGACACCGGCGAGCGGGTAGCTCTGCGCAGCGGCGAGATCGTAGCCTGCCAAATCGTTGGCTGCACCGGCGGTACCGCCGGCAGCCCCGGAGAGTTGAAGGGCAAATTTATCAGCGACCACGCCCTTGGCAGAATTTGTATCAACGGCGAAAACGGCGTATACGGCACGGTAAGCGCCACCATTGCCGGGCAGCAGACAGAGCTTGCCTTTGCGCAGGAGGTGCTGCCCGGTGCGGCAGAGATCCTGACCACTACCAGCGGCGAAACGCCCCGCAGCTACCGTGTCTATATAGAAAAGGTGAACGACGCCGACCCGCACCGCAACATGGTGCTGCGCGTCACCGACCCGGCACTGCTGGCGCAGACCGGCGGCATCGTGCAGGGAATGAGCGGCAGTCCCATCCTGCAAAATGGGCGGCTGGTGGGTGCAGTGACCCATGTGCTGGTCAACGACCCGACACGAGGCTACGGTATTTTTGCACAAACCATGCTGGAACAGGCACATTCCGTGCCCGGAACGGACGCAGCAGCATAAAAAAGTATGACATTCGAGCGGAATTTCCATAATTTCCCAAAATAAACCGTTGAACTATCTGGAAAATTATGGTAAAATCCATGGTGTTAAGGGAACTGCACACATTGGAGGA
>CAJMQZ010000060.1 GCA_905215595.1 uncultured bacterium
AGCTGGTGCGGTACTTCAACCGGCCGATCAGCTTGATCAGGTCGGGGTGCAGGCCGTGGATGCCCAGCTCCATCACTGCGCGCTCGCCCTCGCGCTTCATCTGCAGTTCCAGATCGTGGCGGCACTTTTCCACCGTCTCCTCGATGCGGGCGGGGTGGATACGGCCATCGCCGATCAGGCGCTCCAGCGTCATGCGGGCCACCTCGCGGCGGGTCTGGTCGAAGGAGGACAGAGTAATGGCCTCCGGGGTATCGTCGATGATCAGATCCACGCCGGTAGCGGTCTCCAGTGCGCGGATGTTGCGGCCCTCGCGGCCGATGATGCGGCCCTTCATTTCATCGCTGGGCAGCGGCACCACGCTGACGGTAGTCTCGCTGCAATGGTCGGCAGCGCAGCGGCTGACGGCCTGTCCGATGAGGTTGCGGGCGATGTTATCGCAGTTTTCCTTCAGGTCGGTCTCGTAGGCGGCAACGCGCACGGCCTTTTCGTGGGTCAGCTCCTCGTCCACCTTGTGCAGCAGCACTTCGCGGGCGTCCTCCTGGCTCAGACCGGCCAGCGTTTCCAGACGCTCCATCTCCTTGGCGCGCAGAGCGTCGATCTCGGCCAGACGCTCCTCGGCCTCAGCGGCGCGCTTTTTCAGCTCCTCTTCCTTCTTTTCCAGTACCTCGGTCTTGCGGTCGAGGGCGGTTTCCTTCTGGTCGATGCGGTTCTCCTGACGGCTGATCTCCGCACGGCGCTGCTTGATCTCCTTGTCGGCCTCTGCCTTCTGGGCATCGACCTCGGCTTTCAGACGGAAAGCCTCGTCCTTTGCTTCCAGAACCGCTTCCTTGCGCTTCTGGTCGGCGGTCTTGATCGCCTCGTTCACCAGCCGGGTAGCCTCGGCCTCGGCGCTGCCGATCTGCGCCTCGGCGGTCTTTTTACGGTTGTTGTAACCAATAAAATAGCCCGCAGCCACGCCGACAGCAGCAACGATCAAGGCCACGATCACTCCGATCGCGGTCATTGCGTTCACTCTCCTTTGTTTCAATTCAATGCAAAATTAAAAGCAGGAGACGCTGCGCAGCAGGACACGGGCAATGATATAGAAAGAGCTTTCAATGCAAAAAGTGACACCAAAACCATACGCACCACCCAAAACCGGCGGCACGGGCAAAAGCATACGGCTTTTCTCTTTACGGTTCCATTTTATATCAAACAGGCACACTTTGCCTGAAACGGGTACAGGGTCACACTGAAACCTGCGTACAGCGTCTTTGATTCCATACTACTAAATATAGTACGAAACATTTGCCCGCTTGTCAAGAGGAAAACCCTGCCCACAGAACATTTTGTGCAGAAAAACAAAAATTGAAGTGGGACTTCCTCAGGGAAGTGAACCCTCTCAGGCGCTCCCGCGCCAGATTCCCCCTTTTGTCACCTACGGTGACATCTTCCCCCGGATCGGGGGAAGTCTTTCCTCTCAGGGGGAGCCAAGGTCTAAGGCTCGTTGCTAAAGTATTAGGCATAACGAGAAAGCTTCCGGCAGTACCGAAAAGCTCCCCCTTCGGGGGAGCTGGCACGCCGTCAGGCGTGACTGAGAGGGTTCTCCCCCCCAAACCAAAAGGGCTGCCCCGGAGAACGGAGCAGCCCTTCTGGTTTATGATGAAAAGAAGAAAATGAAGAAGATGGCTTATTATTTGGCGGCTTTTTCGCCCTCCGGGAAGATGATCTTATTCACAAAGAAGAAGATGACCATGGAGATGCCGCCGTTGAGCACGGTGGTGCCGATGTTGTAGATGAAGTCCGGTACCAGCAGACCTGCCACTGCCACCCAGATGCAGTTGATGGAGTTGACGATGCAGGTGATGATGCAGAAGGCCAGCACATACCAGCCGATCTGTTTTGCCAGATTGCCCTTGCTGCGGAACACAAAGTTGCGCTGGATGGGGAAGTTGATGCACTCACCGATGACCATGGCGATCATGTAGGCGCAGAAGTAGGGCAGACCGCCGTGGGCGGCATCGTAGCCGAGGATGTTCCACTTGAAGGTCTCGCCGAACAGGGTGATATCAATGCCCGGCCAGCCGAAATCCACCACCGGCAGGCTTGCAAAGGCCTTGGGCAGGAATTGCAGCAGCAGATACTTGAACACCGTGATGAGGTTGGACACGATGACGAACAAGCCGCCCTCGCGCACCCACTTGGCAGCGGCGGGGTGCTTTGCCGCAAAGTTATTCCAGAAATTCATAGCCTGCTTCCTTTCAGCTGTTTTTCAAGCGCTCTTCCATGCGGCTGTTCAGCACGAGGTTCTTCACGGCCTCCACGATCACCCGCACAAGGCCGATGATCCAGAAGCCCTGCAGCTCCATCACGATGCCGTCCACCATGCCCATGCTGATAGCGCCGTTGGTCATTTTGGCCAGCGCCCGCAGGGGCATATTGTACTGGAACAGGATGTTCAGGTCGGGCTTGCCCTTTTTGATGCTGCGGCGCAGCAGGGTGCCCAGTACGGCAGCCGCCAGCCAGCCGATGGGGCTGCGTCCGTGCCCCATCTCGCCCAGCGCCATGTTGCGGTCGATGTGTACCTTGTTCTCCGGGATGGGACGGCCCAGCAGCGCCTCAAACTCCGCGTCCGGCACGTTCTGCACCTGCGCGGTGCGGTAATGCTCCAGATTTTTGCCCGCATAGGGGTCGGGTGCGCCGGTGCCCGCCACCGTGACAGCGGCAGTCAAGCGGATATCGGCGCTGGAAGCGCCCACCAGCAGCTGATAGCTGCCGCCCTCCACCTCCCAGCGGTCGGTCTTGACGTTCCAGTAGCGGAACGCCTTGTCGTCCAGCGGGATGGTGACGGTCTTGCTCTCTCCGGCTTCCAGCTGCACCTTGGTAAAGCCCTTCAGCTCCTTGACGGGGCGGAAAACTTTTGCATCCGGCTTTGCCACATAGAGCTGCACCACCTCGGCACCGGCACAGCTGCCGGTGTTGGTGACAGTCAGGGTCACGCCCTTTTCGTCTGCTTTCAGGTCACTGTACGCAAAGCTGGTGTAGCTCAGGCCGTAACCGAAGGGGAAAGCGGTGGGCACACCGGCAGTGTCGTAGTAGCGGTAGCCCACATACAGACCCTCGCGGTACTCCACAGTGGGGCCGTCGCCGCCGAAATGCGCCTTTGCGGGGGTGTCGGCGTAGCTGCGCGCCCAAGTCTCCGCCAGCTTGCCGCAGGGGTTCTGTGCGCCGGTGAGCACCTCGACCAGTGCGCCCGCACCGGCCTGACCGCCCAAGCAGCCGTAGACCAGCGCCTTGCAGTCCTTGACCCAATCGCTTTCCAGCGAGGAGCCTGCACTCAGCAGCACCACCACGTTGGGGTTTGCCGCTGCCACAGCGGACAGCAGTTCCAGCTGGTTTTCTGCCAGCTTCATGTCGGCGCGGTCGATGCCCTCGCTCTCCTTGATTTCATCCAGACCCATGCACAGCAGCACCACATTGGCGTTCTTTGCCAGCAGCACCGCCTCGGCCTTCAGCGCCTCGTCGGGCTTGCCCTGCCGGTCAAAGCCCTTGGCGTAGCCGACGCTGTTCAGGCCGCTTTCGGCAAGGCAGTCCAGAAAGGAATCCACCTTGATGGAGTTGACGGCGCTGGAGCCTGCACCCTGATAACGAGGGGTCTCGGCAAAGTCGCCGATGACCGCCACCTTTTCCCCCTTTGCAAGGGGCAGCAGGCTGTTTTCGTTCTTCAGCAGCACGATGCTCTGGGTAGCCGCCCGGCGTGCCAGCGCGTGGTGGGCGTCGGCATCGAACTTGCCGGGTGCGGCGTCCACCGCCGCCTTGGTGGTGAACACCAGCTCCAGCAGCTCCTCCAGCCGGGCGTCTACATCTGCTTCGGTGATCTTGCCGGTCTGCACTGCTTTCATCAGCTCCCGGACGGCGTCCCCGCCGGGGGCAGGCATTTCCAGCGTAGAGCCGTTCTTTACGCCGAGGGCGTGGTCGTTGCTGCCGCCCCAGTCGGTGACCACTGCGCCGTCAAAGCCCCAGTCCCTGCGCAGGATGTCCGTGAGCAGGTGGGCGTTCTCGTTGGCGTAGGTGCCGTTGACAAGGTTATAGGCGGACATGATGGTCTTGGGCTGCGCCTCCTTGACCACCATCTCGAAGCCGGTCAGGTAAATTTCCCGCAGGGTGCGCTCGTCCACGATGGAATCCGAGGCCATGCGGCGCAGCTCCTGACTGTTCACGGCAAAGTGCTTGGGGCAGGCGGCAATGCCGTTTTTCTGGATGCCGCGGACGTAAGCCGCCGCCATCTTACCGGCAAGGTAGGGGTCCTCCGAGAAATACTCGAAGTTCCGCCCGCACAGGGGGCTGCGCTTGATGTTCAGGCCGGGGCCAAGCAGCACCGACACACCCTGTGCCGCTGCTTCTTCGCCCATGGCTGCGCCCACAGCCTCGCCCAGTGCCGGGTCCCAGCTGTTGGCCACGGTGGCCGAGGTGGGGAAGCAGGTGGCGGGCACACTGGGGTTCAGGCCCAGATGGTCGGCCGCGCCCGCCTGCTTGCGCACGCCGTTGGGGCCGTCCGACAGGGTAATGGCCGGGATGCCCTTGCCCGGCAGCGCCCGGGTGGTGAACACCGTGCCGCCGCTCAGCAGGGCGCATTTTTGTTCCAGACTCAGGCTGTTGATGATATCTGTATGTTTCATGGCATTTTCCTCTTTGCCTTTTCAAATCCAGAAAAGGCCCGCTGTTTTTACGCAGCGGGCCTTTTATCTGGTTTCAGTTCAGGTGCTGCATCCGTTCAGAGCGTCTTGCCTAGAATCAGGCGTTGACTTCCTCTTCCTTGCGCTTTGCATAGCCCTTTTTGACCACCAGAACTTCCAGTGCGATCAGAGCAGCTGCCAGCACAACGTCCACACCGATCATCACCTTTTCCCAACCGGGCATACCGGGGTTCAGGTTCTCGGGGTAGTAAGCACGGGAGTTTACCACAGTGTACAGGATGTTCTTGCAGGCCTGACGTGCGGACACCAGAGCGGTAGCACTGGTGGTATCGGTCAGGTGGTTGGTCTCGGTGTCGTAGTTGACCAGGCAGAAGTCGCCGCCGTTGCGGATCAGACGGTCAGAATCCTGATAGCCGTACACACCGTAGTAGTCGGTCAGCACCATGCCCACGAAGCCCCACTCACCGCGCAGGACCTTGTTCAGCAGTACATCGCAGTTACCGGCGTAGGTGTTGCCGATGTAGTTGAAGGAGGACATGACGGCATGGCAGTCAGCTGCCTTGACGCACTGCTCGAAGGGCTTGAGGTAGATCTCGCGGATGGCCTGCTCGCTGGACCAGGTGCAGAGCATGCCGCAGCGGTTGGTCTCCTGATCGTTCAGAGCAAAGTGCTTCATGAAGGCGTAGACGCCCTGCTCCTGAGAGCCCATGATAGCATTGGCAGCCATTGCGCCGGACAGCACGCCGTCCTCGGAGTAGTACTCGAAGTTACGGCCTGCGAAAGCGGAGCGGTGGATGTTCATAGCCGGTGCGTACCAGCCGGAAACGTCCATGTCGTCCGCCATCTTGCCGATGGAGGTGCCGAAGTCATGTGCCAGATCGGTGTTCCAAGTCGCTGCGATCATCACAGCGGAGGGGAAGCCGATGGAGCCCTGCTTGGTGAAGTTGTTGTTGATGGAGGCGGGGCCGTCGCAGTCGATGGCCTGCACCTTGCCAATAGAGGAAACGGCCACGGACTGGTAGCCGCCCAGAGCGATCAGGCTGTCCATATCAGCAACGGTCAGCTGATCGAGGAAGGCATCCCACTGGGCGTCGTTGTAATCCACGCCCACCATGTCCTTCAGCTTCAGGCCGTTCTTGGCACCGGTGGTGGGAGCCACATCGTCGGCGTTGTTGAAGTCCTCGGGGTTCCAGTTGGAGTTGTTGTAGAAGGTAGCCTTAGCCTCTGCCGGCAGTTCAAAGTCTGCGGGAGCAGCGGTAGCCTCGGCGTAGTTTGCAAAGCCGTCGGCGCGGGACAGGTAGGTCACATTGCCCTCGGCAAAGTCGAACTTGTTGTCGGCGACCTCCACATCGCTCTCACGCTTGTTGGAAGCGTCGTAGACGATGTCGGAAGCCACATTGTAGACCTTGGAGTCCAGAACGGTGTGGGAGTCGGCGTTGATGCTGATGACGTAATCGCCCTTTTCCAGCACATAGCAGCCCTTGCCGTAGGTATCGTAGGAGGCCATATCCTCGGCCTTGAAGGTAACGGTGACGTTCTCGGAAGCGCCGGGAGCCAGCTCAGAGGTCTTTGCAAAGCCGATCAGGTTTGCAGAAGCCTTCTCAATGCCGCCGTTGGTGTACGGAGGATTATAGTAGACCTCCACGACCTCCTTGCCGGAGGCAGAACCGGTGTTGGTGACGGTGACATCCACGGTGATGGTGCCGTCAGCCTCGGTGACGCTGTTCAGGCTCTGGGTGAAGGTGGTGTAGCTCAGGCCGCGGCCGAAGGGGTACACCACAGTCTTGTCGTAGTCGATCAGGCCCTCTGCGGCAGCAGTCTCGTAGAACTTGTAGCCCACATAGATGCCCTCAACATAGTTGACAAAGGCGGGAACGACCTCTGTACCAAAGGAATTGGCCTTGAACTCGTCCATGTTGGTGTAGTTGAAGTTGCCAAAGTTGTTTGCAGTGGGGGTCTGGGTCAGGTCGTACACAAAGGTATCGATGGTACGGCCGGAGGGGTTGACATCACCGCACAGAATGGAACCCAGAGCATTGAAGCCGCTCTGACCGGTGCCTGCGCACCAGACAACGCTCTTGATCTGGCTGTAATCCTTGACCCAGCCCAGTTCCATGGCGTTGGCGCCGTTGTAGACCACAACGACCTTATCAAAGTTCTTGCAGACCAGATCGATCATGTCTTTCTCGGTCTTGGACAGCTGCAGGTAGTGGTCGCCGGGCTCAAAGTCGTTGTAGCTGTGGCCAGCGTCGTAGGTGACCTGAGACACATCGGTGGGCAGGTCAGCGCCCTCGCCGCCCACGCGGGTGATGACTACCATGGCGGTATCAGAGAAAGCCTTGGCGTTGTTCATCATCTCGTCGGTGTACTGTGCAGCCTCCGGCTCCGGCAGAGTCCAGTCCTGAGAGAACATGCCCACCACCGGGCGGTCTGCACGGTAGGAAGTGTAGAAGTCGCTCAGCTCGGTGTTCAGCTCAAAGCCGGCATTCTTCAGACCCTCCAGCAGGGTGACGGTGGGATAAGCATCGGACAGTGCACCGGAACCGGTGCCGCCGTAGCAGGGGTTGGTGGAAGCCCAGCCAAAGACGTTCAGCTTGCTGTTCTTTGCCATGGGCAGGGTGCCGTCGTTATCCAGCAGGACGATGCCCTCATCGGCAATGTCCTCGCACAGCTGGGTAGCGGATGCCACGTTCTCCTCGCTGACCTTGCCGCCGCCGGTGGCAAGGGTGACCATGGAGTACATGGGGCCGGTCAGGATCAGGTTCACGGTGATAGCCAGCGCCAGCACCATGCCCAGACCCGCCTGCCAGCGGATCAGATACTTTTTGGACTTGCTCTGCTTACGGCAGGCGATCATGACTGCGATCAGCAGAACTGCTACGACACCAAAGCCGATCAACTGCGATTTGATCGAGTTGAGAACCTTGATGACGTCATCCATATTGATGGACAACATAGTTTTCTCCTCCTTGTTTTGTCGAATCGGACAACGGCAGGGGACGCCCCTGCCAGCTTGACTTTATGATACCAGAAATTGACGGAGAATTTTCAATTTGTTCATAAACTGTCGCTTTGAACGCACAATTTGCAAAAGTTACAATAAGGTTTCAAATTTTATTGTGCTAATATACAAATATTGCCGCATTATATTTGTGCACCCTGCCAGACAACAAAAAACGGCAGGGGATACCTGCCGTAAAAATTTATTCGTTTTGGGGCAGCGGAAATAAGATCCGCAGGGTGCACCAGTTGTTTTCCCAGTGCAGCGTCATGCTGCCGCCGTGCTGCCCGACGGTGGTGCGGACGCTTTTCAAGTCGGTCCCCTGCGGCAGACCGTCCGCATCCAGTGCCGGGGCAGCCTCTGTATAATGCTCGAACCGCAGCATGGCAAAGCCGCCCTGACTGTACACCGCCACCTTGATGAGCCGCTTTTCGGGGTCCGGCTCGGCGCGCACGGCGGCAATGGCGTTGTCCAGCGCCACACCCACGATGGTGCACAGCTCCCGGATGGTGAGAAAGCCCAGCATCCTGCCGTCCGCCACGCTGGTGATGGTGATATTCTCCTGCTGGCATTCCATGGTCTTGGCGGTGAGCAGGGTATCCAGCACCGGGTTGCCGGTCTTGTTCTCGGCCTCGTACTGGCGGATGTTCTGCTCCATGGCGGCAATGGCGGCGTTCTGCTTGGTCTGGTCCTGCTCCTCCCGGATGCGGGCAAGCTGGACTTTCAGTTCATGGTACCGCCGGTTGATGAGGTTGATGCCCTCTTTACTGCGCTTGTACTGCTCATACTGGCGGTGCAGCACCTCGTCCATGGCGGCAAGCTCGCTGTGCAAAGCGTTCTCCCGCAGCTGCTCGTGCTGCACGGTCAGGATCAGCACGCCGGAAAAATCCACCAGTGTGCGGATGGAAAAGATGCTCATGTTGATATCGCTGCCCGGCAGAAAGCCCAGATTGCTCACCGCAAAGGCGGTCAGCGCCAGCATGACCGCCGTCAGGGCGGCGCTGCCGCTGATCTGCAGATGCCCGGCAGGCTGGGGTCTGATGTGCAGCCAATAGCTCATCCCCCCGAACAGCGCCCCGTACACCAGCGCCAGCAGCAGCAAAGACAGCGGCTCCCACGGGCTGCGGGCGGGCCAGAGGGCGCAGTGCAGCTGCCACTCTACGCTGGCGGCAAGCTCTGCCAGAATAAACGCCCGGGCGCAGTGATACCCGGCTTCCAGCAGGGTGATGCTCCACACACCCCATAAATATAAGTAAGAAAGCCCGATGGCCGTTACCATGCAGGGGATCCAAAGCCCGCCGGGCACATCGCCCGTCAGCCCCAGAAAGGCAGACAGCACCGCCGCCCACAGCAGGGTGACACCCACGGTAACTGCCTTGGAAAAGCGGGGTGCAAGCGCCGGGGTGACCAGCAGTACCGACAGACACTCGGCAAGGGCGGTGTACAGCCGGGGGATATCCGGCAGCGCGGTCATGAGCCTTCACCTCCGATGTAGTCGGTCAGGGCGGCAAGAAAGGCCTTGCGCTTGGGACGGCTGACCTGCAGCTCGCAGGGGCCCACCTGTACGGTGCTCTGCCGCAGCTCCCGCACCTGTGCCAGATTGACAAGGTAGCCGCTGTTGCAGCGGGCAAAGGGGCAGTCTGCCAGCTTTTCCTCAAAGGTCTTGAGGGCGCCGGGGGCAGAAAAATCGCCCTCGTCGGTGTAAAAGTGCACCCGGTGCCCCTCGCTTTCCAGATAATAGATGCTTGCGGTATCCAGTCGGCGCAGCCCGCCCTCCACCGGCACGGTCAGGTAGCGCTTTGCCCGCTTTTCCAGCCGGGAAACGGCCTTGAGCAGCTGCTGCGAAAAGGCAAAGTAGGGCACCGGCTTCAGCACATAGTCCAGCGCTCCCACCGAGTAACCCCGGATGGCATACTGCGCCATATTGGTGATGAAGATCAGGATGACGTCTGCATCCATCTGCCGGATGCGCTCTGCCGTGGTCATGCCGTCCAGATGCTTCATCTCCACATCCAGAAAAATAATGTCGTAGACCGCGCGGTAGTTGTCCAGAATGTCCACCCCGTCCGCAAAGACCGTCACTTCAAATTCTGTCCCGTACTGCCGGGTATACCGCCGGACATACTCCTGCAATACCCCCTGCACCTCCGCGTCGTCCTCTACGATCGCCACCCGGATCATGGCCGCACCTCCCTTACCACACCTTTGTGGAACTGTTACGGCTCTATTATAACGCAATCACGGCAGGTTTGCCAAGGGGCATCCGCACAAAGGGCAGGGCAGCCCACAGGCCGCCCTGCCCTTTGTATGGAGTTCTTTTACGCTCACGCCCAGTTCATCCGGCCGTAGCGGGTAGTCAGCTGGCAGATCTCTTTTTGGAGCTTCTTGGTCAGCTGGGTCTTTTTCAGCCGCCAGCGCCAGTTCTGGCCTACGGTGGAGGGCTTGTTGATGCGGGCGGCGTTATCCAGCCCCAGCCAGTCCTGCATGGGGATGATGCACCTTGCCGCTGCGCTGCGCAGGATCAGTGCGATCATGCTTTTATAAAGCTGTTCGTCCGGGGTGGCGTAGTCGTACAGGTAATCCCGCACCATGGCGCGCTCGGCATCCGAGATGGTCTGGTACCAGGAGACCAGCGTCTCGTTGTCGTGGGTGCCGGTATACGCCACGCTGTTCACCGGGTAGTTGTGGGGCAGGTAGTCGCTGGCGCTGCCGGTATCGCGGGAGTCAAAGGCAAATTCCAGCACCTTCATGCCGGGGAAGCCGCTGTCCCGCACCAGCTGCCGCACAGTGTCGCTCATATAGCCGAGATCCTCGGCAATGATCTCCCGCTTGCCCAGCGCCTGCTCCACGGCGCGGAACAGCTCGATGCCGGGGCCTTTTTCCCAGTGGCCATCCACCGCCGTCTCGCTGCCGTAGGGGATGGAGAAATACTCATCGAAGCCGCGGAAGTGGTCGATGCGCACCACATCGTACAGCTCAAAGCAGTACCACAGCCGGGTGATCCACCACTGATAGCCGGTCGCACGGTGCGCCTCCCAGCGGTAGAGCGGGTTGCCCCACAGCTGACCGGTGGGGGAGAAACCATCCGGGGGAACGCCCGCCACCGCCGTGGGGATGTTGTCCTTGTCCAGCTGGAACAGCCCCGGGTTTGCCCATGCGTCTGCCGAATCCAGCGCCACATAGATGGGGATATCGCCGATGATCTGGATGCCCTTGCTGTTGGCGTAGGCTTTCAGCTTGCGCCACTGCTCGTCGAACTTGAACTGAAGATACTTGTGGTACTCCACCTCAAAGTACAGCTCCCGGCGGTAGTAGTCCATGGCGGGCTGCCAGCGCAGACGGATATCCTCTGCCCACTCGATCCACGGCTTGCCCTCAAAGCGGTCCTTTACCGCCATGAACAGGGCAAAATCGTCCAGCCACCACTTGTTTTTCTCGCAGAATGCCGTAAACGCTTCGTTGTGGCCGATGTCGCTGCGGGAGTACGCCAGCCGCAGCAGACGGCCGCGCTCGGTATACAGGCGGCTGTAATCAATGTCATCCGCCTTGCGGCCGAAGTTTGCCTTTTTGCACTCGGCGGCGGTCAGCACCCCTTCCTCCACCAGTGCGTCCAGACTGATGAAATAAGGGTTGCCCGCAAAGGCGGAAAAGCTCTGATAGGGGCTGTCGCCGTAGCTGGTCACACCCAGCGGTAAAATCTGCCAATAGGTCTGCCCGGCTTCCCTGAGCCAATCCACAAAGTCGTATGCCTCCTGCGAAAAGCAGCCGATGCCGTAAGGGGACGGCAGACTGCTGATGGGCAGCAAAATGCCTGCACTTCTCTGCATCTTCATTTACCTTCCTTTATAACTCGATCATAACACCGGCATGGTCAGACACCTGCGGCTCCTGCAGGCCGCCAAACACCACCCGGCTGCTCTTGACAGCCACCGCCTTGGAGCACCAGATCTGGTCGATGCGCTTTTTGGCCGCTGCATCCGGGGCATCCCGCCAGCCGTCAATGGCTTCCACCACCGTGTAGCCCGCATCCCGCTGCTGTGCCAAGCGGTAGGTATCCTGCCAGCCGCTGCGCCGGACAAGGTCGTAGCCCTCGCCCCGCACATCGGCTTCGCTGTTGAAGTCGCCCAGCAGAAAGGCGGTCTTTTTTGCGCCCGCCGCCTTTGAAAGCTTTTCCCACTGGGGAGCGAAAGGTTCCACTTCGTCCTTCCACCAGCCCAGATGCACCGTATAATACCAGACGTCTCCTGCGCAGACGCCCAGCGTGCGGCGGGTCTTCCAGTTGTTGTAATCATTGATCTGGCTCAGCAGCAGGTTTTCGGCGTCAGTGATGGGTGCACGGCTGAACACCGCCGCGCCCTCATCGTAAATGTCGTAGCCGATCTTTGCCGGGAGCCAGCTCCAATAGTAGTGCACGCCCCGCGCTTCCAGCATTTTTGCCACGGCTGCGGCGTGGTTGTCCGCTTTCAGCAGCACCATATTGCCGGGGCAGGGGTAGTACCCCGCCG
>CAJMQZ010000061.1 GCA_905215595.1 uncultured bacterium
CCCTTCCCCTCTAAAAGCGGCCTTGCTTCTGTTCTTGTCTGTTATTATAGCTATCTGTGTTCAAATCCGCAATTCACAAACCGTCCATACTTTTGGGCGCTTTTTCTCGGCTTTGTCGATACTTTCCACAAAAATTTTAGCGCGTTTTTGTGCACTATTTCAAATTGTTCATTTTATTTATCTGTGGCATGAAATGAATTCACAATTCACAAAAGGGTTACAGGGTGTCCATCTCGGCGTCGGCGGCAAATTCGGCCTCGGCGCGGATCTCGGCGGCCTGTCCCTCGGCTTCGGCAGCGGCCACCGGCTCTGCCAGTGCCTTGCGGATGGCGGTGACGTAGAACACCATGGAAAGTGCCGTGCCGATGCACCAGCCCACAGGCCATGCCATCCAGATGCCGGTGGAGCCCAGCGCGGTGGCGCTGAGCACGGCGGCAATGCCCACGCGCAGGATCAGGTCGGTGAAGGTGGCGATCATAAACCGCACCATCAGGCCGCAGCCGCGCAGGATGCCGTCTGCCACCAGCTTGACCGACACCACAAAGTAGAAGGGAGAGAGGATGCGCAAAAACAGCATACCGGTGTCAATGGCAGGGCCCTGCGGGTCGTTCATGAACAGCAGCAGCAAAAAGCGGCCAAAGAAGAAGTACAGCACCACCAGCGGCACGCACAGCAGCCACACCAGATTGCGGCCTGCGCCAAAGCCCTCCTTCACGCGGTCCATCTTGCCTGCACCCATGTTCTGGGAGGTGTAGTTGGAGATGCCGTTGCCCAGAGTGGTAAAGGAGGTGATGACCATGTTGTTCAGCTTGACGGCGGCAGAATAGCCTGCAATGACGCTGGCACCAAAGGTGTTGATGATGCTCTGCAGGATAATGTTGCCCACCGAGACAAAGCTCTGCTGCAGGATGCTGGGCACAGCCACCACGGCCACCTTGCCCAGCATATTCCACGAGAACAGCTGCACAGGACCCTCGGTGCGGAAGGCGCGGATGCGGCGGAACACCACCACCATGGCCAGCACGCAGCTGACACCCTGACACAGGAAGGTAGCCCATGCCACACCGGCAATGCCCATCTTGAAACCGGCCACGAACAGGATGTCCACGCCGATGTTGGACAAAGAAGAGACTGCAAGGAAGTAGAAGGGGGTCTTGCTGTCACCAAGGGCAGAGAAGATGCCGGTGGCAATGTTGTAGAAGAACATGAAGGGCAGGCCCAGAACGTAGATGTCCAGATACAGCGCGGAATCCGCAAGGATCTCCTCCGGGGTGTTGATCAGCTCCAGCAGGGCGTCGCAGCCAAACAGGCCAATGCCCATCAGCACGGCGCACAGCACCGCAGAGCCGATGAGGGAGGTGTAGACCGAGGTCTTCATCTCGCGGTATTCCTTTGCGCCAAAGTAGCGGGACACGATGACCGAGCAGCCGATGTTGCAGCCAAAGGCAAAGGCGATGAAGATCAGGGTGATCTCGTAGCTGTTGCCCACCGCAGCCAGCGCATTTTCACCGATGAACTTGCCCGCTACCAGACTATCCGCGATGTTGTACAACTGCTGGAAAATGATGCTGCCGAACATGGGCAGACAGAATTGCCACAATACCTGTGACGGCTTGCCCACCGTCAGATCCTTATTCATTGCAAAAATCCTCCTCTATAACGACTATAAATGGGAAAACAGCGCAAACGCCGCAACCAGTATAGAACCGAGCTGCCAAAAAGTAAAGAGAATTTTTGGTATATCTGCCATATAAAAAACACATGGTAAACATAACGTATCCCCACTGCCGCAAGAGGGCAGACTGTAAACGGGTTTTCCACGGCGGTTTGCGTTCCCGTTAAAAATTTAGGTCTGCAAACATCCGCACCGGCTCTTGCGCCGGGGCGCAAAGCGTGGTAGGATATTGATGGTTAGTTATATATAACTATCTAAACAGAGCAGTTCCCCCTCTGCCCGCCCGGGCAGTATGGGAGAGAAAATGATATTCAGGAGGGTTTCAAGATGAATTATCTGGAAATTGAATCTGTTGTAGGCCGCGAGATCTTAGACTCCCGCGGAAACCCCACCGTGGAAGCCGAGATCACGCTGGCGGACGGCACTGTGGCGCGCGGCTGTGCCCCTTCCGGTGCATCCACCGGCGAGTTTGAGGCGCTGGAGCTGCGGGACGGCGACAAGAGCCGCTACTTGGGCAAGGGCGTGACCAAGGCGGTGGAGAACATCAACACGGTCATTGCAGACGCAGTGGTGGGCATGGATGCCTCCGACATTTACGCCGTGGACGCCGCCATGATCAAGGCAGACGGCACCAAGGATAAGTCCAATCTGGGCGCAAACGCCATTCTGGCGGTGTCCATTGCAGCCTGCCGCGCAGCAGCCGCTTCGCTGGAAATGCCGCTGTACCGTTTTCTGGGCGGCGTAAATGGTAACCGCCTGCCCGTGCCCATGATGAACATCCTGAACGGCGGCGCACACGCCGCCAACACCGTGGATACGCAGGAGTTCATGATCATGCCGGTGGGCGCACCTTCCTTTAAAGAAGCGCTGCGCTGGTGCGCCGAGGTGTTCCACGCGCTGGCTGCCATTCTGAAGTCCAAGGGTCTGGCTACCTCCGTAGGCGATGAGGGCGGCTTTGCACCCAACCTTTCCAGCGACGAGGAGACCATCGAGACCATTCTGGCTGCCATCGAAAAGGCGGGCTATCTGCCGGGCAGGGACTTTATGCTGGCAATGGACGCCGCCGCCTCCGAGTGGAAGAGCCCCAAGGGCAAGGGCTTCTACAAGCTGCCCAAGGCGGGCACCGAGTTCACCTCTGCCGAGCTGATCGCGCACTGGAAGAGTCTTGTGGAAAAGTACCCCATCATCTCCATCGAGGACGGTCTGGACGAAGAGGACTGGGAGGGCTGGCAGCAGATGACCCGCGAGCTGGGCGGCAAGGTGCAGTTGGTGGGCGACGACCTGTTTGTGACCAACACCGAGCGTCTGGCAAAGGGCATCCAGCTGGGTGCGGGCAACGCTATCCTGATCAAACTGAACCAGATCGGCTCTGTCTCCGAGACCTTGGAAGCCATCAAAATGGCACACAAGGCCGGTTACAACGCCATCAGCTCCCACCGCTCCGGCGAGACCGAGGACACCACCATTGCGGACTTGGCGGTGGCGCTGAACACCTGCCAGATCAAGACCGGTGCCCCCAGCCGCACCGAGCGTGTGGCAAAGTACAACCAGCTGCTGCGCATTGAGGAGCAGCTGGGCGAAAGCGCCGTCTACCCCGGCATGGAAGCGTTTTAAGTAAGACGATTTGGAATGCCCTTCGTGGAAGCCCGAGAGGTTTTTTCCAATATTTACCACCACGGCATTTGCAATCCTGCGGCAGGCCGGTTCGTATATAAAGCAGACCGGCACCCGGCAGCAGTCGGGACGGAATGAAACGAAAGGAGCAACCCTTCCATGTTTCAAAGCCTTGGGCCGCTGCTCAGCCTTTTGGGCGACGGCAGCTTGACAAAGCTGCTTCTGTTTTTGCTAAAGGGGCTTTTTGCCTGAAACGGACGGTCTGAAAGGAGAATACCATGCTGATCGTATTGGAGCATCTGCTGGGTCGGATCAACCTGCCCGGTATGTGGTGGATCATCGCAGAGCGCTGGCTGTGATGTGACGCCCCGCAAAGCCGCTGCACTTTTTGTGCGGCGGCTTTTTTGCTGCGCGGAACGGTCTGGAATGCCCCGCCGGACTAAGCCCTCTCAGGCGCTGACTGGCAGAAACAAAAAAGCTCCCCCGAGGGGGAGCTGGCATCGCACAGCGATGACTGAGAGGGTCTTATTGCAGCGCTTCGTCCAACACCTGCAGCAGGTGCTGGATATCCAGCGGCTTTGCGATATGGCCGTTCATACCGGCCTTCAGGGCGTTCTGCCTGTCCTCTTCAAAGGCGTTGGCGGTCATGGCAAAAATGGGGATGCCCGCCTTGCGGGGGTCGGGCAGGGCACGGATACGCCGGGTGGCTTCGTAGCCGTCCATCCGGGGCATCTGGATGTCCATTAAGATCAGGTCGTACTGCCCGGGCGCAGCCTGCTCCATCTTTTCCACCGCTTCAACGCCATCCTCGGCGGTATCCACAAGGAAGCCTGTTTCCTTCAGGATCTCCACGGCGATCTCCCGGTTCAGGGCGTTATCCTCCACCAGCAGCAGATGCTTGCCGGCAAAGCTTGCCTTAGGCTGCAAAGCGGGCGTCTGGGTCGGCTGCACCCGGAAGGGCTCTGCCAGCACCTTGCGCAGCTCCGAGAGGAAGAGCGGCTTTTCACAGAAGGCGGTCACGCCTGCGGCGCGCGCCTCCTCCTCGATATCTGCCCAGTCATAGGCGGTCAGGATGATGATGGGGCAGCTGTCCCCGATGACCTTGCGGATCTGCCGCACGATCTCAATGCCGTTCATATCCGGGATGAGCCAGTCGATGATATACACACTGAAGGCATCGCCCTGTTCCACGGCGTACTTGGTGCGGATGACTGCTTCCTTGCCGGAGATGGTCCACTCCGGCCGCATGCCGATCTTGGAAAGCATGGTGCTGACGCTCAGACAGGTGTTGGTGTCGTCGTCTGCCACCAGTGCCCGCAGCCCTTCCAGCTGGGGCAGCTGTTTGATCTCCACCTTCTGCCCGCTGAGGGGAAAGCAGAGGTTCACGATGAACTCACTGCCCTTGCCCGGCTCACTTTCAAGGGCGATGGTGCCGCCCATCAGGTCCACGATGTTCTTGGTGATGGAAAGGCCCAGACCCGTGCCCTGAATGCCGCTGACGGTGGAGCTTTCCTCCCGGGCAAACTCCTCAAAGATATGCTTCTGGAACTCCTTATTGATGCCGATGCCGTTATCCTTGATGCGGAACTCATAGTTGCCGCAGCCCTTGGGCGCACCGGGCTTCTGGGCAATGCGGATGCTCACCATGCCACCGGTGGGGGTGAACTTGACGGCATTGGAAAGAATGTTCAGCAGCACCTGATTCAGCCGCAGCGGGTCGGTGATGATGTCCTCGTCCACCACGTCCATGGTGTCGATGAACAGCGACAACCGTTTGGAGCTGATATTGGGCTGGATGATGGAGCGCACATCGTGCACGAGATCCGGCAGGTGCACTGCCTTTTCCTCGATCTTCACCTTGCCGCTCTCAATGCGGCTCATGTCCAGCACATCATTGATGAGGGAGAGCAGGTGCTGGCTGGAGGTGGAGATCTTTTTCAGGTAGTCCAGCACCTGTTCCTTATTCTCAACATGGGTCGCCGCCAGCGAGGTGAAGCCGATAATGGCGTTCATCGGGGTGCGGATGTCGTGGCTCATGTTGAACAAGAACTCCCGCTTGGCGCGGTTTGCCGCTGCCTCGTGCCGGACGGCAAGTTCCAGCTTGCGGTTCTGCTCCTCCAGCCGGGCGTGGTATTCCCGCTCCTGCTCCTTTTTTTGCTGCTCCGCAGCCTTTATGGAGCGATAGCGCAGCATTTGCAGCACTGCCACGCAGCTCAGATAGAGGATCAGCGCAGCCAGCAGCGTGCTGCTGGTATTGCGGAACACCGATTTTTCGCTGATATAGAGATACAGGTCAAAATTCCGTCCGTTGCTGTACATCCCGAAATAGCAGCCGGAATTTGCCCAGTCGCGGGTGTGGGTCAAGGTATCGGGCGCACCGGCTTTGCGGATGCCCTGCACCAGCGGGCTGTTCGTGGTGTACAGTCCGATGAGGCTCGGGTCGTTTGCGGCGATCACCTTGTTGTCCTGCACGATAAAGATGGTGCCGCTGATGTTCCGGGGGTAGCCGTCCAGCACGCTTTGGATGGACAAGGCTGCGCCCTCCACAAACTCCGGCGGGGTCACCCGGTACGCCAGCAGCACGGCATCCCCCGCTGCGGCGCGGCGGGTGGCAATGTCCACCGCCGTACCATCCTGTAACAGAATGCGCTTGAGGTAGGTCTTTTGCGGGTTTTGCAGCACGTTCAGCGCGGCTTGCTCCCGCAGAGATTCCGCAAACTATGCATAGCCAATATTACTATCCGTATATTCGCACAATAATTCTCCATTTTCGTCCAGTACGGCAATGCCGGTAAGCCAGAGGGACTTCGTTTCTGCCCGGAGGCTTTCGGGGTCGTAGAGATCCAAAGTATCATTTTCGGCCAGCTGCCGCACCGACACCGCCATCCGGCGCAGCGATTTTGCGGTGATGGTATCGTTATATTTTTCGTAGCTGGTGGACTGCACCTTTACAAAGTTGATGGTGCGGTCAAAGTATTCCTCGGTAGCGCGCATAGACTCCTGCCCGGAGAAGAGGGTGACTGCCAGCAAAAGCAGCACGCCCATCAGCAGGTAGAGCGCCGCCACCCGCATCCCGGAGGGGAACGGTTTCTTGTTACGGTTCAAGGGCGTCCACCTCCAGATACTTTTCCGGGTCCGGCAGATACTTGCCTACGATCTGCTTCAGTGTGCCGTCGGCGCGCATGGCGGCAAGGGTCTCGGTCAGCTTTTCGTCCAGCCCGCGGGTGTCGTTCAGTGCAAAGGCTACGCCGATGCCGGTGACCAGCAGCGGCTCTTCCAGAATGCGGAAATCGGCATTGCAATCCTGCATATACTGCAAAATGGCGGTCTCGTGGGCGGCAATAGCATCCACATAGCCGCAGTTCAGCATGGCGTACTGCACGCTGCGGTCCTCGGTGCTCAGCAGTTCACCAAACTGCGGGATGCGGGGGTCGGTACCGCCGAGGAAAATCTCCTCCGGCTTGGTGGTGCTTTGCACCATCATGGTCTTGCCCGCAAGGTCGGCAAGCGTTTCAATACCGCTGTTGGCATTGACCGCCACCACCTGACGGCTGACCATATACGGCCCTGCCCAGCGGTACAGCTGCTCCCGCCCGTCCATGGAAAAGCAGCCCCAGATGCAGTCGATCGCACCGCTTTCCACCAGATTGGTTTTCTGCTCCCAGTCAATGATTTCAAACCGTACCGCATACCCTATGCGGGCAAAGGCCTCGGTGGCAATGTCCACATCAATGCCGGTGGGGGTGCTGTCATTGTTCAGGTAGATAAAAGGCGGGTAGTTATCGCTGCCCACCGTGAGCTCAGGCAGCGCTGCCGCCGTCTGCATTTTGCCGCAGGCGGTCAGCCCGGCCGCAGCCGCCGCCGCGCACACCTTTAAAAAGGTGCGGCGAGGTATTTTATAGTTGGATCGCTGTTTTGTCACGCGTAGTTGTCCTCACATTACCATTGTAAAATTTCCTGTTTTAGCTCCCCCTGCACGTCCAGCAGGCACTGTGTCAGCAGTGGGTTGAACGCCCCGCACTCGCCGTTTGTGATCATCTGCACGGCGGTCTCGTGCGGGAACGCCTTTTTGTAGCACCGTTCACTGGTCAGCGCGTCGTACACATCCGCCATGGAGACCAGCTGCGCGCTGATGGGGATATCGTTCCCCTTCAGCCCGTCCGGGTAGCCCCTGCCGTCCCAGCGCTCGTGGTGCCAGCGGGCGATCTCGTAGGCGGTCTGCAGCAGCGGCTGCTCGGCAAAGTTTTCGGTTTTGTGCAGCATCTCTGCGCCCAGCATACTATGGGTCTTGATCACCGCAAATTCTTCTGCGGTCAGCTTGCCGGGCTTATTCAGGATGGCTTCGTCAATGCCGATTTTGCCGATATCGTGCAGCGCCGACGCCAGCGCGATGTTATCCTGCTGCTCGGGGGTCAGCTCGTAGCGGTCGGTCAGCTCCATCAGCCGGTGCAGCAGCGTCTCGGTGATGACGCGGATATGCCGCACATGGGAGCCGGACTCGCCGTTGCGGAACTCCACGATCTGGCTCAGCACGCCCACCAGCACATCGGTGTTCTTTTCCCGCGCGCGGATCTGGTCAGAGACCATCTGCACCAGCCGCCGCTGCTTGGCGTACAGCTTGATGGTATTTGCCACCCGGCGGTAGACGATCTTGGCATCAAAGGGGCGGTTGACATAGTCGCTGGCGCCCAGCTCGTAGGCTTTGCGGATGGCTTCTTCCGAGTCGTCGCTGGAGATCATGATCACCGGTACATCCTCAATGGTGTGGTTGGTGTTCATGGTGCGCAGCACCTCAAAGCCGTCCATGACCGGCATATTGATATCCAGCAGCACCAGCGCGATCTGCCCAGCATTTGCCCGCAGCAGTTCCAGACACCGCTCGCCGTTCCCGGCTTCCAGAATATGGTAGTCTTCTCCCAGAATACCGGTAAGCACCATGCGGTTCATCATGGCATCGTCCACCAGCAGGATGGTGGGCTTTTCCTCCAAAACTTCCTCCTGTGGAGCCAGACGGCTGCCCTGTGTGTCCACCGCCACGGCGTCCTTGCGGCTCTTGGCCTGATACATCAGAAGGTCTGCCCGGCGCACCACGTTCTCCATAGGGTCGGCAAGGGTCTGCATTGCGCCGCCGATACTCAGCGACAGCCGGAAGTGGGGGTAGCCCGGCACCACCGTTTTCTGCGCGGCATCGCGGATCTGCTCCAGTTTTGTTCTAAAAAAGTCTGCCGGGATGCCAGCCAACACCAGCAAAAACTCATCGCCGCCGTAGCGGATCAGCAGATCTGTTTCCCGGATGCAGGAGCGGATGGTCTTTGCAACCGTTTCCAGCGCCATATCTCCGGCGTGGTGACCGTAGGTATCGTTGCAGATCTTGAAATCATCGATATCCATCAGGGCGATGCCCGCCGGGCCGATGTTATTGCGCGCCACTTCCTCGTAATAGCGGCGGTTGTAGGCGCCGGTCAGGGCGTCATGGTTCAGCTGCTGCTGATAGCTCTTTTCTTTTTCCATATTCCGGGCGGTGGTCTGGGCAAACCGCGCTTTTTGCTCCTCCATCTGCTGCATCATCCGCAGCAGGTTGCGGTTGGCGGTTTCCAGCTCCTCCTTCTGGGCGCGGTTCTGCTGTTCCAGCTTTTCCCGCAGCTCCATATAGGGGGTGATATCCGTGATGGTGCTCACGATGCAGCTATCGCCGCGCCACTCTACCCGGTTGGCCGCGCTGGTGACCCAGCGGTAGCCGTTTTTGCCCAGCAGCCGGAACACACTGTCGCCGTTCTGTGCGTAGGTCGTGCTGTTTTCCGCGTTCCGGTAACGCAGCCCGCTTTCCAGATCGTCCGGGTGCACCAGCGCGGTGTAGCGGTTATCGAACTTTGCCGCAAATTCTTCCCGCTCCCAGCCCAGTATCTCCAGAAAGCGGTCGCTGATATAAATAAAGGGATAGCCGTTTTCCGGGTCATCCGCACAACAGTGGAAGCCGCCCGGCACATTCTGTGCATAGCGTTCCAGCCACAGACGCTTTTCTTTTATTGTCGCACTTGTTTCCATTTTGTTTTCCCTGCCTCTTTCTCTGCGCACCGCATCTTGGCAGCACGCAATCCCCCCGTTGCCGCAATGTCAAACTTCATCTTCCTGTACACCCTGCTTTTGGGCGTACTATAACATTTTGATTTTATCATCAAAACTGCCTAGTTGCAAGCATTTTTCCCAATTTTGCCAATGGAAAGACAAATAAGACAGATTAAAAAAGGGCACAAGACAGCACCTCTTCCCTGAAGAAGCCGTTCTTACGGTATCCGATTCGTTACAGTTTCAGCCTGCAACAAAAAAGAGATAGACCTTCCCTTCCGAGAAAGTCTATCTCTTTTTTATCCGGTTTCTTCTGTTTTCTATCAGCCCTGCTTTTTCCAGCGGCGCATGACGCCCATGCCCAAGGCATAGGGGCCGGTGTGCACCGCGATGGTGCAGCCGATCTGCAACAGCCCTACCTCACACTGTGCGCCGGGGTACTTGGCGCGCAGGGCGGCGCGGGTCTGCATCCACAAACGCTTGCCCTCGTCGGCATCGTAGCCGTAGCCCACCGTGATGCGGTAGTCGTCCGGGGTGCCGCCGTGGGCATCCAGATAGTTCATCAGCTGTTCCAGTGCCTTTTCAAAGCTCTTCTGCCGACCGCGGGCTACGCCGCCGGAGAAGATCTCGCCGTCCTTGAACAGGATCATGGGCTTCAGCCCCAGCATATTGGCGGCGCGGCCGGTCACCTTGCCGATGCGCCCGCCCTTGATGAGGTAATCCAAATTGCCAACGGTGAAGAAGATCTGGTTGGTGGACTTTTCCGCTTCCAGCCAAGTCACAGTCTCGTCCAAGGTGCAGCCTGCGTCCCGCATGGCTACGGCATTTTCCACCATGGTGGATTCAGTGACCGTGGCGGCGGCAGAGTCGATGACCTCGATGCGGGCATCGGGGTAGTCCTCCAGCACCAGATCCCGGGCATTGCGGGCGCTGCCCACGCAGCCGCTCATCTTGCCGGTGAACACCAGACACAGCACATCCCGGCCTGCCGCGGCATGGGCCCGGAAGGCCGTTTCAAAGTCCTCGATGGAGGCAAGGCTGGTCTTGGGGTATGCCGCCGGGTTGTCCACCATGAACTGGTAGAAGTCCCGCACGGTGATCTCCTTGCCCTCTTTGCGGTAGTGTTCGCCATCCAGCGAAACGTAGAAGGGCACGACCTCCACGCCCAGCTGCTTTGCAGTGTCCAGCGTCAGGTCGCAGGCGCTGTCGGTAATGATATCAAACATCTGTGACGCTTCCTTTTCTGAAACTCGGGGGCTGCTTTTGGCGGCAGCTCAGCCGCGGTGGATGTAGGCCTCGCGCTCTGCGCCCACCGAGATATAGGTGATCTTGCAGCCCACAGCTTTTTCCAGATACTCCACATAATCGCGGGTCTGCTGGGGCAGGTCCTCCCACTTGCGGGCTGCGGTGATATCGCAGTGCCAGCCGGGCAGGTACTCCACCACGGGCTGTGCGGTGTCCAGAGCTTCGCCCATGGGGAAGCGGGTGGTGGTGCTGCCATCGGTCAGCTTGTAGGCAGTGACCATGGGGATCTTTTCCATGTAGTCCAGCACGTCCAGCAGGGTCAGAGCAACTTCATCGCAGCCCTGGCAGAACACGCCGTAGCGGCTTGCCACCAGATCGATGGGGCCAACGCGGCGGGGACGGCCGGTGGCTGCACCGTACTCGTGGCCAGCCTCACGCAGGGCGTGCTTCTCTTCCTCGGTCATGGCCAGCTCGGCGGTGAAGGGGCCGTCACCCACGCAGGAGGAGTAAGCCTTCATGACGCCGATGGAGTTGTGCAGCTTGTGGCCGGGGATACCGGCGCCGATGGGTGCATAAGCACCGATGACGTTGGAGGAGGTGGTGTAGGGGTAGATGCCAAAGTCGATATCGCGCAGTGCGCCCAGCTGTGCCTCAAACAGCACCTTCTTGCCGGCGGCATCGGCATCGGCCAGATACTGACCCACATCGCAGATGTAGTCCTTGAAGATGGCAGCATACTTTTCGAGCCAGTTCCACATCTCGTCCACGCTGATGGGGGAAGCGTTGTAGCTGCCCTCCATGACCAGATTCTTGGAATCCACCATGGTGACCAGACGCTTCTTCACGGCATCGTCCAGATGCAGCAGGTCGCCCATGCGCAGGGTCTTCTTCATGTACTTGTCGCCGTAAGCGTAGGCAATGCCGCGCTTGGTGGAGCCGAACTGTGCGCCGGTCTTGGACAGACGTGCCTCTTCCAGACCGTCCTGCTCCACATGGTAGGGCATGGTGATGGTTGCACGGTCGGAGATCTTCAGGTTTGCCGGGCTGATCTCAACGCCCTGCTCCCGCAGCTTGTTGATCTCGCCGTCCAGATGATGCGGGTCGATGACCATGCCGTTGCCCATAACGCACACCACGTTGGGGCGCAGGATGCCGGAGGGCAGCAGGTTCAGCACGAACTTGCCGCGCTCGTTTTTAACGGTATGGCCTGCGTTGTTGCCGCCCTGATACCGTGCAACGATGTCGTACTCCTGGCTGATCAGGTCGACCATGCGGCCCTTGCCCTCATCGCCCCAGT
>CAJMQZ010000062.1 GCA_905215595.1 uncultured bacterium
CAGCGCCTCCGCTTGCTTTGTTCTTTGGTGTACTCCGAGCCGGTCTTATGAGATAAGATGGATCAGAGCAGGATGACTGCTGCATTGATGATCAGGCCGACACCGGTAGCGGTGGAGCTGATCATGTAAGCGGTGCAGGCGATGTCACGGATGGCGTTGGCAGTGCTCTTCTCCATATCAGCAGTCAGAGCGTCCAGACCGGTCTCAGTCCAGGTGTTGGGGTTCTTACGGCGGTAATCGCGGACAGCGGTCAGACCCTTGAACCAGCCGTACGGGGGAATCAGCCAGCACAGCAGAGCCTCAGTCATGGTAGCGTTAGCGCCGCCTTCGGTGTAGGTCATTTCCTCAGTGGACAGTACATTGTAGTACGCGGGCATCATCATTTTTTCCATAATAACACTCCTTTTGAAACAAAGCTATCCAAAACGGTGCACCCAAAAACGCACCGTTTTATCTGATTAAAAAGGTCAGCGCACGATCAGCAGAACGGCGCTCAGGGGAGCCAGTGCCACTACCATGGTGGTAGAAACGGCATCCCGCACAAAGTTGCTGGCGGATTTGCCCATGTCGGCGGCAAGGGCATCGGTGGCGCGGCCCATCACGGTAAAGAAGTTGCCGTCCTTGTTGCCGTCCTGCTGCAGCCATGCGCGTGCCTGCTTGATGCCCCAGATATAGCTGGAGGCCAGCACCACAGCACCTACGACCGTTGCGGCAGTGGTAGCGATCCCGGCAGCATCATCCACTGCGCCGCCGCCGGTGGTATAGGTCATTTCTTCGTTGGAAAGTACCGCATAATCTGCGGGATAATTCATCTTTTTCATCTTCAATACTCCTTTGTCAAGGGGAAATGCCGCATTGCATCCCGATCCCCCGGCGTCCATACCCAAGGCCGATAGAGCATTGTTCTCTATATGGCCATTCTACAACAGTGGTCGGATTTTATCAAGGGGTTTTGGTACATCTGTGCAAAAACTGGCGGGACGCATGAAATTGCAGCTATAAATTTGTGAAAATAGACTGCAATAATTTAGGTTTTTGGCTGTTTTACCCCGTCACCCCGGCGCGGTAGAGGTAGGGGTCGCTCTTGAAGCTGTCAAAGTTGTACAGCACAAGGATCTGGTCGTAGCCGTTATCGGCGATCAGCTTGTCCAAGCCGTAGTTGTAGTTGCGGAAATCCACCACGTCAATGTCGGCGTAGTTGGCGGTCAGGTAGGGCACAAAGCAGTTGGCGTAGCTGTCCTTGATGACAAGGATGCGTCCGCTGCCATTGCCCTGCACCCGGCTTAAACCGTTGTTGCCGTGCAGGAACATGGCGTACTTGTCGTAGACAGAGAGCTTCTCTGTGTCGTACAGGCCGGTGGTCTGCCCCTCGGTGGGCTGGCCCGCCGCCGTTACGTTCCATACCGTCAGGGTGTTGGCAAGGTCGTAGTAGGTGATCACGTCCGGCACGGCGTTCCATGTGCGCGCCTTGGCGTAGTGGGTGCCGTAAAAGCCGTCGGCAGTCAGCGCAGTGTGGGCGGCGGTATCAAAGGGGGTAAGGCCAAGGGTCTGGCACAGCTGGCTGTAAGCGTAGTAGGCACCAAGGCTCGTCCAGTGGTGGTCGGTGCGGTAATAAATATACTCGCTCTTGTGGGCGGTAAGGGTGGGGCGCACGTCCACAAAGCTGCCGCCGGCCGCCTGCACCGCAGCGGAAAGCTGGTCAAGGTAGCCGTCCTCGTCCAGCAAAGGAGCGTTTGCGGGCACGTTTTCTTTGTAGATATCGCTGGCGGCGGGTGCCAGCAGCACATTCACCTTGCCCGGGTAGCGCTGGCACAGACTGGTGAGCGCTGCGGTGTTTTTGGGCAGGGTGCGCTCCTCGCTGGAAAGCAGCCCGTAGGTGCGGGGGAACATCATGTGCTCCTTGCCCAGCAGGATGCCGCCGTTCTGCTGCTTTTGCAGCAGGGTAGTCTCCACTACGCTCTGCAGGCTGATCCACTGGTCGCGCCCCGCTACCTGATCCTTGACGTATTTGGTGTAGGCGGTAAAGTAGCTGTTCAGCCCCTTGGCGGTGAACTGGGTCAGCGCCGGGCGCTGGCTGAGGGTGGTGTTCTCCAGCTCGCTGTAACTGCGGTCCGGGGTGACCATATCCAGTGCGAACAGCCCGATGAAAAACAGGCTGAACACCACCAGCACCGGGTAATGCAAAAGGGAGGAGGTCTTTTTATCGTGTTTGGACATCTTCCCGCCTCCTTAAAAGTTAAAGTACAGGAACGGGCTGTTGGTGCTGCCCACCACATAGGCGGTGGAGACCACCAACAGCGTCAGGATGGCGGCGCAGCGGGTGACCACGTTTTTGCGCAGCACGTCCCACAGCTTTTCGATCAGCGGGGTGCAGCACACCACGCTTACCGCCAGCAGCACGCCATAATTCCGCAGGAAATACAGCGGCGACACCCCGCCGGAGGGGATGAAGAGCTTCTGGAACAGCAGCCCGAAGGACACGCCGGTGTCGTTGCCCACGAACATTGCCCAGCCTACCACCACAAGGAACAGGGTGTAGAAATGCGGCCACACCCTGCCCTTTTTCAGGTAGGGCAGCAAAAACAGCTTTTCAGCCGCCAGCAGCACAAAGTAGTAAAGACCCCAGCAGATAAAGTTCCAGTTCGCGCCGTGCCAGATGCCGGTGAGCAGCTCCACGATGAACAGGTTTAAGATCTGCCGCTTAAGGCCCTTGCGGTTGCCGCCCAGCGGGATATACACATACTCCCTAAACCAGCCGGACAGGGTCATGTGCCAGCGCCGCCAGAACTCGGTGATAGAGGCGGAGATATAGGGATAGTTGAAGTTTGCGGGGAAGTCGAAACCCAGCATCTTGCCCATGCCGATGCCCATCAGGGAGTAGCCGGAAAAATCAAAGTACAGCTGCAAACTGTATGCGATGATGCCCAGCCACACCAGCGGGGTGGAAGCGTTTGCCAGACCCACAAAGGTGGTGGAGGGGCTGTCGGCTACCCCGATAATGTCTGTCCACAGTGCGCCCACAGCGTCCGCCAGCAGCACCTTTTTGGCCAGACCGAAGGTGAACAGGGTCATGCCCTCTTCGATCTGCTTGAGGTTATAGCGGTGCTTGTAGACGTGCAGCTGGTCGGAGACGTCCCGGTATTTGACGATAGGCCCCGCGATAAGCTGCGGGAACATGACCACATAAGCGCCGAAGTCGATGATATTGCGCTCGGCTTTTACATCCCGGCGGTAGACGTCGATGGAGTAGGAAAGGGTCTGGAAGGTGTAGAAGCTGATGCCCAGCGGCAAGGTGCCGATGCCCTGAATTTCGGCAAAGGCGGTGCCCAGCAGGGCATTCACGCTGCGCAGCACAAAGTTTGCGTACTTGAAGTAGAACAGCATTCCTAAGCTGCCAATGAGCGCCACCAGCAGAAAGAAGCGGCGCAGCGCGGGCTTTGCATCAAAATGTTCGATGGCAAGGCCGCTGAGGTAGTTGATGAGGATAAGCGCCACCATGACCGGGAAAAAGCGTACCTCGCCCCAGCAGTAGAACACCAGACTGCACAAAAACAGCACGGTGTTTTTCAGTTTTGCGGGGGCAAGATAGTACAGCGCCAGCGTGATGGGCAAAAAGCGGAACAGGAAGATGATGGTGCTGAAAACCAAGGGGTCAGCCTCCTTTTTTACAAGTTTTGCGGGCAATAACGGTTTCCCCATCCCGTGTGCGGGAGGGCTTGACTGAAAAAAGCCGATGCCGCAGATGGCACCGGCTCAGAAGGTCAGATTCAGCTGTTCAGGGCGCTGTCCACAGCACTGTTCAGGTCTGCGGTGCACTCGTTGGAGGCGATCACCATGACCACACGGTCACCCTTGGAGGAGATGATGGCGTTTTCCACGTTGTTCTGTGCCTGTGCAAACTCGGCGTAGTTGCCGTAGAAGGCCACCTGATCCTGCTTGTAGCTCTCCAGTGCGGTCACCACGTCCTGTGCCTTGCCGGAAACGGCATCCACCACCAGCACAAGGCCGGCATCGCCGTTGTCATTGCTCTTCACGCCCTTGTAGGCGGCTACGTCCTCCGCTTTCAGGCCGAAGTCGTACTCGATGTTCATGGCGGCGATCTCGAACTGGTTGGAGATGGGGTCGGCAGCCAGCAGGGTCTCCACGGCGCTGTCCAGATCGGCGGTGCCGTTTTCGGTGGTATCCGCCGCCGGAGAAGCTGCATCGGAGACCGGTGCAGAGGCGGAGGCGCCGGACACGGAGGACGGCGCGGAAGAAGCGCTGCCGCCGCAGCCGGTCAGGGCAACAGCCAGCACGGCGCTGACGGCGATCACAGAGAGTTTTGTGCGGTTTATCATAAAATATTCCTTCTTTTGTTGAATTCGTTTGTCGGGGTGCGGGGCTGTGCCGCGCACACGGGCAGACTGTATTTATCTTACCATAATAGCAGGTAAATTGCAACGCACCCCACAGGGTTTTCCGGCAGTTTTCATCGGATTTTAACCGGTCACGGTCTCCCCGGCGGCAATGCGCTGCAAAACGGCGACTGCGTCCTCCAGACACAGGCCGCTCTGGTTGAGCAGGGCGGCGTTTTCCGGGCCCACATAGCGCCAGTGCCACGGCTCGTAGGTGATGCCAGTCACGCTTTCGGCTTCCTTGGGGTAGCGCAGGATAAAGCCGTACTGCTCCGCGTTCTCGCACAGCCAGCGGAAAGCGGCGGTGTCGGCAAAGCCGGTGTCAAGGGTGGTGTGCTCCGGGCTGTTCAGGTCGGCGGCAAGGCCGCAGTTGTGCTCGGAGCAGCCCGGCGGGTTGACGATGGCAGCGGCCTTTTCCCGGGCGGCGGCTTCGCTCAGACCCTTGTTGCGGTAGTACTGGGTCTTGTCATCGTACAGCTTTTTCTGGTAGCTGACGCTGCGGTAGCCGCTCTGCATCCGCACATCCACCCCGTCCCTGGCGGCAGCGGCCTGCATGGAGAGAAAGGCCTCGGCGGCTTCGGTCTGCAAAGTCTTGTTGATGGCGGTAGCCGAGCCGCATTCCTTAGTCTCGATGGGGTAGTCCTCCGTGATCCGGTGGGCGCGGTTGACAAGGATCATGCGGGGGTCATCCAGCAGCGCCTGCGCCTGTGCGGCGGTAAGGGTGCTCTGCTGCGCGCCGTTCTCGGCGGGCAGCGCAAGGCTCTCGGCGGGCAGCTCGGGCAGCTGCGGAACCGCAGCCTTGCGGGTGCAGGCGTAGGCGGTGCCGCCCGCCACAAAGCAGGCCAGCGCCGTCAGGCAGAGCAGACGCCGGGCGTGATGGTTACGGTGATGGGAAGAACGCATAGACTATACCTTCTTTCACAAAAAAAGGATAAGCACCCGCCGCCCCGGGCAGACTATCCGCAAAAGGGGGCGCGGGAAGATGAAGATGAAAGCGCAGGAATACGCACGCCGGGTGCAAAAGGCGGGGCCGCATTCGCCGCTTCTGGCAGACTGCCTGTGGGCGTTCTGTGTAGGCGGCAGCATCTGCCTGCTGGGCGAAGGGCTGCGGCAGCTGTTTCTGCGGCAGGGCGCGGACGCAGAAGCGGCGGGCACCCTGACCAGCTGCACCTTGATTTTGCTCTCGGCGGTGCTGACCACGCTGGGCTGGTACCAGAAGCTGGCGGCAAAGGCCGGGGCGGGGTCGCTGGTACCCATCACCGGCTTTGCCAACGCGGTGGTCAGTGCGGCCATCGAGTTCAAGGCCGAGGGACGGGTGCCGGGCACGGGCGCAAAGATGTTCCTCATCGCCGGGCCGGTCATCGTGTATGGCACGCTGGCGGCAGTGGTGTACGGTGTGGTGCTCTGGCTGCTGGGGGCTTCTATCCTATAATACGGAACAGCCCCGCCGGATATTGCAGCGTCACAGCACCAGTATAGCACGTGCCGGGGCATTTTTTGCAGAAAGGAAGAAATTTTTTATGACAGAGCGCCGGGGCGATACCCTGTTGTTCCATACCCCGCCGGTCATCGCCGCACAGGCGGCGGTGGGCGGCAAAAAAGAGAGCGAGGGCCCGCTGGCGGCGGGCTTTGACGAGCTGACCACCGACAACCGGCTGGGACAGCGCAGCTGGGAAGCCGCCGAAAAGCAATTGCAGCTGCGGGCGGCACGGCTCTGCCTGCAAAAAGCGTCTCTGCCCGCCGAGCGGGTGGACCTTGCGCTGGCAGGGGACTTGCAGGCGCAGTGCACCGCCTCTGGCTACGCGCTGCGGGAGCTGGGCGTGCCCTTTGCGGGGCTGTTCGGGGCGTGCAGCACCATGGCGGAGGCACTGGCGCTGGGCGCGGCGCTGTGCAGCAGCGGGGCGGCGCAGAACCTGCTGGCCATGACCTCCAGCCATTTCTGCGCGGCAGAGCGTCAGTTCCGCACCCCGCTGAGCTATGGCGCGGTGCGCACTCCTACCGCGCAGTGGACGGCCACCGCCGCCGGGTGCTGCCTGCTGCGTCCGGCAGGGCAGGGGGTGGGCATTGCCGCCGCCACCCTTGGCCGGGTGCAGGATTATAACATCAAGGATATCAACAACATGGGCGCAGCCATGGCACCGGCAGCAGCCGCCACCCTGCTGCACTATCTTGCCGATACCCATGCAGAACTGCGGGATTTCGACTGCATCTACACCGGCGACCTTGGGCTGGTGGGCAGTCAGATGCTGCGGGAGCTGTTGGCAGCAGAGGGTCTGCTGCTGAAAAACCATGCGGACTGCGGCTGTCTGCTTTACGATGCCGGAGAGCAGCGGGTAAAGAGCGGCGGCTCGGGCGCGGGCTGCTGCGCCGCCGTGCTCTGCGGGCATATCCTGCCAAAGCTGCTGCGCCGCGGCAGCCGCCGGGTGCTGTTCCTCGCCACCGGGGCGCTGATGAGTCAGACTACCTTTTTGCAGAAGGAGAGTATCCCGGCGGTGGCGCACTTGGTAGAACTGACCGCACCGGAAAAGGAGAGCTGAAATGAACTATCTGTGGGCATTTTTAATAGGCGGTGTCCTCTGCGCGGTGGGGCAGCTGTTCATCGACCTGACAAAGCTGACCCCGGCACGCATCCTGACCGGCTATGTGGTGGCGGGAGTGGTACTCTCGGCGGCGGGGCTGTATGCGCCGCTGGCAGAGTTTGCCGGTGCGGGGGCGAGCGTACCCCTGCTGGGCTTTGGGCATCTGCTGGCAAAGGGAGTGCGCACCGCCGTGGCGGAAAAGGGTGCCATCGGCATCCTGACCGGCGGGCTGACCGCTGCTTCTGCGGGCATCACCGCAAGCCTTGTCTGCGGCGTGGTATGCAGTCTTGTGGGCAAAAGCCACGACCAGAACTGATGTTTTGTCTGCGCTGCTTCGCCACATTTTGCGCCCGGCGGCTGGTAAACTGGGGGCAAAACGGAGGTGAGGCGCATGAAACACAGCGGACAGACCGTATTGTGGGAGCTGTGGGCGGCACTGTGCCTGTGCACGGCGCTGGTGCTGCCGCCGGGCAGCCCGTGGCTGCACGAGCCCGCACTTTTGTACCCGGGGCTTTCGCTGGCGGCGGTGGTTCCCGCCGCGTGGGTGGTGTGGTGGATGGCGTTGCCGCCGCAGCCGTTGCCGCCGGAGCAGCTGCTACAGCCGGTGCAGCGGCAAAGCCTTGCCGCGCTGTGCGGGACATAACGGCGGAAAAAACAAAAACCCCTGTGCCGGTTACCCGGTACAGAGGTTTTGTTCGTCAATCAAACTGCGCGATCAAGCGTTCTTGTTAGCACGCTTTGCCATACGGCTGATCTTGCGGCTGGCGGTGTTCTTCTTGATGACACCCTTAGCGCGAGCCTTGTCGATCGCGGAAACAGCAGCCAGGACGGTTGCGTCCTTGTCAGCGGCATTCGCATCGATGGCAGCGTCTGCCTTCTTGACGACTGTTTTCAGGTTGGTCTTAATGGCCTTGTTGTGAGCCTGCTCTGCAGCAGCCTGCACGACGCGGTCCTTCTGAGATTTGATGTTAGGCATTCGTTCCACCTCCTTGGCTACCTATAACAGCGCACCCTATGATACCATATTTCGCGTACCAGCGCAAGCGTTTTTTTGATTTTTGTTTGGAAAAGTTTTGTTTTTCCTATACTTTCCGGCAAGAAGGCGGGCTTTTGCCCCCAAAAGGAACGGAGAGTGTGGAAAATGCGTACTACGGATATGGCCGACGAACTGTTTTCGGGCGCGGCGCAGCCCCTGCCCGCAGGGGTGCGGCTGGCTACCGCCCGCCACGGCGGGGTCACGGTGACCCGGGTAGAAATTGCCCGCGAAGGGCTCAGCCGCCCCCGGGGCAGGTATGTCACGCTGGAAATGCCCAGTGTCAGCGTGCTGGACGAGCGGGACGCCGCTGTCATCGAGGTATGCGCCCGGGAACTGCGCGCCCTTTTGCCGCCGGAAGGGCCGGTGCTGGTGCTGGGGGTGGGCAACCGCCGCATCACCGCCGATGCCCTTGGCCCGCGCACGGTGCAGCGCATCCTTGTTACCATGGGCGCGGGCGCTGCCCCGCCGGTGCGGGGCCTGCGCCCGGTGGCAGCCGTTGCGCCCGGGGTGGCGGCAGCCACTGGGCTTTCCTTGCAGCAGCTGGCGGCGGCGCTGGTGGGGCAGCTGCGCCCGGCGGCGGTGGTCTGCGTGGACAGTCTTTGCTCTGCCGAGGGGCAGCGGCTGGGGCGCACGGTGCAGTTTTCGGACTCGGGGCTTTACCCGGCGCAGGCAGACCACACCCGCCACCTGACCAGGGACACCTTAGGCGTGCCGGTGGTGGCGGCGGGCATCCCCACCCTGATGCAAGCGCAGGAGGGGGCAGACCTTGTGGTCACGCCCCGGGCGCTGGACAGCGTCATCGCCCACGGCGCAGCGCTGCTGGCGGGCAGCGTCAACCGCGCCTTGCAGCCCCGCCTTACCGTGCAGCAGCTTTGCTGGCTGACGGGGTAGACGATTTGAAATTTGCATCGCTCCGCATGGAAAGTTCCTACTTGCCTTCAGCGTGCAAAGACGCTCCGCTGGGCCAGAGGCAGGGAGGGGTGTTCCGACTCCCCCCTCCCTACCTCTGGACTCCACCCACCCCGCAACGCAACAACTGCGACCGCCGCCAGCGGCGGAAACAGGGAGCAGTTGTTGGGGCAGCGGCCAGCAAGACGCAAGTGCCGTCCAAGGCACGAAGCGGATGCTGGGTGCCGCAACCCGTCGCCAAGGGCTGCACGCCCTTGACAAACCTAAAGAAGAAGTCGAAGCACAAAAAAGCTAGCGCTGCGCCAGTCGGCGCTATCGCTTTAACGCTTTTTTCGCTTCTCCATTTATAGCCCCTCAGTCGCTGCGCGACAGCTCCCCCAAGGGGGAGCGGGCACGCCCTGAAGCTTTCTCATTGTTCCTAAAACTTTAGCAACGAGGTTAACGGCTTGGCTCCCCCCTTGGGGGAGCTGGCGCGGGAGCGCCTGAGAGGGTTTCAAATCGGCGGAGCCGGAAAAAACGGTTAAAAGATCTTCACGCCGAACAGGCGTGAATCTTCAGTTTTTTCCGGTGTAGCCCTCTGCTTTGGGGTTAAAAGGGGCGAGCAGCCCCTTTTTCGTGGCTCCAGCGCGTCGAAATCGCTGGCACTTTTCTGGTTCTCTTTTGGTGTCAAAAGAGAACATCCCTCGGCAGGCAGAAACGTTCCCCGCGGAGCGCGGGACATTTAAATCATCCTACTGGCCGGAAAGGAGGTCTTGCCATGCGCAGCAGAGAGCCTTGGCGTCTGCCTGCGGGGCAGAGCAGGGCAGTGCCCTTTTTGCAGGCTGCGGTGCTGTTTGCAGCCCTGTGCATCTTTGCCCGCAGCGCCGCGCTGGTGCTGGCGGCCTTTCTGGCAGCGCCGGTGCCCGCCGCGCAGACTTTGCTGCATCTGGGGCAGCAGGCGGTGGAGAGCCGGGCGGCGTCTGCGTCTGCAGAAAGCGTGCCGGAGGCCGCGTCTGTGCCGCCGGAGCAAGAAACTGCCGCTCCAGTGCAGACCGGGGTGGAGCAGTATTTTGTGTCCCTGCAGCCGGACGAAGCCCGCCCCGCCGATGCGGGCACGGTGACAGAGCAGCAGTTCGGGCAGGGCAGCGGCGAAAAGTACATCCCCTGCGGCACGGGCAGCATCAAGAATAACACCCGGCAGACGGCGGCAGACATCGCCGCCGAGGCGGCGCAGCCCCTGCCCTTTGCCATCGAAAAGGACAGCGCCGCGCCGCAGGTGCTCATCATGCACACCCACGCCACCGAGGACTACCGCCTTTCTGCCGGGCTGTGGTTCACCCCCGGGGACGGTGCCCGCAGCACCGACCGCAGCATCAATATGTGTGCGGTGGGGCGGGTGATGGCCGATACCCTCAATGCGGCGGGAATCTGCACCCTGCACGACGAGACCCTGAACGACTACCCCAGCTACACCGGCAGCTACGCCAACAGCCGTGCGGTGGTGCAGCAGTATCTGGCGCAGTACCCCAGCATCAAGGTGGTGCTGGACGTCCACCGGGACGCCATCGAGCGGGAAAACGGCACCCGCTGCGCCCCGGTATGCACCATAGACGGGCGGCAGGCGGCGCAGGTGATGATCATCTGCGGGTGTGACAACGGCACCAGCGTGCAGCTGCCCGCATGGCGGCAGAACCTTCGTTTTGCCGCTGCGTGGGAGCGCAGCATGGAGGCAAAATACCCCGGATTTACTCGCCCGGTGCTGTTCAGCTACCGGTTCTATAATCAGGATCTGACCACCGGCAGCCTGCTGATCGAGATCGGCGGGCACGGCAACAACTTAAATGAGGCCCTGTACGCCGGATATCTGGCAGCACAGGGCCTCGCGGAAACATTATTAGGCTGAATTGGGCTGAATCAGCCGCCAAGGCTGGAGATCATGCTGCTCTTGGCAGACTGATAGTAACTCCATGCCTGATCGGCTATGGTCTCGGGCTGGTTATACTCCCGCAGCACGCTGCGCATCTCGCTGACCACCGAGGAGACGGCACTGTCGTAGGTGCTCTCCACCGAGGAAAGATGCTTGTAGGCGATGCTGACTTTATTGGCAAAGGTCCGCTGAGAGGCGGGCAGAGCGTGGTATTCATCCTTTGCGCTCTGGATGGCACTGCTGACATCCGACTGTGCAGAGGACTCCAGCGAGTACAGCTCGCTCATCAGCGACGAGATCTTGGCGTCGCACTCGGGGTTGGGTTCGGCGTAGACGTGACCGGAGTCCCCCGATGCGGAACTCCCTTCATAAGTGCTTTCCCCGGTGCTCGGGGGAGAGGGGAACCAGTCACCGAACAAAAACTCGTTGTAACCGGCAATGAATTCCTCTTTGGTGCAGCCGCTCAGCAGGGCTGCCAGTGCGCAGCTGACCACGGCGAGGGTCAGCAGACGGATGATGCGGTGTGTGTGCTTCATGATTTCCTCCAGAATCTGCTTTTGCGGAATACCGCCTTTTCCCATTTTATCAGAGAATGCGCATCCTGACAAGAAAAAACACAGAAATTTCCCTGATGCCGCGCGGTAAGGTTGACAAAATGCCGCCAACGTGCTATTTTAAAACAACAAATGCAAGGAACGGGAAAAGTAGCGCGGGCCGTCCGGCCCAGAGAGTGCGGCACAGCTGAGAGCC
>CAJMQZ010000063.1 GCA_905215595.1 uncultured bacterium
ACCGCCCTTGATATCGAACTGGCAGTACAGGATCATATCCGTCATGCCGTCGTTGGAGCTGCTGTCGCTGTAATTGCGCCCCTCTTCAAAGTCGATGCCGCAGACCAGAATGTTGACCACATCGCCCTTGTATTCCTCGGCGGTCTGGATCTCCTGTACGATGGAGGGGGCACTTTCCGCCGGGCGGATACTGTCCTCCACCTTGTTTACAAGGCTCACACCGTACACCACCACACCGGAGATCACGGCGATCACTCCCATCACAATGGCAAAGGGCAGCCACAGCGGGGTCTTTTTCTTCTTTTTGCGGCGGCGCGGTGCGTCATTCCCGCCCATGTCGGGCTGTGCCGGGCGGCGGGGCGGAGCGGCGTGCTGCGCCCCGGCGGTGCTGCGGGTGTTCTGCTCCGGGGCAGCCTGCGGGGCGCGCGCCGCCTGACCCGGGCGGCTGAGCGAGCGGTCTGTATTGATATGGCGTGGCTTCTGGCTCATGCTTTTTGTATCCTCCAGCTTTTCACTGCTCTGCAGAGTTTTTTTACTTGCAGACCTGTCATATCCCTCAGTATAGCATGGTACGGCAAAATCTGCAATTGTTTTATCCAGGGATGTCCGGGACCATTTTTAACCGGCGTCCGGCTTTTCACCCTTCATTCTGCCCGCTGTGCGCTAAGATATCCTCGTAGGCAGCCTTGCTTTCGGGGTCAAGGGGCTTGCCCTCGGAGAGCACAAAGCTGTTGGTCTGCTTGAGCGCTGCCAGCATGGCGGCATCCAAGTCCTTCATTTCCAGCTTGCGCAGCTTCTCCACCCCGGGCCAGTCCCGCTCGGCACTGGTCATATCAGCCAGATACAGGATCTTATCCAGCTGGGTCATGCCCGCCTTGCCTGCGGTATGGCAGGCGATAGCGCTGAGCACGGCTTCGTCCGTAACGCCCCACTCGGTACGCGCCAGAATGGCGGCACAGATACCGTGCCACACCGGCGTGGGGCGTGCTTCGCCCCCCTGCGCGTATTCCGGGTACGCCTGCATGATAGCGCGCATCTCGTCCTTGGGCAGTTCCTTGGCGGCATCGTGCAAAAGCGCCGCCAGTGCGGCCTGCTCCGGGTCGGTGCCGTAGTGCTTGGCCAGCTTGACGGCCATTTTTTTCACGTTGATGGTATGCTCGTAGCGCTTATCGCTCAAGCGGCTGCGCACAAGCTCCTTTGCCTGTTTCAGCTCCATTTATCTGCTACTTCCTTCTGTGTTCCGGTATAGTCCCTCCCGCCGGATGACGCTGCGCACTTCCTCCGGCAGTTCGGTTTTGCACTCCTCTCCGGCGGCAAGCCGGGCCCGCAGCTGGCTGCTTGCCATAGGCAGCGCCTGCACGGGGGCAAACAGGATGCGTCCGCCCGACGGGTCCAGCAACTTTGCCTTTGCGTGCAGCGCCGGGGCATCGCCGATATCCCGGCTGGTGACCACCACCCGCGCAATGCGCAGGATATCCTGCCAGCGGTGCCAGCCCTCAAAGCTGAGCAGCATATCGCTGCCAATGGCAAGGTACAGCACAGCGCCCGGGTTTTCCCTTGCCAGCATTTCCAGCGTGAGCACGGTATAATTGCGGCTGCCCGCTGCGGCCTGCGCCACCTCCCAGCCGCTTACTTCCAGCGGCGGCATACCCGGCTCCTGCGCCAGCGCCGCAAAGCACCGGCACATTTCCAGCCGCAGCGCACCGGAGGCATTTGTTCCCTGCTTAAAGGGAGAGGTGCCTGCCGGCATCACCACGATCTTATCCGGGTGCACGCGGTCTGCCGCTGCACGCAGGTTGTTCAGGTGACCGTTATGGGGCGGGTCGAAGCTGCCGCCATAGAGAAGGATCTTCATCTTACTTCAGCAGAGCAGCGTAGGCGCTGTCCTTTTTCTTTTGCAGATACAGCACGAACTTGGAGCCGATGACCTGCACGCAGTCTGCGCCGGTGGCCTCGGCCAGCTTGGCAGCGGCCTCGCGGGCGTTGTACATACTGTTTTCCAGCACCTTGAGCTTGATCAGCTCCCGGGCATCCAGACAGTCCTTTACGCCCTGGATCAAAGTCTCATCGATCTCGCCCTTACCCACGATGTAAACGGGGTCCATGGTATTTGCCTTGCCGCGCAGAATAGCGCGCTGTTTGCTAGTCAGCATAGTTTTTCTCCTTTATTTTCAATAGAACTTATTTTTTGTCTGTGAAATGAAACTGACACAGTCAGTTTCATTTCACTTCCCCAGAAACCCCGGCAGCTGCTTTTCCAACTCCGCCAGCGCGTTGCCGCGGTGGCTGATGGCGTCCTTTTCGTCCGGGGTAAGCTGGGCGTAGCTGCGTTTCTCGGTGTTGGGGCGCTTGTCCGTTTTGCCCACGCCGCAGTCGGCGGGGATGAACAGCGGGTCATAGCCAAAACCGTAGTCGCCGCACAGCCGCGTAAAAGCGATGCTGCCCGGGCACTCGCCCATGCAGGTCAAGTGCCGACCGTCCGGCAGGATGAAGCATACCGCCGAGACGAACTTTGCCCCCCGCTGCCCGGCAGGCACCGCCTGCATGGCAGCCAGAAGCTTATCGTTGTTGGCTTCGTCGTCGCCATGGTGGCCGCAGTAGCGGGCGCTGTACACACCGGGTGCGCCGTCCAGCGCGTCCACACACAGGCCGGAGTCATCGGCGATGGTGGGCAGACCGCTGGCCTTGCAGATGGTCTCGGCCTTGATGAGGGCGTTTTCCGCAAAGGTGGTGCCGGTCTCCTCCGGCTCGATGGTGATGCCCAGCTCTTTCTGGCTGGCCACCTCATGTCCCTGCGCTTCCAGAATACGGCGCAGCTCGCGAAGCTTTCCGGCGTTGCCGGTCGCTGCACAAATTTTCATCTTGATACTCCTTCCGCTTTCAAAGCTCCCCCTGAGAGGAAAGACTCTCCCCGGCCGGGGAGAGATGGCGCGTCCAGCGCCAGAGAGGGGAATCTCCGTTTCCGCGCCGCTGTAAGCGGACGGAACGGTGAGAGGGTTTTGTTTTAATGTTTCCATTCCCGGGGGAGCAGCTCTTCCACGAAGCCCTCCGGGGTGAAGGGCAGCAGGTCGTCGATGCCCTCGCCCACGCCGATGAAGCGCACCGGCAGGCCCAGACGCTGCTTGACCGCCACGACGCAGCCGCCCTTGGCGGTGCCGTCCAGCTTGGTCAGGATGATGCCGGTGGCATCGGCAGCCTTGCAGAACTCCTTGGCCTGACTGATGGCGTTCTGCCCGGTGATGGCATCCAGCACCAGCAGGGTCTCAAGGCTGGCTTCCGGGCTTGCCTTTTTGACGCTGCGGCTGATCTTGGAAAGTTCTGCCATCAGGTTTGCTTTGTTGTGCAGACGGCCTGCGGTGTCCGCAATGACCATATCATAGCCGCGTGCGGTGGCAGACTTGACCGTATCAAAGATGACGGCAGCGGGGTCTGCGCCTTCGCCTGCGCTGACGATGGGCACACCGGCGCGGCTTGCCCAGATCTCCAGCTGCTCGCTGGCAGCAGCGCGGAAGGTGTCACCGGCGGCCAGCATGACCCTCTTGCCCTGCCGGGTGTAATAATCGGCCAGCTTTGCAATGCTGGTGGTCTTGCCCACGCCGTTGACGCCGATGACCAGAATGACGGCGGGCTTGCCGTCCAGTGCCATCTCGGCCTCCGGGGTCATCTCCTCGGCAATGATGTCGCGCAGGGCATCTGCGGCCTGTTCGCCGGTTTTCAGCCCCTTATCGCGCACACGGTCGCGGAGCTTGTCCACCAGATGCACCGCCACCTCACCGCCTACGTCGGCAAGGATCAGCTGCTCTTCCAGATCATCGTACATCTCATCGTCGATGACGCTGCCGGTCAGGGTATTCATAATGCTGCCCCAGAAGCCGGTGCGGGTCTTTTCCAGACCCGTTTTCATCTTGTCTTTTTCTTTTTTTCCAAATCCGAAGAACGCCATAGTGGTCCTCCTATCTATTTTCTGTTTATTTTATATCAGGAAACCAGCGTTGCGTCAACCTGTTCCAGATCCAGCTTGAGCAGCTTGGACACGCCGTCCTCCTGCATGGTAACACCATACAGCACGTTGGCGGCCTCCATGGTGCCGCGGCGGTGGGTGATGACGATGAACTGGGTCTTATCGCTGATGCGGCGCAGATACTGGGCAAACCGCACCACGTTGGCATCGTCCAAGGCGGCTTCGATCTCGTCCAGAATGCAGAAGGGCGCGGGGTTCACCGCCAGAATGGCAAAGTAGATGCTGATCGCCACCAGCGCCTGCTCGCCGCCAGAAAGGGCTTCCAGATTTTTGATGACCTTGCCCGGCGGGGCTACCCGGATGCCGATGCCGCAGGCCAGCACATCGCTTTCGTCCTCCAGCACAAGGCTGGCTTCGCCGCCGCCGAACAGCTCGGTGAACACGCGGCTGAAGTTTTCGTTGATGGCGCGGAAGCTGTCGGTGAAAATCTCCCGCATCTGGGCGGAAAGCTTTGCGATCATGCGGCTCAGCTCGTTGCGGCTCTCCTCCACGTCGGTCACCTGACGGGACAGATCATCGTAGCGGGCTTTGACTTCCTTGTACTCCTCGATGGCGCTCACGTTCACGCTGCCAAGGGCGCGGATCTTGCCGCGCAGGTCGGCCACCTGTGCCCGCAGAGCGGGCAGGCTGTCAAACTCCACGCACAGCTGCTCCGCCTGACTGACCGAGAGCTGGTATTCGTCCCACAGCTTTGCCACGGTCTGGTCGTACTCGGTCTCGGCAGCAGCCTTGCGCTCGGCAAGGCGCGCCATCTCCCGGCCCATCTCCTCGCGGCTGTCGGAGGCGGTGCGGGCTTTTGCCAGTGCTTCCGTTTCCTTCTGCTGGCAGGCAAGCCGCTTTTCGGTGGCTTCGCGGATGGCCTGCTCCTTTTGGGTAATGGTGGTCTGGCTGTCGGTCTTGGCCTTGCGGATAGCCGCGATCTCGGTGCGGCAGGCCTCGCTGCGGGCAGCAAGGGCGGCAAGGCTTTCTTCCAGCGCGGTGCGGCGGGCAGCGGCGTCCTTGGCACGCTGTTCCAGCGCGGCGATCTGGCTGTAAGCCAGCTCTGCGTCCTTGCGACGGGTCACCTGTTCCAGCCGCTTGGCGCTGAGCGCCTGTGCCAGCTGGTTCTGCTGGGCCAAAAAGCTGTCGCTGCCCTCTGCAATGCGGCTCAGCTCGGCAGTCAGCTGCTCGATCTGCGCCGTCAGCTCTGCCTGCTGCAAGGCAGCGGCATCCGCCTTGGCGCGGCTGTCGTTCAAAGCAGCCTGCAAGGCGTTCATCTGCTGCTGTGCGTTCTGCACGGCAGTTTCCAGCTGGGCAGCGGCGGCTTCCAGCCGCTTCTGCTCCGCCTCTGCACGCACCCGGTCGTTGGCGGCGGTGATCTGTTCACTGGCGGTGGCGGTCAGCTCTGCCTGCAAAGCATCTGCCTGCTCTTTGCACTGGTCGGTCTTTTCCTGTGCGGCAAGGCAGTCTTTTTGCAGCTTGGCCGCCTTCAGGCGCAGCTCTTCCATTTCCTGCTTGCGGGTGAACAGACCGGCGCTGCGCTGCACGCTGCCGCCGGTAAAGCTGCCGCCTGCATTGATCACCTGTCCGTCCATGGTGACCACCTTGTTGTGGTAGCCGTTGTCCCGCGCCACACGGGAGGCTTCGTTGATATCCTCCACCACGATGATGCGCCCCAGCAGGTTCGAGACGATATTCTCGTACCGGGGGTCGGCCTGCACCAGCGCAGAGGCCAGCCGTGCCGTGCCGGACAGCCGCCCCCGGAACACGCCGGGCTGCACGGTATCCAGCGGTAAAAAGGTGGCGCGGCCTGCATGGTCATTGCGCAGCAGGGCGATGGCGGCTTTCGCGGCGGCTTCGTTTTCCACCACGATGTTCTGCAATGCGCCGCCCAGCGCGGTCTCGATGGCAACCTCGCACCCGGGCTCCACCTTCAGGATGGTGGATACCGGCCCCAGAATGCCCCGCAGACGGCGGGCTCCGGCGGCGCGCATGACCGCGCGCACCGAGTTCTGGTAGCCGTCCATATTTTTTTCCAGTTCCCGCAGCACCGAAAGGCGCTGCCGGGCGGCATCCAGTTCCCTGCCCAGCCGCTGCTCGGCGGCATCGGCTTCGTCCAGCGCGGCCTTGCGGCTGCGCAGCTTAAGCTCCAGACCGGAGCGGATGTTGCCCAGCTGCTTTTCGTTTTCCTCCAGCGTCTGGCGGTACTTTACGGTATCGGCCAGATCCTGTCTTGTTTCCTCCAGCTGTGCGGCGGCGTCCCGGGCGCTCTGTTCCAGCGCGGGCAGACGCTGCCGGGCTGTGTCTCCGGCGGCTTCGGCAGCCGCCTGTGCCACCTGTGCCTCGGTACGCTTTGCGGTGCGGTCGGCAAGCTCTGCCCGCAGGCTGTCCTTGCGGGCACCGCTGGCGGTGCTGGCATCTGCCAGCCGGGCAAGCTCCGCATTCAGCGCTTCGATCTCTGCCGCAAGCTTTTCGCCCGCAGCTTCCATGGTCTTTGCCACGGCACGGTGGCGCTGCAAAGCGGCATCCGCTTCGGCGGTATCCTGCTGCCCGGCGGCGATCTCCTGTTGTAAGGAAGCCGCGCTCTCGTCATTGCGCAGAATGTCGTTTTCCAACACGGCGATGCGGCTTTCGGAGCCGCTGATCTGCTGGGTGATGCTGCGGATATCCCCATTCAGGCGCTCGACAGCAACCGTCAGCTGCTGTGCCTGCATACGGATCTCCTCAGCCTCCTGCTCGGCGGCCTTGGTTTCCCGGTCAAAACGCTCGTAGTCGGTCTGGGCGGTCTCGTAGTCCCGCACCTGTTGGCGCACGGCTTCCCGGGCGCGGTGCACCCCGTCGGTCCACAGGGTCACTTCCAGCGTTTTGCGCTGAGCACTCAGTTCCAGAAACCTCTGCGCCTTGGCGCTTTCTTTTTCCAGCGGGCCCACCCGGCTTTCCAGCTCGCCAAGGATGTCCCGCAGGCGCTCCAGGTTCTCGCCCGCTGCGGCCAGACGGCGCTCGGCTTCGGTCTTGCGGTAGCGGTACTTGGCAATGCCGCAGGCTTCTTCAAAGATCTCACGGCGCTCGCTGCTTTTGGCTGCCACGATCTCCGCAATGCGTCCCTGCCCGATGACCGAATAGCCGTCCCTGCCGATGCCGGTATCCAGCAGCAGCTCGTACACGTCCCGCAGACGGCATACCTGCCCGTTGATGGTGTACTCGCTGTCGCCGGAGCGGTAGTATTTGCGGCCGATCGTCACCTCGTCCGCGTCCACGTCCAGCGTGTGGGCGGTGTTGTCCAGCGTCAGCCGCACCTGCGCAAAGCCCATGGGGCTGCGCTTGCGGGTGCCGCCAAAGATGACATCCTCCATTTTGCCGGCGGCGCGCAGCTGGCGGGAACTGGTCTCGCCCAGCACCCAGCGCACTGCGTCCGAAAGGTTGGACTTGCCGGAGCCGTTGGGGCCCACCACGCCGGTAACGCCGGTATCAAAGCTGATCTTTACCTTATCGGGAAAACTTTTAAAGCCCTGGATCTCCAGTTCCTTGAATACCATTTACTTTTCCTTTATCACGCCCAGCAGCTTGAGCGCTTCCTTGGCGGCGCACTGCTCGGCGGCCTTTTTGCTGCGTCCCTCACCCCGCGCCACGCGGTCGGAGTTAAAGCGCACCGCCACCACAAAATGCTTGTCGTGATCCGGGCCGGACTCGCTTTCCACCACATAACTCAGGCGCTCTTCCGGGTTCTGCTGCACGATCTCCTGCAGGCGGGTCTTGTAGTCCGCCTCGGCGTGCTTGCCCTCGGTGATGAAGGGCAGGATGAACTTGCGCGCCACCTCCATGCCGCCGTCCAGATACAAGGCGGCAATAACAGCCTCGAAGGCGTCCGACACCACACTGGGACGGGTGCGGCCGCCGCAGCGCTCCTCGCCTCGGCCAAGACGCAGAAACTCGCCAAGGTCGATCTCCTGTGCGAACTGGAACAGCGCACCCTCGCTGACAAGGCTGGCGCGGATGCGGGTCAGATCGCCCTCCGGGCGGTCGGCGTAGGCGTGGAACAGGTAGTCTGCGGACACGATCTGCAATACGCTGTCGCCCAGAAACTCCAGCCGCTCGTTGTGCTTGACCGGGGTACGGCTCTCGTTGGCGTAGCTGGTGTGGGTAAGTGCGGTCTCCAGCAGCTCCGGGTTTTTGAATTTGTAACCGATGATAGTTTCCAACTGATGGCTCATGGTCGTTTTTACTCCCTTGAATAAAATTGAACCCTCTCAGGCGCTTACGCGCCAGTGCTCCCCTTTTTGTCGCTTATGCGACATCTTCCCCCGGCCGGGGGAAGTCGTTCCCGAGGGGGGAGCTTTTTGATCTTCTACCTCTCAAACCTCGCCCCTTCGGGAGAGGTGGCAGTGCCGCAAGGCACTGACGGAGAGGGTTTTATTCCTTCGGCTGCGCTGCGGCCAGTTCGTCCAGTGCGGACTGCATGGTGCCGCACAGGTCGTTCTCCACGCAGATCTTTGCCTGCCGGATGGCGTTTTTGATGCCCTTTGCCTTGGAGGAGCCGTGTGCCTTGATGACCGGCTGCTTTGCGCCAAGGAAGGGTGCGCCGCCGTACTCCTCGCTGTCCATCTGGTGCTTCAGGTCGGTAACACCGCCCTTGAGCAGCAGGTAAGCCAGCTTGCCGCCAAGGTTTGCAAGGAACATTTGTTTCAACATTCCCAGCAGCATTTTTGCCACGCCCTCGGTCAGCTTGAGGATGACGTTGCCGGTAAAGCCATCACAGACCACCACGTCCACCTCGCCGTTGGGCACATCACGCGGCTCGATATTGCCCACAAAGCGGATGCCCGGGGTGGTCTTGAGCAGCTGGTGGGCGTCCCGCAGCACGGGGGTGCCCTTGCTCTCCTCGGCACCGTTGTTGGCCAGTGCTACGCTGGGGTTTTTGCGTCCCTCTACTTTGTTCACATAGCAGCTGCCCATGACCGCAAAAGCGGCCAGCATCTCCGGGCGGCACTCCACGTTGGCACCGCAGTCCAGCAGCAGATAAGCCTGCTGCTTTGCGGGCACCATGGTAGCCAGTGCCGGGCGCTTGACGCCCCGCAAAGTGCGCACGATGAGGCTTGCGCCAACGTGCAGCGCACCGGTACTGCCGGCAGAGACAAAGGCATCGCCTTTGCCCTCTTTAAGCATACTCAGACCCACCACGATGGAGGAATCCTTCTTCTGACGGATAGCGCGGGCGGGCTCGTCGCACATCTCGATGGTCTCGGTGCAGTTCACCAGTTCGATGCCGTCCAGCGGAATGTTGTGCTCGGCGGCGGTCTTGCGCACCAGCGCCTCGTTGCCCACGCCAATGAGCTGCACGCCGTACTCCTTGACGGCCTGTGCAGCGCCTTCCAGAACAGCCAGCGGGGCGTTGTCGCCGCCCATCATGTCCACAATGATCTTCATACCTGTTTTCTCCTTTCAGGTGGTTTGCCTTACAGAGCAGTTTCCTCCAGCCAGTGCTGGAAGCTGGCAACAGCGCGCTCGGCCTGTGCCATGTAACGCAGCCGCTTGTCCCGGGGACGAGTCTCGGCGGGCAGCGGCGGCAGAATGCCCATGTTTGCGCCCATGGGCTGGAAGTTCTTGTTCTCGGTGGTCAGGTACTGCACCAGCGCACCGCACATGGTATCGGCGGGCGGCGGGGGCAGCTGTCTGCCCTCCAAGCGGGCGTAGAGATTGCGTGCTGCCAGCAAACCGCAGGCGGCGCTTTCCATATAGCCCTCAAAGCCGGTGATCTGCCCTGCAAAAAACACGTTGGGGTGTGCTTTCAGGCACAGCTGAGCGCTGAGCACCCGGGGCGCATCCAGAAAGGTGTTGCGGTGCATCACGCCGTAGCGCACAAACTCCGCATTTTCCAGTCCGGGGATCATGCTGAACACCCGCTTCTGCTCACCCCATTTGAGGTTTGTCTGGAAGCCCACGATGTTATACAGGGTGCGCTCTTTATTTTCTGCGCGCAGCTGCACATTTGCCCAAGGGCGGTGGCCGGTGTTGGGGTCTACCAGACCCACCGGGCGCAGCGGGCCGAACCGCATGGTGTCGGCGCCCCGGGCAGCCATGATCTCAATGGGCATACAGCCCTCGTACACGGTGACGGTATCGGCCTTTTTGCCGTGAGCATCCGGGTCGGGCTTTGTGCTCTGCTCGGCGCCGGTGTCAAAGTCGTGCAGGGGGGCACGCTCGGCACTGGCAAGTGCGGCATGGAAAGCCTCATATTCTGCCTTGTTGAAGGGGCAGTTCAGGTAGTCGGCCTCGCCACGGTCATAGCGGGAAGCGGCAAACACCTTGCCGTAGTCCAGACTTTCGGCGGTGACGATGGGGGCAACGGCATCGTAAAAATGCAGCCGCTCGTCCCCGGTCAGGCGTCCGATTTCATCGGTCAGTGCGCCGTCGGTCAGCGGGCCGGTGGCCACCAGAATGGGAGCGCTCTCATCGATGGTTTCCACCTGCTCCCGGTGGACGGTGATATTCTCACATGCTTCCACCATGCGGGTGACGGCGGCGCTGAAGGCATCGCGGTCTACCGCCAGCGCGCCGCCGGCGGCCACGCGGGTCTCCTCGGCGGCGGTCAGCAGCCGGCTGCCCATGCGGCGCATCTCTTCCTTCAGCAGACCGGAGGCGGAGTCCAGCCGCTCAGCTTTCAGGCTGTTGGAACAGATCAGTTCTGCAAAGCCCTCGCTTTTGTGGGCGGGGGAAAAGTGGACGGGCTTCTGCTCGTACAGCTCTACCTGCACGCCCTTGCCCGCCAGCCAGAGAGCCGCTTCGCAGCCCGCCAGACCCGCGCCCAGAATAGTTACTTTATATTCGTTCATTTAGTCGTTCCTTTAATCCAACCCTCTCAGTCATTGCCTGCGGCAATGCCAGCTCCCCCGAGGGGGGAGCTTTTGTCAAAGAGGGAGGGTGTAGCGTATTCTCTGAAAAGGCTTCCCCCGTCCGGGGGAAGGCTTCTATCTGTCAGTCCGTTTCGGGCTGTTCAGTCCTTTTTGGGCACCGGCATCTCAAAGCCGCAGCCCTCCTTGGCGCAGTACAGCTTGCCGCCCTTGCGGAACAGGGTGCTGCCGCACTTTTCGCACTTGGTGGCCACCGGCATATCCCAAGTCATAAAATCGCAGTCCGGGTACCGCTCGCAGCCGTAGTAGATGCGTCCCTTGGAGCTCTTGCGTTCCAGCAGACGTCCCTTGCCGCACTTGGGGCAGATGCCGCCGGTATCCTTGACAAGGCGCTTGGTGCCCCGGCACTCCGGGAAGCCGCTGCAAGCCAAAAACTTGCCGTACTTGCCCACCTTGATGACCATGGGGCGGCCGCACAGGTCGCACA
>CAJMQZ010000064.1 GCA_905215595.1 uncultured bacterium
ACCGGCTGGTGTTCAATCTGGTGGAAAACGGCATCAAGTATAACCGCCCCGGCGGCGCGGTGCACGTCACCCTGCGGCAGGAAAAGCAAACTGCCGTGCTGCGCGTTGCAGATACCGGCCCGGGCGTCCCCGCAGACTGCCGGGAGAGCATTTTCCAGCCCTTTTTCCGGGTGGATAAGTCCCGCAGCCGGGAGATGGGCGGTGTGGGGCTTGGGCTTGCCCTTGTGCGGGAGATCGCCGTACTGCACGGCGGCAGCGTGACCGTGGAGAGCAGCAGCGAAAACGGCACCACCTTTGCCGTCACCCTGCCGCTGGAACAGCCCTGTTGAAGCAAGCAGGGCATGGAAATCGTGCTTCCGAATAAAGGCTTCCCCCCGGTCGGGGGAAGCCTTTTGCCCAGTGACGATTTGTGCAAGCATGGGAAGGGACTTTATTTTTGGCACACGGGGGAGTATACTGGAAGCAGCAGGCCCCGGAAAATAAGAAGGACAAAGGAGATACTGAAAATGCAGGCAACCATTCACAACGAATTCCTGACCCTGACCGTGGACACCCACGGTGCAGAGGCCGTCAGCCTGAAGAATGCCGCAGGCGAAGAGATGCTCTGGCAGGCCGACCCCGCCATCTGGAAGCGCCACGCGCCCATCCTGTTCCCGTGGACGGGCAAGCTGGTGGACGGCACCTTTACCGCCAAGGGCAAAACATGGAAGGGCGGTCAGCACGGCTTTGCCCGGGATCTGGAGCACACTCTGCTGCGGGCAGAAGGGGATACCATCCGGCTGGAACTGCGGGCAGACGACGCCATCAAAGCAGAGCGTTTTCCCTATGATTTTGTGCTTACCAGCACCTTCCGTCTGGAGGGCAAGACCGTGCACCATACCCTGCAGGTGACGAACCCCGGCACCGAGGAGCTGCGCTTCGGCATCGGATTCCACCCAGCGTTCAATGTGCCGTTCGATGCCAAGCACACCACCACCGACTACGAGTTTCGCTTTGACCGGCCGGAAAGCCCGGTCATCCTCGATGCCAGCCCCAACGGTCTGCTGAGCGGCAAGAGCTATTACCAGTGGAAGAACCAGCAGGCTATCCCGCTGACCGATGACCTGTTTGCCAACGACAGCTTCTGCATGGCAGGCCTGCGCACTGAAACTATCGGCATCTGCGAGAAGGACACCGGACGCAATATCACCTGCCGGGTGGAGGGCTACCCCTATTCGCTCATCTGGTCGGCTCCTGCAAAGCCGGTGCGCTTTGTGTGCATTGAGCCGTGGCACAGCCTGCCCGCAGCCGTTACCGATCCGCAGGACTGGGAGCAGCGCGCCGCAGCCGCCTGCCTTGCCCCCGGCGAAAGCTGGCAGACTACCCTCAGCACCACCTTTGAACGGTAAGAAAAAAGCACGCAGAAACGAAACGGCATGCTCTTGACAGAAAACTCAAAAGTGGGTATAGTGTAAATAGAAAAGGCACTGCGACAAGCGGTCAGCCCTTTTGATGAACCGTCTTAGAAACTAAGAACCGTCACCGGTCAGGGTGACGGTTCTTTTTTGCTGAGAGTGCCGCAGCAGAGAATAAGCAGTTTATCCGCAATAGGGCAGCTGTTTCCCTCTGTGACCCCTCCTGTGAAAAGGGGACAGCGGAACGCCCGCAGGCGTTCCACTGTCCCGAACTATAAAATATTCTTTCCGCTGAAGATGGCCAAAGCGCACGCGGCGGCCATTCAGATCGTCCCGCGCAAAGGTTCAGAGAAGCGGTTGCTTAGTAAGCAACGCCCCAGTAGACCATGGCCTTGGCGGGCTTGCCGCAGCAGGGGCACACATCGCTGAGCTGCTCCTGCTCAAAGGGCATGCAGCGGCTGGAAAGTCCGGCCTCTTCCTTCATCTTCATCTCGCAGGCCAGATCGCCGCACCACATGGTCTTGATGTAGCCGGTGTTGGCTTTTGCCAGCTCCTTCACCTCGTCCATGGTGGTAGCAGCCCAGGTGCGCTTTTCGCGGTTTTCCAGTGCACGCTGGTACAGGTCCTTGCGCAGAGCCTCCAGCTGGGCGGGAATGGCAGTCTCCAGCTCGTCCAAGCTTACAAAGACCTTCTCGCGGGTGTCGCGGCGCACCAGAACGCACTGGTTCTTTTCCAGATCCTTGGGGCCGATCTCAAGGCGCAGGGGCACACCCTTCATCTCCCACTGGGCAAACTTCCAGCCGGGAGCGTTGTCGCTGTCGTCCAGCTTCACGCGGGCGTACTTGCTGATCTTCTCGGCCAGCTCGGCAGCCTTTTCGGAAACGCCGGGCTTGTGGGCGGCAATGGGCACCACCACCACCTGAATGGGGGCAATGGCCGGGGGCAGGATCAGGCCGTCGTCATCGCCGTGGGTCATGATGATAGCACCAACCAGACGGGTGGAAACGCCCCAGCTGGTCTGGAACGGATGATGCAGCTGGTTGTCGCGGCCGGTAAAGGTCACGTCGTAAGCCTTGCTGAACTTATCGCCGAAGTAGTGGCTGGTGCCGCTCTGCAGGGCCTTGCCGTCCTTCATCATGGCCTCGATGGTGTAGGTGGCCTCAGCACCGGCAAACTTTTCCTTGTCGGTCTTGCGGCCCTTCACCACGGGGATAGCCAGATCCTGCTCGCAGGTGTCTGCGTAGCAGTTCAGCTGCTGCTGGGTCTCAGCCTCGGCTTCGGCAGCGGTCTCGTGGATGGTGTGACCCTCCTGCCACCAGAACTCGCGGCTGCGCAGGAAGGGACGGGTGGTCTTTTCCCAGCGCACCACGCTGCACCACTGGTTGTACTTCATGGGAAGCTCGCGGTAGCTGTGCAGCACGCGGGACCAGTGATCGCAGAACATGGTCTCGCTGGTGGGACGCACTGCCAGACGCTCTTCCAGCTTGTCGGAGCCGCCCATCGTGACCCACGCCACCTCCGGCGCGAAGCCATTGACGAGCTCGCCTTCCTTCTGCAGCAGGCTCTCCGGGATCAGCACCGGCATAGCCACATTCTCATGGCCGGTAGCCTTGAACCGGGCATCCAGATCCTTCTGGATCAGTTCCCAGATGGCCTGACCATAGGGACGCAGGATGATAAAGCCCTTCACACTGGAATACTCCACCAGCTCTGCCTTTACGCAGATGTCGGTGTACCACTGTGCAAAGTTTTCTTCCTGACTGGTGATCGCCTGCACGAGCTTCTTGTTGTCTTTTGCCATTTTGTTATATCCTCCCAAGGCCGTGCGCCAAACGCTTTACGTTCCGCACGAACCATAATAAAGCCCCGTCTGCCTGCACGGCCGTGTGCCGCACTGCAAAGGCGGGGCTTTTGCCTAAAAGAATCAGTTCTGCGCGTGGCTGTCCACAAAGTTTACCACATCGCCTACGGTGCGCAGGGACTCGATAGCGTCGTCCGGCACCTCGATGCCAAACTCGTCCTCCAGCGTCATCACCATGTCTACGATATCCAGACTGTCCGCCTCGAAATCGCTCATGATATCGCTTTCCAGCGTGATCTTTGCCGGGTCAACGTCCAGCTGCTCAGCCAGCAATGCACGGATTTTCTCAAAAGTATCCATTCCTGTGGTCTCCTTTTTGCAGTTGTATTGCATACGCGTACAGCCCGCCGTGCCCCGGAAAAAGCCTCCGGTCTCCGGCACAGCCTTGCCTGCTGTACAAAGCGCTCTCTTTTTTTATATCCCATGCAGTGCGTATTGTCAAGCCCTGTTTTGCAGCAACTGAAGAAAATTGTCTGAAAGCTGCTTTTTCCCTTGACATCTCGTGCCGGTTTTTTTATCATTATAAAGTAATGAGTTTACAGGGACTGACCAGTCCCTTTTATAAGGAGCGATAAGCATGAAGCTTTCATTCACCAAAATGCAGGGCTGCGCCAACGATTATATTTATCTGGACTGCCGCACCTCCGGTGTGCCGGAGGAGATCGCGGCGCTTTCAGAGCGCTTGTCCCGGCGGCACTTTTCCATCGGCGCGGACGGCATTATCTGCATCTGCGCACCGGTCACAGCCGGGGCAGACGCCATGATGCGCATCTTCAATGCGGACGGCAGTGAGGGCAAGATGTGCGGCAACGGCATCCGCTGCGTGGCCGAGTGGCTGTACACCCACGGCATGGCAAAGCCGAAGCTTGCCATCGATACCCTCAGCGGCTTAAAGACCGTTGCCCGCATGGGCGAAGGGCTGTGGCAGGTGGAGATGGGTGCCTATACCGCCATGGCGGCGGCGCTGCCCGCCGTGAACATGGGCGAAGGGCCGCTGGTGGATCTGCCCCTTCAGGTGGAAGAGAACCTGTGGCGGGTGACCTGCATCAGCGTGGGCAACCCCCACTGCGTGACCATTGTGCCGGAGGTGGACAGCCTGAAGCTGGAGCAGATCGGCCCGGGCTTTGAGCACCACGAAAACTTCCCGGAGCGCATCAACACCGAGTTTGTGCAGGTGGTGGACGCCACCCACCTGAAGATGCGCGTGTGGGAGCGTGGCAGCGGCGAGACATGGGCCTGCGGTACCGGCACCTGTGCCACCGTGGCAGCCCTGACCGAGCTGGGCATCTGCCCCGCCGGAGAGGACGTCCATGTGCAGCTGCGCGGCGGCGAGCTGACCATCCGGGTGCTGCCCGGCAAGCAGCTGCTGATGACCGGCGCTGCCGAGACCGTGTGCGAGGGCACGACCGAAGTGTAAATAAGAACCCTCTCAGTTGCCTAACGGCGACAGCTCTCCCTTCGGAGGAGCTGGCATCGAGCGAATGCGAGATGACTAAGAGGGTTGCACCAATAAAAGAAGCGAGGGAAAGTATCATGAAGATGAACAAGCATTACAACGAATTGAAGGCCAGCTACCTGTTCGTGGACATTGCCCACAAGGTGGCTGCGTATCAGCAGGCACACCCGGAAAAGGAGATCATCCGTCTGGGCATCGGCGATGTGACCCAGCCGCTGGCCAAGTGCGTGGTCAAGGCCATGCATGACGCTGCCGATGAGATGGGCACCAAGGAAGGCTTCCACGGCTATGGCCCGGAGCAGGGCTACCCCTTCCTCAAGCAGGCCATTCAGGGCTACTACGCAGGCCGCGGCACCCAGCTGGCAGAGGATGAAATTTTCATCTCTGATGGTGCAAAGAGCGATCTGGCCAACGTACTGGGCCTGTTCGATGTGGACAACACCGTGCTGGTGCCGGACCCCGTTTATCCCACCTACGTGGACGATAACGTGACCGATGGCCGCAAGATCATCTACAGCCGCACCAGTCAGGAGAACGGCTTCCTGGGAATGCCGGATGAGAATGTGAAGGCTGACATCATCTATATCTGCAGCCCCAACAACCCCACCGGTGCCGCCTACACCCGCGACCAGCTGAAGGTCTGGGTGGACTACGCCCGCAAGAACAATGCCATCATCCTGTACGATGCCGCCTATGAGTGCTTCATCTCGGACGGAGACCTGGCCCGCAGCATCTTCGAGATCGAGGGTGCCCGCGAGTGCGCCGTGGAGATCTGCTCTTTCTCCAAGATCGCAGGCTTCACCGGCACCCGCTGCGGCTACACCGTGGTGCCCCATGAGCTGGAGCGCGAGGGCATGAACATCAATAAGCTGTGGCTCCGCCGCCAGACCACCAAGTTCAACGGCGTGCCCTACGTCGTGCAGCGCGCAGCCGCTGCCGTGTTTACGGAGAGCGGCATGGCAGAGATCCAGTCCAACCTGGACTACTACCGCCGCAACGCCAAGGTCATCGCCGACGCACTGGACGAGTGCGGCGTGTGGTACTGCGGCGGCAAGAACAGCCCCTACATCTGGCTGCGCTGCCCCGGCAGCATGAAGAGCTGGGAGTTCTTCGACTGGCTGCTGGAGAACTGCGGCGTCGTCGGCACCCCGGGCGTGGGCTTCGGCGAGTGCGGCGAGGGCTACTTCCGCCTGACCGCTTTCGGTGACGCCGAAAAGACCAAGATGGCCGCCGAGCGTATCAAGACCGCCATCAAGGCACTGTAAAACCTAAAAAATGCACCTGCTGTCCGTTTTGGACGGCGGGTGTATTTTTTTGCGCATTCTCTTGACAAATCCGTATTTACTGTATATACTGTGCATATACAGATAAAACGCAAGAGCCAAAGGAGCAGCCGATGGAACTGTTTATCAACAACAAAAGCGGCGCGCCTATCTATGACCAGATCTACAACCAGATCAAGCAGCAGATCATCAGCGGGGCTTTGCAGCCGGACGAGGCCATGCCCTCCATCCGGGGGCTGGCACGGGATCTGCGCATCAGCGTCATTACCACAAAGCGTGCCTACGATGAACTGGAAAAAGAGGGCTTCCTTTACGCAGTACCGGCAAAGGGCTTTTTTGTAGCCCCTAAAAACACCGAGCTGCTGCGGGAAGAGAACCTGAAAAAAATTGAAGCGCACCTCACCGAGGCTGTGAAGCTGTCCGCATCCTGCGGGCTGAGCAGGGAAGAGCTGCGGGAGATGCTGGAACTGCTGTGGGAGGGCTGAACATGAACGCACTGGAACTGCGGGGACTTACAAAGCACTATAAGGACTTTACCCTCGGACCGCTGGATCTGACACTGCCCGGCGGCACCATCTGCGGCCTGATCGGCGAGAACGGCGCAGGCAAAAGCACCACCATCAAATTGATTCTGGACATGCTGCAGAGGGACGGCGGTACCGTGACCATTTTGGGCAGGGATAACCGCACCGCTTCTGTCCGCAGCAAGGAGGAAATCGGCGTGGTGCTGGGCAGCGAGGGCATTCCCCTGTGCCTGAATGCGGTGCAGGCGGGCAAGGTGATGGCGGGCATCTACCGCAACTGGGACGCTGCCGCCTATGCGGAGCTGTGCCAAAAATTCGGTCTGCCGGATAAAAAGCAATATAAGGACTACTCCACCGGCATGAAGATGAAGCTGTGCATTGCCGTGGCGCTGGCACACCACCCGAAGCTGCTGTTGTTGGACGAAGCCACCAACGGGCTGGACCCGGTAGTGCGGGACGAGGTGACCGACCTGCTGTTGGATTTTGCCCGGGACGAGAACCACTCCATCCTCATCTCCTCCCACATCGTCAGCGACTTGGAAAAGCTGTGCGATACCATCGCCTTCCTGCACAAGGGCAGGCTGCTGCTCTGTGAGGAAAAGGACGCCCTGCGAGAGGAATACGCCTTGTGGCACGGCACGGCGGCGCAGCTGGCGGCACTGGATGTACGGGTGTACGGCAAGCGGGTCACCCCCTACGGGGCAGAGGCGCTTGTGCGCCGGGACGCAATGCCCGCCGGAGCAGAGCTTGCCCCGGTAAGCATTGAGGAATTGTTTGTGTTGATGGTGAAAGGGGAGGATGTGCAATGAAGGGTCTGCTGTTAAAGGATGTCTATCAGATGTGGTACTATACCAGAATGCTCATTCTGGCAGCGGTGGTCATGATGCTGGTGGGAGTGTTTGGCATGAAGGAAGGCTCTAATTTCTTTATGCTGTACGGTGGGTTTTTGCTGGGGATATTCCCCATGACATTGCTGGCCTACGACCAGAACAGCCGGTTCAGTGCTTACAGTGCCGCCCTGCCGGTGACAAAAGAGCAGCTGGTGGGCAGCAAATACCTGATCGGCTTGGGGGCTATGGCACTGTCGGAGCTGCTGAGCATGGCAGCGCTGGCAGCAGCACAGCTGCTCTGGGGCACGGTGACCGTGCAGATCACCGTGGCGACCCTGCTGCAGGTGGCCATGCTGACCCTGCTGGGCAACATGATCCTGCTGCCTCTGACCTACCGCTTTGGCTACGAGAAGGCAAGGTATGTGTATTATCTTTGCATCGGTGTGCTGGCCTGCTTGATGGGCATTGCTGTGTCCTCCGGTGGAATCCTGTTGAACAGCATCCTGCCTGCCCATGGTTCGCTGTTGGTGCTGGTTGTCGTGCTGGCGGCGGCGCTGGCGCTGTATGCTCTCTCGTGGCGGCTGTCCGTTGCATGGTACGGAAAGGCAGAGCAGTAAAATGAAGAAAAGTCAAATCGCGGGCATCCTGTTCGGTGTTGCCATGGGCGCTTTGTTCAGTGTGTCGCTGGGAACAGTCGGTTTTGCGCTGGGAGCAAGCCTTGCAAACTTGGGCATGGTGATGTTTGAAGGGCTGGATGACCCGCCAGATAAAAAATAATACAAAAAAACAGGTGCACCGCATCTTTATCAAAAGCGTTGGCTTTTGAAAAGGCGGTGCACCTGCTTTTTGCTTTTTATTCTGCGCTGTAAGCGCTGCCCATGATCCACGGGTTACTTGCGGAATATTTTGCGTGGTTGCGCAGGTAGGTGACCCATGCGCCGTAGCCGTTGCCGGCCGAAAGGTGTACGCCGTCCGGTGCGGCGATCATCTCTTTCAGGTTGCCCTCGCCGTCAGCCAGCGCCTCCCACAGGTCCAGATAAACGCAGCCCTTGCTTACAGCCAGCTGTGCCAGCTGCTCGTTCACGCCGCGCAGCACGTCCGAGGCAAGCCCCGGCTTCTTTTCCGCTGCCGCAGGCCGTACCGGCGGGATGGACTGTACATAAATAATGCAGTCGTCCCCCAGCGTTTGGCGCAGCTCGTCCAGCATCTGGCCGTAGTAGGCCAGAAAACGGTCAGATGCGCCCAAGGTGGTTAAGGTGTTGGTGCCCAGCAGGATATACAGCTTTTTGGGCTGCGCCGCTGCCAGTACATCCAGCGCCACCTCCTGCCCGCGGGTGGGGCTCTTGACGGCGGCGCGGTTGACGATGGCGTCCGGTCCCACACCCGTATAGCCACAGATGAGCGCGCCGCTCAGATTGATTTGGTAGTCTGAGAAGCCCACCGTCAGGCTGTCGCCCAGAAAGGCGGCGTCCGAAAAATAGCTCAGGTCTACCTGACCGCAGGTCGGCTGCCGGATAACACTGGCGTCATAGGCCTTAATGGTATAAGCGCCATCGGTCTGCCGGGCGGGGCCGAAGCTTTCCAGCTGTACCGCCTGCGCCGCGCCGCTGCTATCGGCTGCACCCTCGCTGCCGCTGCCGGAGGCCGCCTCGCCCTGCATGGGCAGCGGTGCCAGAATGTTCTGTGCAATGCCGCCTGCGCCGGTCTGCGGGGTGCTTTCTTCCTCCACAGTCCCTTTTTCCAGAATGGCGGTCACCGCATAGGCGACCAGCAGGATGGCCACAATGACTCCCGCCAGCCGCAGCTTGCCGCCGATGCCCCCGCGTGTGCGCCGCCGGGGTGCCGAATGATACTCGTGTGAAATGCCCATATTCTCTGTCCAGCTTTCTGCATTTATCCCAACAGGCAGGCACTGCTGCCCGGTAAATTTGAAGTGCGCACCTATTTTATCATATTTTTTTTGCCTGTGCAACCAATTGGGTCTTGCATACAACAGGCAAAACAGGTACAATAGGATTGCAGCTTATTTTGCACATTTTACAAAAAGCGAATACACAAGCTGCAAATATTTTTGTGTCAGTTGCGGCAGATGGCTGTTTTGCCGTCCCGGTCCGTTGGCAGTGCAGGGCCGACAGACCACTTTACTGGACGGTGCGGAAAGCCGTTTTGCCCGGCAGCGGACACATTTTATATGATCTGAAGGAGGTTTCCATGGCCAAGAATATCATCATTGGTCAGAGCGGCGGCCCTACCGCCGTGATCAACTCCAGCCTTGCGGGCGTATACAAAGCCGCCCGCAGTCTGGGTGCAGACAAGGTGTACGGCATGAAGTACGGCATCGAGGGTCTGCTCAAGGAAGAGCTGCTGGAGCTCAACGTCCTGCTGGATGACCGCATGAGCATCGAGCTGCTCAAGCGTACTCCGTCCAGCTATCTGGGCAGCTGCCGCTTCAAGCTGCCCGACCCGGATACCGATGCCGCCCCGTTCGTCAAGCTGTTCACCCTGTTTGACAAGTACGACATCTGTGCCGTGTTCTACATCGGCGGCAACGACTCGATGGACACCATCGCAAAGCTGTCCCGCTACGGGCAGCAGGTGGGCAGCAATGTGCGGTTTATCGGTGTGCCCAAGACTATCGACAACGATCTGTGCCTCACCGACCACACCCCCGGCTACGGCTCTGCCGCAAAGTACATTGCCACCATCTTGAAGGAAGTCATCCGCGACTCCTCGGTGTACAACATCCGCAGCGTGACGGTGGCCGAGATCATGGGCCGCCACGCAGGCTGGCTGGCTGGTGCGGCCTGTCTGGCAGGCGGCGAGGACTGCGAAGGCCCCGACCTGATCCTGCTGCCGGAAGTGCCCTTTGATCAGGACAAGTTCCTTGCCCGGGTGGACGAGCTGCAGCGGGTAAAGTCCAACGTTATCATCGCAGCCAGCGAGGGCGTAAAGACTGCAGACGGCACCTACCTGTGCGATCTGGTGTCTACTGCCGGGCAGCTGGATGCCTTTGGCCACAAGGCCATCCTCAGCGGCACCAGCCGTTACCTTTCGGAGCTCATCCACGACAAGCTGCAGTGCAAGAGCCGTGCCATCGAGTTTTCCACCCTGCAGCGCTGCGCCAGCCATTTGGCCAGCCGCACGGATGTGAACGAGGCCTACGCCGTCGGCGGTGCCGCCGCCGCTGCGGCCTTTGCCGGCGAGAGCGGCCGCATGATCGCCCTCAAGCGGGTCTCCAACTACCCGTATCAGTGCATCACCGAGTCTGTGGATGTGCAGCAGGTGGCAAATCTGGAAAAGAAGGTCCCGCTGGAATGGATCACTCCGGACGGGATGCAGGTGACCGAAGCCTTTGAGGAGTACGCTCGTCCGCTGATTTTGGATGAGGTGACCCCCGTTTATGTGAACGGTACCCCCCGCCACATCCGTCTGTGATCCATCTTTCCCTTCCGCGTCTGTTTTCGTGCGACTGCACGTTTTTATAGCCGAAACAGAAAAAACAAAAAAGGAGAAATCATCATGGGAAAAAACGCAATCGTCGGTCAGTCCGGCGGCCCCACCTCTGTCATCAATGCCAGTCTGGCGGGTGTCTTTGAAAGCTGCAAGAACCGCGGCGCAGATGTTGTGTACGGTATGTGCAACGGTGTTGCCGGTCTGCTGGAGGAGCGGGTGGTGGATCTTTCCACCCTGCTGACCGATGATCTGGACATCGAGCTGCTCAAGCGCACCCCGTCCAGCTTTTTGGGCAGCTGCCGCTACAAGCTGCCCGACTGGCGGGACGATGAGGCGGTGTACAAAAAGCTGTTCGCCATTCTGGAAAAGCTGAATATCGGCTACTTCTTCTACATCGGCGGCAACGACTCCATGGACACCATCGGCAAGC
>CAJMQZ010000065.1 GCA_905215595.1 uncultured bacterium
GGTGAAGATGGGCTATGCCGACGCTCTGCTGGGCGGCGCTACCTACTCCACCGCCGATACCGTCCGTCCCGCTCTGCAGATCATCAAGACCAAGCCCGGCAGCAAGATCGTCTCTTCCTGCTTCATTCTGGTCCGTCCCTCTGCTACCGGCGACCGCGAGGTTCTGGCTATGGGCGATTGCGCCATTAACATCAAGCCCACCGAGGATGAGCTGGTGGAGATCGGCATTGAAACTGCCAAGACCGCCAAGGTCTTCGGTATCGATCCCAAGGTGGCTTATCTGAGCTACTCCACTCTGGGTTCCGGCAAGGGCGAGGATGTTGACAAGATGCGTAACGCCTGCGAGAAGGCCAAGGCTGCCGCTCCCGATCTGGATATCGAAGGTGAGCTTCAGTTCGACGCCGCCGTTTCTCCCCGCGTGGCTCATACCAAGTGCCCCAACTCCAAGGTGGCCGGCCACGCCAACACCTTCATCTTCCCTGACATCAACGCTGGCAACATCGGCTACAAGATCGCTCAGCGTCTGGGCAGCTTCGACGCCTACGGCCCCATTCTGCAGGGTCTGAACGCCCCCATCAACGACCTGTCCCGCGGCTGCAACGCGCAGGAGGTCTACTCCATGGCCATCATCACCGCCGGTCTGGTGGACTGATCGCCACTTCCCCGTATCACTTTCTGCGGCAGATCATCCCTTACGGGATGATCTGCCGTTTTTTTCAGTTCTCCCTGCCGGACTTTACGCATCCTTGACTTGCCTTGCCCGCCGCCGTATAATGAAGTCGAATTCTCTCACAAAGGAGTACAAGGTATGAGCAAACAGAACACCCCTTTCCGTTATGATTTCGTCGGAAGCTTCCTCCGCCCCGCAGAGCTGAAGCAGGCGCGTCTGGATTTTCAGGCCGGTAAAATCGGCGCTGACGCGCTGAAGGCCGCAGAGGACGACGCGATCTGCGCTCTGGTAGCCAAGCAGAAGGCAGCCGGGTATCATGTCATTACGGACGGTGAATTCCGCCGGGCCACCTGGCATCTGGATTTCATGTGGGGCTTTTGCGGCGTAGGACACAGCCGCACGGAAAAGGGTCTGCCCTTCCACGGGGAAGCCGCCATGCTGGACGACACCTATCTTACCGGGAAGGTAAGCGTGGAAAATCACCCCTTTGTGGAGCATTTCAAGTTTGTCAAGGCGCTGGAGGATGAAAATACCGTTGCCAAGCTGACCATTCCCGCTCCCGCCCAGTTCTTGGAGCAGATGGTCATGCCCTTTGCCATGGAAAATACCAGAAAATACTATCCCAACACCGAAAAGCTGGCAGAGGATCTGGCCATCGGCTACCGCAAGGTCATTGCCGATGTATACGCCGCCGGATGCCGGAACCTGCAATTTGACGATTGCAGCTGGGGAATGCTGGTGGATCCCCGCGCCTGCCTGATTTTCGACACGGATGAAAAGGGGCTGGAGGCCATTAAAGAGCAGATGCTCGCCGCCAACAATCTGGCTATGGAGGGCAAGCCGGCGGATCTGGTTATCAACACCCACGTCTGCCGCGGCAACTTCCACAGCACCTACGCCAGTTCCGGCGCTTATGACAGCGTAGCCAAGACGCTGCTGGCACGGGAAAACGTCAACGCCTACTATCTGGAATTTGACGACGAGCGCTCCGGCGGCTTTGAACCTCTGGCCGCTGTCAGCGGGGAGAAAAAGGTCGTGCTGGGTCTTGTGACCACCAAGCGCCCGGAGCTGGAGGACAAGGCCGCAGTGATCGCCCGCATCCACGAAGCCGCCAAATATATTCCCCTGGACCGTCTGTGTCTCAGCCCCCAGTGCGGTTTTGCCAGCTGTGAGATCGGCAACAAGCTGACGGAGGCGCAGCAGTGGGCGAAGCTGTCTCTGGTAAAGGAAATTGCCGAAGAAGTCTGGGGATAATGCGCCGTTTTCCCGCTTTTATCTGCAAAAAGCGCACCCAATGCCGTGCATTGGGTGCGTTTTTTCTTGCAAAGGCAGCAGGAAGCGTCCGGTGACAGGCGCTTTCGCTTCCCTGACAGGGCCGCTGTCACTTTTTCTCCAAATACGCCCGGCAGCAGCGGCGGGCTTCCTCCGCCACGGCCGCCTCATCCACAGTGACCAGACAGCCGTCCCTGACCACGATCCGGCCCTGCACCACCGTGCAGTCCACCGGCCCCCGCAGCCCCACGGTGGCCAGCACGTCCGCGGGGCTGTACTCCCCGCCTACCAGCTCCAGCCTGCGGCTGTCCACCAAAAACAGGTCTGCACATTTTCCTGCTGCCAGCTGGCCGATATCGTCCCGTCCCAGCAGCCGTGCGCTGCCGCGGGTGGCCATTTTCAGCACCTGATACCCGGAGGGGGCGGCCTTGCTGGCGTGCAGGCGGTGAAGCAGATACGCCACCCGCAGTTCCTCCATCAGAGAGGACCCGTCGTTGCTGGCGGAACCGTCCACGGCCAGTCCCACCGGGACACCCAGCGCCAGCATTTCCGGCACCCGCGCCACGCCGGAGGCCAGCTTCATGTTGCTGATGGGGCAGTGGGCCACGCCGGTGCCGGTGCGGGCCAGCTCCCGTAGCTCCTCGTCGTTAAAGTGAATGCCATGAGCAAACCAGACGTCCGGGCCGGTCCATCCGAGGGAGGACATGAACTCCAATGGCCGGACACCGTGATGCGTCAGCATATAGCGCTCCTCGTCTCTGGTTTCACACAGGTGGGTGTGAAGCCGCACCCCATACTGTCGGGCCAGAATCGCGCTCTGACGCAGCAATTCCGGGCTGACTGAGAAGGGCGAACAGGGGGCCAGCGCCACCTGACGCATGGAACCGGGACGGGAATCGTGGTAGGCTTCAATGACCCGCACAGAATCCCGCATAATCTCATCCACCGTCTGCACCACGCTGTCCGGCGGCAGGCCGCCGTCCTTTCGGGACAGATCCATGCTGCCGCGGGAGGCAACCATTCGGATCCCAAGCTCCTCCGCCGCGGCAAACTGCGTCCCCAGCAGGTCGCCCGCCCCCGCCGGGAATACATAGTGATGGTCAAAGCAGGTGGTGCAGCCGTGCTTGAGCAGCTCGCCCATGCCGGTGAGGGAGGACAGGCGGATCACCTCGGAATCCAGATTCTTCCAGATCTCATACAGGGTCGTCAGCCAGTCGAACAGCTCCATATTCTGCACCTGCGGCAGATTGCGGGAGAAGGTCTGATAGAGGTGGTGATGGGTGTTCACCAGACCGGGATAGCACCAGTAATGGGCACCGTCGATCACGGTGTCCGCCGTCTGGGGAAGATGTTCCCCCATGGCGCGGATCCAGCCGTCCTCACAGTACACATCAACATTGTGTAAGATTTGATCCGCATCGTCACAGGTGATAAGCGTATTCAGATTTTTCAACAGCAGGGTGGACACGGAACCACACTCCTTTCCTTGCCACCAGTATAGAAGAAAAATATCGGAAGGTCAACCGGCAGTCTGGCTGCGCCGGAATCCTTGACAAAGCGCTGGATCCGCACTATACTGATTTTGATTATCTTGGAAGAATGGCAGCCGCGCAGTATGATGTATACCATGGGGATGCTGATGTGCAATACCGTCTCTGGTGCGTTCTGAGATCTCTCAAACAGCAAATTTCAAAGGCGGTTATGGCGCGTACCCATAACCGCCCTTTTATTTTACCCACAGGATAACAGGAGGATTTTATTATGTCAGGCATCGGAACCAAATGCGTACAGGCAGGCTACACTCCCGGCAGCGGCGAACCCCGGCAGGTGCCGATCATTCAGAGTACCACCTTCAAATACGCTTCCAGCAGCGACATGGGGAAGCTCTTCGATCTGGAGGCCAGCGGCTATTTCTACTCCCGGCTGCAAAATCCCACCAACGACACGGTGGCAGCCAAAATCGCAGCGCTGGAGGGCGGCTCGGCGGCCATGCTCACCTCCTCCGGTCAGGCGGCCAATTTCTATGCCGTGTTCAACATCGCCTCCTGCGGGGATCATGTGGTGTCCTCCTCCAGCATTTACGGCGGCAGCTACAATCTCTTTGCCGTGACCATGAAGCGCATGGGCGTGGACTTCACCTTTGTGGAGCCGGACTGCACACCGGAGGAGCTGGACGCAGCCTTCCGTCCCAATACGAAGGCCGTTTTCGGCGAGACCATCGCCAATCCGGCGCTGACGGTGCTGGATATTGAAAAATTTTCCAGAGCCGCCCACAGCCACGGCGTCCCCCTGATTCTGGACAACACCTTCGCCACCCCCATCAACTGCCGACCCTTTGAGTGGGGCGCGGACATCGTGACCCACTCCACCACCAAGTACATGGACGGCCACGGCGCAGTGCTGGGCGGTGCCATCGTGGACGGCGGCAAGTTCGACTGGATGGCGCACGCCGAGAAGTTCCCGGGTCTGTGCACCCCGGATGACAGCTACCACGGCATCACCTACGCCGAGCGTTTCGGCAAGGAGGGAGCTTTCATTACAAAGGCTACCGCGCAGCTCATGCGGGACTTCGGCTCCATGCAGTCCCCCATGAACGCCTATATGCTGAACCTTGGTCTGGAAAGCCTGCACGTTCGGATGCAGCGCCACTGCGCCAACGGCATGGCGGTGGCACAGTTCTTGGAAAACCACCCCAAGGTGGCCTATGTGAACTACTGCGGGCTGGAAAGCAGCCCCTACCACGCACTGGCGCAGAAGTACCTGCCAAACGGCAGCTGCGGCGTCGTGAGCTTTGGTCTGGCGGGTGGACGTCAGGCTGCCAGCACCTTTATGAAGGAGCTGAAGCTTGCCGCCATTGAGACCCATGTGGCGGATGCCCGCACCTGCTGCCTGAATCCCGCCTCCAGCACCCACCGTCAGATGAACGACGAGCAGCTGGCTGCCGCCGGTGTGCCCGCTGAGCTGGTGCGCATGAGCTGCGGTCTGGAGTCTGCCGAGGATCTCATCGCCGATATCGCGCAGGCACTGGATAAGGTATGAAAGGAGCAACCATCCTATGCCGCTGATCATCCCCAAGACCTTACCCGCCTTTGATGCCCTGTATGAAGAAAACGTCTTTGTCATGCACCGGGAGCGGGCGCTGGCGCAGCATATCCGCCCGCTGGAAATTCTGATCCTGAACCTGATGCCCACCAAGATCGCCACCGAGACCCAGATCGCCCGGCTGCTGGCCAACACGCCGCTGCAGGTGCACATGACCCTGCTGCAGACGATGAGCCATGAGGCAACGCACGTCTCCGCGGCCCATCTGGAGGCCTTTTATAAGACCTTCGACGAGGTGAAGCATAACCGCTACGACGGCATGATCATCACCGGTGCTCCGGTGGAGACCATGGACTTTGAGCAGGTGGATTACTGGCCGGAGCTGTGCGAGATCATGGACTTCAGCGAGACGAATGTCTACTCCACCCTGCATGTGTGCTGGGGTGCACAGGCTGGCCTGTACTACCACTACGGCGTGCACAAGCAGCTGCTGCCGGAAAAGATGTTCGGCGTGTTCGAGCACCGGGTCACCCGCCCGGCAAACCCGCTGGTGCGCGGCTTTGATGAGGTGTTCTACGCTCCCCACAGCCGCCACACCGGCATCTGCCGGGAGGATGTGGACAACTGCGCCGCCCTGCGCATTCTGGCCGAGAGCGACGCCGCCGGACCCTTCCTCATGAGCACCGAGAACGGGCGGCAGATCTTTGTTACCGGTCACCCGGAGTACGATAAGTATACGCTGAATGCCGAGTATAAGCGGGACGTAGCCAAGGGTCTGCCCATCCATGTGCCCGTCAACTACTACCCGGACGATGACCCCGCAAAGCCGCCGCTGTTCCGCTGGCGCGCCCACGCCCATCTGCTGTATGAAAACTGGCTGAACTACTATGTCTACCAGAACACCCCCTACGACTTGGGGGAGATCCAGCGGGTCAAGCACGAAGAAGCATAAGAAACATCAGAAGCCGCCGCGCAGGAAAACTGCCCGGCGGCTTTTCTGTACAGGCAGGTATTGTATGAAAAAAGTACAGGTGGTACAATAAAATCGCTGAAAAAAAGCGAAAACAGAAAGGGTGGGATCATGGAACAAAATATTTGTGCGGACAAAAGCAGAATGCGGGATTCCGGCGTAGAACTTTTGAAGGTCATTGCAATCATTCTGATCGTAATAAGCCATGTGGTACTGACACTGACAACGGAATACGAAGATATCCCGTATAGCGACTATCTTCTGGATTGTACCCATGCAACGACCAATATAACGATTCTGCTTTTAGCGGTCATGCGGCATTTTGGTGCACTGGGGAACTGGATCTTCTTCGTGGCTTCTGCATGGTTCTTGCTGGACAGCGCGAAAGCGTCCGGGAAAAAAATAATGGAGATGCTGCTGGATATCTGGGTAATCTCTGTTTTGATCCTTGGTATGACGCTTTTGATCCGGGGGGAGGTAAGCGGTAAACTTTTCGTTTTCTCGCTTTTCCCAACGCTCTTTGCAAATAACTGGTACTTGACCTGTTATCTGCTATTCTATCCCATCCATCCGTATTTGAACCGTCTGATTTCCGCGATGACGCAAAAAGAGCATCTGAAGATGATCTCTGTGCTGACGGTACTGTATATCGGCTTTAACTTTATAGAAAGCAGGTTTTTCTTTCCGAATATGCTGCTTCTCTGGATCAGCGTATATCTGATCGTTGCCTATATCAAGCGCTATTGTATGGAACTGTATTCCAGCGCAAAAGTGAACGGCATCCTTCTGCTGTGTGGTGTGGCAGGTGCAGTGGGCGTCGTGGTTTTGACCGATCTGCTTGGATTGAAGATCGCTGCGCTGTCGGATCAGCTTTTGCGATGGGTGAGCAATTTTAATCTTTTTTTGATCCTGATCGCCATTGCTGCATTTGGTCTGGCTAGAAATAACCACTTTAAAAATAAAAGGGTAAATCACATTGCAAAATGTGCCATGCTGATCTATATTATCCATGAAAACATTTTGCTGCGAACCTATGCAAGACCCTATCTCTGGCACTGTATTTTTGACCGGTATGGATATGCCCATCTGTTTTTGTGGGTCTTTTTGTACGCGGCTGTCTGGCTGCTTGCGGCACTTGCGCTCAGCCTGCTTTACGAAAAGAGCATTCAGAAGATAACAGCAAGGGTAAGTGAAAAAATGCTGAAATGGATGGGCAGCTGGTATCAAAAATATGAGACTGCCATGCTGAAGCTGCATTGATAAGACCGCAGCCTGCCCGGACTTGATCCCGTAAAAAAGGAACCCTCTCAAAGCAAAACTTTGCAGAGGGTTCCTTTTTGTGAGATCCATTATTTTTTATGCTTTGCGGGCTTTTTCTTGCGCACGCTGTAACCGAAGGTGCCCAGCTTTTTGCCAAGCGCCAGATACTCCCCGTGGCTGTACACGATGAGGTTTGCCTTATCCAGACACAGCTTGCCTTTTTCGTCCAGCAGGCTCTCGTCCACATCGCAGGCCACCACCTCGGCTAAAAACAGGTCGTGGCTGCCCAGCGGGATGCGCTGGGTGATGCGGCATTCCAAGTTGACCGGGCTTTCTTCCAGCACCGGACAGTCGGTCAGCACGCTGCCGGGGGCGGCGTGCAGGCCGCAGGCAGCAAACTTGTCCACCTCGCGGCCGCTCTTCACGCCGCACCAGTCGATGGCACGCACCAGCTTTTCGGTGGGCAGGTTGATGGCGAACTGCCCGCTCTCGCACAGCAGCTGATGGCTGTACCGCTCCGGGCGCACGCTGATGGATACCATGCTGGGCTGGGTGCAGATGGTGCCTGTCCAGCCGATGGTGATAAGGTTGGGCTTGTCCAGCCCGCCGCAGGATACCAGTACCGGCGGCTCCGGGTTCAGAAGGGTGCTGCCCTTCCAGCTTTGTTTGCTCATCCGTGATATTTCCTTTCGTAAGGAGCCCATGTGCGCTCCGAGATGATATAGCGCGGGCGGGCTTTGGTCTCCATATAGATCTTGCCGATATACTCGCCGATCACGCCCAGACACACCAGCTGCACGCCGCCCATAAAGCAGACGATGCAGACGGTGGACGCCCAGCCTGCCACGCTGCTGCCCATGGCAGCGCACACGATGGCCCAGATGACCCCGATAAAGCTGACAAGGCTCACCGCGATGCCCGCACCGGTAATGATGCGGATGGGTTTGTTGGAAAGACTGGTAATGCCGTCAAAGGCCAGCGCCAGCATCTTGCTCAGAGGGTAGTGGCTCTCACCGGCTAGACGCTCGTGGCGCTCGTAGGTGACCACATCGTGGGCAAAGCCCACCAGCGGCACCATACCCCGCAAGAAGATGTTGACCTCCTTGTAATCCGCAAAGCTTTCCAGCACGCGGGTGCTGATCAGACGGTAGTCTGCGTGATTGAACACGATATCCGCGCCCAAGGCGTTCATCACATGATAAAAGCCTTCGGCGGTGAACCGCTTGAAGAAGGTGTCGGTGTCCCGGCGGCTGCGCACGCCATACACTACCTCGGCACCGTCCAGATACTTTTTTACCATCTCATCCATGGCGTTGATGTCGTCCTGACCGTCGCAGTCGATGGAGATGGTGATATCGCAGCTGTCGCTGTGCAGTGCCTCCATCAGCCCCGCCAGCACGGCGTTCTGGTGGCCGCGGTTGCGGCTCTGGGAAATGCCGATATAGTGCTCGTCCTGCGCGGCAAAGCCTTGGATCAGCTCCCACGTTTTGTCGCGGGAGCCATCGTTGACAAAGAGCACCCGGCTTTTATCGCTGACCAGCCCCTGTGCGGTCAGACTGTGGATCTTTTCCAGAAACATGGGTGCTGTAATGGGCAGCACCTGCTCCTCGTTGTAGCAGGGGATCACGATCCAAAGAACAGGCTTGGACATTGCTTGATTGCTCCTTTTTGTAAAATAACCCTCTCAGTCATCGCTGTGCGATGCCAGCTCCCCCGAAAGGGGGAGCTTTTCTCGGCAGAGGGGAACACTTGCTCTTCTGCCGGAGAAGGCAGATTGTTCTGACCACGCATAAAGCGCCTGAGGGGATTTTATTGCACCATCTGCTGCAAGGCGTCCGGCTCCAGCAGCTTGAAGCTGCTGCGGTAAGTGTCGATGAGCCCTTCCTTCTGCATGGTGCTCAGCTCCCGGGAAAGGGCGCTGCGGTCGCAGTTGAGGTAATCCGCCAGCTGGATGCGGGAGAAGGGGATGCTGAAGGTCAGGCTGTGGGCGCGGGCAGCTTCGCTGAGCAGATAGGCCGCCACCTTGGCACGCAGGCTCTTCATCACCAGCAAGTCGATGCGGCGGGAGAGGGAAAAATATTTATCGCTGATGGTGCGCACAAGGTTCTGTACCACCCGCTGGTGGGCGGGGCTGCCGTCCGAGAGCAGCAGCCGCTCGTAGGGCAGCAGCAGCACCTCACAGGGGGCAGCAGCCAGCACGGTGACCGGGCTGGACAGGCTGGAACCTCCCAATACGTCCCCGAACACCCCGCCCGGCTCTACCCGGGCAATGGGGATGCGTGCCCCGCCCGGCGCCGGACGGTAGGCCTCCAGCTCGCCGGACAGCACGATGCCTACCCGGCGGCTGGGTTCCCCTGCCAGCACAAGAGCTTCGCCCTTGCCGTAGCTGCGCACGCTTGCCCCCAGCCGGGACAGCAGCGTGCTGAGTTCCGCAGCGGAAAGCCCTGCGAACAGCGTGGTGGTTTGTAACAGCGGCAGATAATTATTCATCGCAACTCCGCAGAGAAAATGGTGTTCTCCGCAGCCTCCTGCAATTGCGTTGCACACGCAACGGTATTTTTACCCCTATTATAGTAAACTGGAACGCGCAAAGCAAATGATTTTGCAAAATTTTCAAAAAAAGACCGGTTTCCGTCCCCGCAGCGGGGCGTGCCGGGTGTGAAAAGGAGTATTTCATGAAAAAGATCCTGTCCTTACTGCTGGCGTTTAGCCTTGCACTGAGCCTTGCAGCCTGCGGCGGAAGCGCAAGCTCTGCCGCTTCCAGCGCAGCGGTGTCCGAAGTTGCTTCCTCTGCGGCTGCTTCTGAGAAAGAGACCGCAGCGCCGCTGTCTGCTACCGAGCCGCTGCGGATCGCCGGGCTGAAGGGCCCCACCACCATGGGTCTTGTCAACCTGCTCTCGATGGAGCAGGCCGGTACTGCTGCCATGGACTATGATCTGCAGCTTTACGGCGCTGCGGATGAGATCGTGCCGCTGCTCATCAAGGGTGAGCTGGACATGGCTGCTATCCCGGCCAATCTGGCGGCGACCCTGTATCAGAAAACCAGCGGCGGCATTCAGGCCGTGGCGGTGAACACTTTGGGCGTTTTGTATGTGGTGGAGCAGGGCGACACCGTCCACAGCATGGCAGACCTCAAGGGGCGCACCATCCTGTCCACCGGCAAGGGCACTACCCCGGAGTATGTGCTGCGCTATCTGCTTACCGCCAACGGCATTGACCCGGACAAGGATGTGAACATCCAGTATTACAGCGAGGCTACCGAGGTGACCGCCCAGATGGCCGCTACACAGGACGCCATTGCCGTTTTGCCCCAGCCCTATGTGACTGCTGCCGGACTGAAGGACGACACCCTGCGGGTAGCCCTTGACCTGACCGCCGAGTGGGACAAGGTGGCAGACAACCAGCTGATCACCGGTGTGACCGTGGTGCGCAAGGCCTACGCCGAGGAGCACCCGGATGTGGTAGCCGCCTTTCTGGCAGACTACGCCCAGAGCGTGAACGCCGCCAACACTGATCTGGACGGCACCGCCGCCCTGTGCGAGGAGCAGGGGGTGGTGGCAAAAGCCGCCATTGCCAAAAAGGCACTGCCCAACTGCAACATCGTCTGCCTGACCGGCGAGGAACTGAAGGCGGACGTCTCCGGTTACCTGCAGGTGCTCTACGATGCCGACCCTGCCGCCGTGGGCGGTACGCTGCCCGGCGAGGACTTCTACTGGGCAGCCCAGTAACAGCCTGAAAAAGCATTCCATCTCCCGCCGCTCTGCCGTGGTACGCAGCGCGGCGTTTTTTTTGTTGAGAAAACGATTTTGAATGGCTTCCGCTGGGAGGGTTTCTGCTTGCCAAGGGATGTTCTCTTTTGACACCAAAAGAGAACCAGAAAAGTGCCAGCGATTTCGA
>CAJMQZ010000066.1 GCA_905215595.1 uncultured bacterium
GTGGGTTTGGGATTCTTCCCAACAAGTTCTTGCAACGCAAGGGGCCGTGTATATACAGGGCCATTGCTTGCAAGAGCAGCGTATTGTATATACGTCTGCCCTGCTTGCAAGCACTAGGCCCTCTGCAAGAGCACACGACTTTCCGTGAAAGTCTAGTGTGTTACACCTCGCCGCCGGGCGGGGCGTACGTTCTCGGTGTGCTCCCGGGTGTGTTCATCATCCGATCTGCCGGACGCCGTGGGCGGTCTGGCTTTGCTCTGTCGGGGGCGGGTCGCCCTGCTCAAAGTACCGGGCCAGACTGTCCAGATTCACAAGCCAGCCGCGCCCAGCATTCACATACCGGATTTTTCCGGTCTTGCAAAGCCGCCGGATATAGGACGGTGACAATCCATAGATTTCAGCGGCTTTCTTAACGGTTCCCATGTTCGGATAACGGATCGTATTATTCAAGCAATGCACCTCTTTTCCTTCTGGTCGATGTGTGTCGCTCTCTGTGTGCCTGCATTAAACCATGGAGGGGGCTATATTTCAAGAGGGGCGAACGTGAACAGCGGTGCAGCGGGATGCAGCATTGATGAGCGGGAATCCCTACGCCTATTTGGAATAACGTGGAATCTCTTTGCATCTGGTGCCACGGAGTGCCGTCCTGTGTCGCGGGGTGCCGTGGCTTGCATCAGGTTTTCCCGGCGGAATATGGATAGATAGCGCGAAAATCTGCCAAGCAGGACGTTTGATGAAATTTCATCATGATAAAAATGAGCAGGTAGCAACAAGCCCCCGCGCGACATTGTGAGTGCCGGGCGGGGGTCGTTCAGTAAGGATGTATTGTGCAGAATGACGGACATTCACGCACGCGCACAGGCGCACGAGGCTGGCGGGATTGTCAGGGGACACCGCGAATAAGGCCCAAGAGCAATGCCGTTATTTTTCGGGGCCGGGGGTGCTGGGCTTTTTCATCAGCCCGCCGGGTGCGGCTTCTGCTTTCCCTGCGTCAGAATCTGCATTACCTGCGGGATAAGTTCAGGATGTTCCCTCAACGCTTTCAAAAATTCTTCATCAGTCATGCTATTATCTGCTTTCTTCGCGGCCTTGGCAGCTGCCAAGTTGTCAAAGTAGACCTTGCAATCAGCTTCCACGTGATCTGCAAAATCGTCAAGCTGGCGATGAATGGCATAGATACCCGGATAGAAAGTTTCCGGTTCGTTATCGCCCTTTTCCAATGCAGTATACATCGCACTTACCAGCTGTGAAATTCCTCTGAGAATATAGAGGTCAGCATCAATCCCAGAAATCACACTAAAAGCACCATAATCATCCATTGTATTATCCTCCATTTCAATATACTGCACTCTGATGCAGCGTTACTATTCGGTTGCCCCGCCGGGCTGTTTGGGTTCAGGTGTCCACAGTGGACACTTTTTCATCTACCCATATAAGGCAGCAACATGTGGTAGATCACCTGCAAAACGTGCACCGGAATGCTCTGGCCGTGCTGCAGGGCAGTTTCGATACAGGCAATATACTGTGCACCAGTTGCATCGTAGTGATACGGCTCCCGGCGGCGCAGGCGGTTTGAGTTTGGTTTTTTCATAGCGTTCACCTCCTTTCCTCAACCTCAAGGAACCTCTGACACTCTTTGTCAAAGATGATCGGAAGAATACCGATGCGCCCTTCTTTGTTTTTGTCCAAACTTGCCCGGTACTGTTCCCCATCATCAGACAGCAGCAAAATTGCGTCTGCATCCTGTTCCAGCTGCCCGGATTCTTTCAAGTCGGCGGTGGAAGGTGCAGCGTGCGCCGCGTTACGGTTCAGCTGAGCCAGCGCAACCACAAGGATGCCGGTGGTCTGTGCTAACTCATGCAGGGCAATGGAAATTCCCGTAATAGCTTGATAGCGGTCTTTCGCCTTACCGTCTGCCAGCAGTTGCAGATAGTCGATAAAAACGACCTGTGCTTGCATCCGTTGGGCTTGCGCCTTTACCCATCCCACACCCTTACCGGATGCAGAGCGGATGAACAGCGGCAGCTTGTGCAGTTCTGCAAGACGGTCAAGTTCATGCTGGGGAACAGTTTTGGCTTTAACCTCCGCCAGAGGAACAGACAACCGGTTCGCAATAATGCGGTTGGTAAGCGTTCTGGGGTCGGTTTCCAGCGAGAAATAGCACACACGGAACCCCCGCCGGGCTTGCTCACAGGCCATTTGCAGAGACAGGGCAGTTTTACCGGCAGATGGTCGCCCGCCGATGATAAACAGATTACCGGGTGACAGATGCAAAAACTTATCCACTACAGAAACCCCGGTGGGAATATACTGCGGTTTGCTGTCCTTATCTCGGATGTACGCTTCTGTCAGTTCTCCAATGGATTGAAAATCCGGGCTGTTTTTGCCGATCGTCAGCGTTTCGCCCATCCGGCTGTACAGTTCAGGCAGATCATCATACACAGCGTTTGCCGATTCTAGAGCAAGTGCCTGGAAACGGTTCAATGCAGCCTGTTCCTGTACAATGCGCACCCACGCCAACACATTTTCACGGTTTGGATGGATGCACTCGGCAGAATATTCGTTCGCGCAGTCCAAGATTGCCGCCTTCTGGTTTGGATAGCGGTCACAGACTTGCATGGTTTCCAGCTTTCCGGTAGCTGTCCAGAAGCCCTGTGCAGCCGCAAAAATGGGTTGTATATCTGGCTCAAAGTCGGAAATTTCCAGCACAGGCAGAACGTATGGTGCAAACTCTGGTTGTACAAGCAAGGTTCCAAGCAAAACCTTTTGTATATTCACCGCAGCACCTCCATCTTCTTTTCGCTCTGTTGAACAACTTTTTTTCGTGCATCCCGCCGGGCTTCTACATCGCCCAGAGTGCGCACACCATCGGCCTGCCAGCTCTTCAAGATGCCGCTGACGTACTTCCAAGACCTGTGCCCACTCTCGGCAGCTTCATCAAAGGCCTTGCAGAGTACCTCTGTGGGAATAGAACTGCGGTAGCTCTGTAGCTTGTCCAGCGCAGACGGCGGAAATCCTCCAATGACCTGTTCGTATTGCTGGACGATTTTTGCAAGCTCTGGGTCTGTGCGAGAATTGGAAATTCCGGCAGCAGCGGCAACCTTACTACTACTGCTACGTTGGGTTGGGTTACGTTGGGTTACGTTAGGTTGGGGCGTCATTTGGTTGTCGCTTGGTATACCATTGGTATCCACTTGGTTGCCACCGTTCAAAATATAGCGTTTGTTCGCTGTTTCAGAAAGCATGGAACGCTCATCTTGAAACGTAGTCGGTTTGTATCGGTCATTTCTGAGGTTATTGTTCACTTTCCAGTCACTTATCACGATTACGCCGGAACGGAATGTGATAATATAGCCAGATTTTGCCAATGTTACCAAATCGCCTTCGCTGCATCCTGACACCCGCACAATAGAGCGCGGATTTGATACAAAGCCGTCATCATCACCCCGCATCCCTAAATGAAAGTACAATGCCTGTGCCGTCAGCGGCATTTCTAGAAAGGCGTCTGTCTCGGTCACATCCACGGAAAACATTCTCTTATTCGCCAAAACAATGCCCCCAATTCGCCCCATTAGCCTCCACCCGGCGGATTTTTCCCACATTCTGAGAGGCTTCCGCCGGGCCCGGGTCGCCTTTGTCAAAGTACCTGGCAAGGCTATCCAGATTGATGAGCCAAACATGACCGGTATTGACAAAGATGATCTTCCCGGCCTTGCAGAGCCTGCGCAGATAGCTTGGAGACACACCAAAGGTCTCTGCGGCTTTCTTCACTGTCGCCATCTGGGGATAGTTTCGAAAACGTGTCACATCACCCATTCTGTTCCACCTCCTTACCGCCTATAGCGGTTATGATCTCGTCCCGGATGCAGCGCAATTCCTGTACAGCCCCCTGCAAGGTCTGCACCTCCCCGGCGGCGATAGCGTCTCTTAGTGCCAATTCGGCGGTTTCTGCGGTCGCAATGGCTAAACTAGGGTAATATCTCGCGGACTTCCTTAAAATCGTGTCTGTACCGGATAAAGTACGCTTTCCGACCACATAAGAACAGCCGTTCTTTCCATCGACTGTCAAAAAGTAGTCTCCGAAAATACGAATCATGTTTTTCAATTCCTCCCAATGATTTCAGTGTTTTGTTGTTCTTGTTCGTTTGTTTTCGTTGCTGCTTGCATTGAATCATAAAACGAAAATCATTGCAAGAACGATGCTTTTTGATGTGTAAAATGTTGCAAAGTGTGTTTGTTGAAAGAGAATCCAATGAAGAAAAACTCTTGAAATGCAAACAACCACAGATAGTAACGAATACTAACAACTACTAACAAATACTAACAGTATTTTTGATGAAGATTAGAGCTTTGAGATAGACAAATGATGTAACACTTTGCACTGAAAAATAAATGTGAAATTTTAGAATCAGTGCAATGAATCTTATTTATCATCCAAAAGGCTTTCGAACGGCACGCCAAGAGCTTGTGCGACCCGGAGAACAGAATTTTCGTTGCAGGACTTACCACCGCGCAGGGCTGTAACAGTTGCACGAGAGACAGTTGCTTTTTCTGCCAACTCTTGAACCTTCATATCCCGCCGGGCCATCTCTGCAATTAGTTTTACTCGGTCAATTCGCATTTTCAAATCATCCTTTCCATAAAGTAAAAACTTTATATTTTGATTTTATATCAAGTTTTTACTTTTGTCAATGGTTGAATTAAGGTTTTTACTTTACTTTTTCGCCGCGTCATGCTATTCTAAAATTGTAAGGAGGCGAGAACTTGGAGATTGGTGAAAAAATAAAAAGAGCAAGGCAAGAAGCAGGGATAACACAAGCTGAGCTTGCAAGAAGGCTTAATGTCACGCCACAGACGATAAGTCAGTATGAAAGAGGGTTAATCAACCCTAAATACGAAACAGCGCTTAAATTTGCAGAAGCTCTAGACTTACAACCATCATGGCTGTTCGGGGCAAAATTAGGAGAGTTAGAGACAGGAAATGCTGACAAGGAACACGCTTCACATGGTATGCTGTGGAAATTACTAAATCCAGGACCAGTAGAGACTCTAATACAAACACAGGAGGAATTGGATGTTCAACGAGCATTCCGAAAGCTGAACGATGAAGGCCAAAGAGTAGCTATTGAGCGGGTACAAGAACTTGCTCAGATTCCGAAATATCAACGAAGAGAAGAAAACGATGTGGATAAATCCCCCGCCGGGGATGATCTCGCCCCAGATGCCCCCGGTGAAACCGACCCCATAGAGAAAGCGTGAATCTATGGCAAAAATCATAAAGCGCACAAAGAAGGACGGCACTTGCTCCTTCTGCATCCGGGTTTCCAACGGCTATGATCGGGAAGGGCGGCAAGTGCTGGTAAACCGCACCTATACGCCCCCGCCGGGCTTGACCGGGAAGAAGCTGGAAAAAGAGCTGCAACGGCAGGCAGATGCCTTTGAACAGGAAGTGCACAGCGGTATTTCGCTGGATGCGTCCATGAAGCTGGATGAGCTGATAGAACGTTGGTTCACTGAGTACGCCGAAAAGAAACTCAAACCCAAGACCGTGTACGACTATCGGCGGCTTGTGCCGCGCATTTCTGCCGGTCTGGGGCAACTCAAGGTGTGCCAGGTCAAGCCCTCGCACCTGATGGCCTTTTATTCCAACCTCGAAGAGCAGGGTGTGCGGGAAGATAGCTCCTATACTGCGGTTCCTGCCTTACTGGAACAGCTGCCAAAGGGCAAACGCGGCCAGATCGCGGCGGCAGCGGGCGTTTCAGAGCGGACAATGGCGACACTGTACAGGGGCGGAAACGTCAGCCGGTCAACCGCCGAAAAGGTAGCCAGCGCCGCCGGGCTGCCCCTTTCCAAGGCGTTTACAGAGCATAGCAAGGCAGGGGGCAGGCTCAACGGAAACACAGTGCAGCACTATCACCGGATGCTGTCCAGCGTGTTCACCAAAGCCGTGCAGTGGGGGCTTGTGGCAGAGAATCCGTGCAAGCGTGCAGAAGCCCCAAAAGCACAGGAAGTGGACGTGCAGGCATTGGAAGAAAAAGACGTTGTGCGTCTGCTGGAAGCCCTGCAAGACGCACCCACACAGTACAGCGTTATCACACAGCTTGCTTTGCTCACAGGTGCCCGCCGGGGCGAGATATGCGCCCTGCGATGGTCTGATATCGACATGGACGCGGGAACTATTTCAATAGAGCGCACCTTGCAGCACATCCCGGGCAAAGGTACGGTATTCAATCCCCCAAAGACAAAGCGCTCTCGGCGGTGTGTGAAAGTCGGGTCGGATTGTGTACAGCTTCTGCAGGAATACCGCCAGCACCAAAAGGCGGAACGGTTCAAAATCGGTTCCGAGTGGGTGCGCCGGGTGGAGATTAAAGGAAAGCGCGTAGAAAACGACCTGCTTTTCACCAAGTGGAACGGCGCACCGATGGATCCAGACGATGTGACAACGTGGTTCGGGCGTTTTCTGGCCGCTCATGACCTCCCGGCGGTACACTTCCACAGCCTGCGCCACACCAACGCCAGCTTGCTGATCGCGGCCCATGTGCCTGTCACAACGGTCTCGGGCCGTCTGGGTCATGCAAAGACCAGCACCACCACGGATATTTACGCCGGTTTCATCCGTTCGGCAGATGCAGCGGCAGCAGACGCGCTGACCGGTGTGTTTGACCGTATCCGGGAAAAGAGCCACGCATAACACGTCCAAAGACGCAATATAGCCCACAGGAAGCGCGGAAGAACCCCGCCGGGCCTGTGGGCTGTTTTCTTTCTGTCTGCGGCTCTGCATGGCTATCGTGCCCACAGTGGACACCGTAAGGCACAATTGCCGGAAAGTGCCTTATTTTTGCCTTACTGAACGAAAAAACAGTGATTCGAAGGTGAACGAACAAACACAAAAAGCACGTTGATTCCATATAAAATTAAACGCTCGAAAACGCTCGAACTCGTAACGAGACTATTTTGTAATCAGTGGGTTGCAGGTTCAACTCCTGTCACCAGCTCCAAAGATGACCGCTTGGATCCTTAGAGTTCCGGGCGGTTTTCTTTTTCCCCGGCTGCACTGCAAAGGTTTTAAGGTGTTCCCCTGCAGACGGTTTTGGTGTATAATGGTAAAAACGCACCCAAACCAAAGGAGGAACCAAGCATGATCCAATTCGGTCTGCGTCTGCACGACGCGGAAAAGCTGCCCATTGAGCAGGTGCTGCCGCTGGTGCGCCAGAAGGGCTTTTCCTGCGTGCATCTGGCACTGAGCAAATCCCTGAAGGAGGTGCCCAACACCCCCTCTGCCCTCACCCCCGGCTACGCGGCCTATCTGCGCCGCCTGTTTGCCAAAAACGAGCTGGACATTGCGGTGCTGGGCAACTACCTGAATCTGGCGCACCCGGATACGGATGCTCTGCACGCCATTCAGGAAAAGTACTACGCGCATATCCGCTTTGCCAGCCTGCTGGGCTGCGGCATGGTGGGCACCGAGACCGGTGCACCCAACGCAGAGTACAAGTTCTGCCCGGAGTGCCGCAGCGATGCCGCCCTTGCCACCTTTATCAAAAACTTCAAGCCGGTGGTGCGCTGCGCCGAGCAATACGGCGTGACCATTGCCATTGAGCCGGTGGTCAAGCATATCGTGTATGACGCCCGCCGCGCCCGCACCGTGCTGGACGAGATCGGCAGCCCCAATCTGCAGATCCTGCTGGACCCGGTGAACCTTTTGAACATGGAAAACGTGGACCGCCGGGAGGAAGTGTTTGCCGAGGCTATCGAGCTGCTGGGCAAGGACGTTGCCATGATCCACTTCAAGGACTTTTTGCGGCAGGACGCCGGCGGGCAACTGGCTGCCACCGGTGCCGGGCAGGGCGGCATGGGCGACTACCGTACCATTCTGCGGTTCGCCAAGGAGCAGAAGCCCTATGTGTTCGCCACCTTGGAGAACACCACCCCGGAAAACGCCGTCCAATGCTTGCAATACCTGCAAAAGCAGTACGACGAGTGCTGACAGTAAATGAAACCGCACACTGCTGTCCGCAGCAGCCTGTGGTTTCATGGTATAAAAAAAGTCTGAACCGGTGGCGGATGCCTCAGTTCAGACTTTTTTGTTATTCTATGTCAGCAGGTCGTTAGACTCTTGCCAAGCCGTCCACACTCAGCACAACGCCGGTGATGCAGGATGCCTTCTCCGAGGCATCAAGAATTGTTTGTTAATTTTCGGAAGCTGATGGCAGGGTATTCCCGCAAAAGCTGTCCAGCCGCATCTGGTACCACACCACCCCGCCGTGGGTGGAAGCGGAAACGCCCTCGTTCACAAAGCCAAACTTTGCGTAATAGTGCAAAAGTTTCTCCTTGCAGGTCAGCACCAGCCCCTTGCGCCCCTGTGCGCGGGCATCTGCGATGGCTCTTTGCAGCAGCAGCCCGGCATAGCCCCGGCGGCGGCAGCGCGGGAGGGTGTTCACCCCAAAGATCATCTGCCATGCGCCATTTTCATCATGCAGGGCGGCATCTGCGTACATCTCATCGGTCAGGTCGGGCATATCGGTGCAAAAGCCGTCCACAAAGGCCACCAGCTCCCCCTGCTCAAACAGCAGCCAGAAATGATCGGCATAGTGTGCCAGCCGCCCGGCAAATTCTTCTGCTGTGGCAGCCTCCGCTGCCGGAAAACAGGCCGCCTCCACGGCGGCAATGGCCTGTAAATCGTCCATAGTTGCGTTGCGTATCTCCACAGTATCTCTCCTCCCTTTTTTGTAATGTCAGTATACCACAGCTGCCGCGCAAGGGCAAAATATTTGCATCTGTTCCCCGTCCGTGTTACAATGGCTATACTACGCTTGGAAGGGAGTTGAAACGCCATGCCCACCGAAAACCGCACTACCTTAACACCGGACACCCCGGTGCGCTACCTGAAAGGGGTGGGGCCCAAGACCGCAGAGCGGTTCGAGAAGTTGGGCATCGTGACGCTGGCAGACCTGCTGTGCCACTACCCCCGGCGGTACATCGACTTTTCCAAGCCCTACTCCATTGCGGAAGCTCCTGCCGACACCGAATGCGTAGTAAAGGCCGAGGTATTCGCAAAGCCCGGCGGGCGCATTTTGCCGGGTGGGCGGCGGATGGAGCGCATCACCGCCGGGGACGATGTAGCCAGTCTGGAGATCACATGGTTCAATAACCCCTACGCCACCCAGAAATTGCAGCTGGGGCAGGAATACTATTTTCAGGGCATCGTGACCGGCGGGATGCTGCGCCGCCAGATGGTCAACCCGCAGGTGCGCACCGCCGAGCAGATTCAAGCCGCGCCCTTTGAGGCCGTTTACCCCCAGACCGAGGGACTGTCCAGCAGCGTCATCTCCCGCTGCATCCGGCAGCTTTTGCCCCACGCGGAGCTGCTGCCCGACCCGCTGCCGCCGGAAATGCTGCAAAAATACCGTCTGCTGCCCAAGGCCGAAGCCGTGCGCGCCATCCACTGCCCTGCCACCGAGGAACAGGCCGCAGCGGCGCGGCGGCGGCTCATCTACGAGGAGCTTTTGGTGCTGCAATTGGGCATCGGGCGGATGCGCAGCCGGGGCGCTGCGGCCACCGGCGCACCCATGCGCCGCGCCGACCCATCCCCTTTCTGGCAGAGCCTGCCCTTTGCCCCCACCGGGGCGCAGCGCCGTGCAGTGGAGGAGATTTTAAACGATATGGCGGGCGATACCGCCATGAACCGCCTGTTGCAGGGCGATGTAGGCAGCGGCAAAACGCTGGTGGCTGCCGCCGCCATCTGGGCGTGCATCCGGGCAGGATATCAGGCCGCGCTGCTGGCCCCTACCGAAATTCTGGCCGCGCAGCACGCCGAGGGGCTTAACCGGCTGCTTGCCCCCTTCGGGATGCGGGTGGCCCTGCTGACTGGCGGCATGAAGGCCGCCGCCCGCCGCACCACGCTGGCTGCCATCCGCAAGGATGAAGCTGACCTTGTGGTGGGCACCCACGCCCTGATGAGCGAAGGGGTGGAGTTTGCCCGGCTGGGTCTGGCGGTCATTGACGAGCAGCACCGCTTTGGGGTGCGTCAGCGCGGCGCACTGGCCGAAAAGGCCGCGAACCCGCACCTGCTGGTCATGAGCGCCACCCCCATTCCCCGCACGCTGGGGCTTTTGATCTACGGCGACTTGGACATCTCCATTCTGGACGAGCTGCCCCCCGGGCGCACCCCGGTCAAGACCCGGTGCATCACCGGCAAGCGGCGGCGAGACCTGTACCGCTTTCTGGACAGCGAGATCGACAAAGGGCGGCAGGTGTATCTGGTCTGCCCCGCCATTGAGGATGTGCCGGACGGCGGGCTGAACGCCGTCAAGACCTACTATGAGGACATTGCCAAGACGCTGCTGCCCGACCGCCGGGTGGGGCTGATGCACGGCAAGCTGAAACCCAAGGAAAAAGCCGCCGTCATGGAGGATTTCAAGGCCGGGCGGTTGGACGCACTGGTGTCCACCACCGTCATCGAGGTGGGTGTGGATGTGCCCAATGCCAGCGTGATGGTGATCGAAAACGCCGAGCGCTACGGTCTGAGCGCCCTGCACCAGCTGCGCGGGCGGGTGGGACGCGGCGCTGCCGAGAGCTGGTGCTTCCTTGTCAGCGACAATACCAGCGAGGCCGTGCAGAAGCGGCTGAAATTCCTGTGCTCCACCACCGATGGCTTTGCCGTGGCGCAGTACGATCTGGAGACCCGCGGCCCCGGCGACTTTTTCGGCAGCCGTCAGCATGGTCTGCCTACCCTGCAAATCGCCGACCTGATGAACGACACCCGCACCCTGCACGCCGCCCAGAGTGAAGCCGCTGCCCTTCTGGCCGCCGACCCGCTGCTGGAAAGCCCTGCCCACGCTTTGCTGGCCGCGCAGGTGCAGCAGATGTTCGACAAGGCCGGGCCGATGAACTAAAAAAGCGCTGTCGCACAAAAAACTCGTGCGACAGCGCTTTTCTTTACACTTCTTTGCTCCCAACAATGTTTTGCAGGATGCGGGCGGTCAGGGCATCCAGCTTTGTTTCCAGTGCAGGCAGGTGCAGCAGGCGGTAGAGCCGCTGATACACGGCATCCACCGCGTAGCCCGCCACGGC
>CAJMQZ010000067.1 GCA_905215595.1 uncultured bacterium
GATGGCCAAGGAGTACAGCGCAAAGGGCTTGATCTGGCCGCTGTTCTCCACGGCGCTGTTCTTCCTTGTGTTCGTAGGCGCGCTCACCCTGTTGTTCAACTGGGCTGAAAAGAAACTGGATTATTTCCGCTGCTGAGGAGGTTTTTAAGAATATGGCATTACTGGAAGCCTCCGGCATTGGCAAAAATTTCGGAGATACAAAGGTCTTGAAGGATATTTCCCTTACCCTGGAGCAGGGCGAGGCGCTGGCTATCATCGGCTCGTCCGGCTCCGGCAAAACCACCCTGCTGCGCTGCCTGAACTTTCTGGAGCGGCCGGACACCGGCTGCATCCGGGTGAACGGCGAGACCATGTGGGACGCCGCCGACCCAGCCACTCAGCGGGAAAGCGAGATCCGCAAAAAGCGGCTGCACTTCGGGCTGGTGTTCCAGAACTTCAACCTTTTCCCGCAGTATACCGCCTTGCAGAACGTGATGCTGGCAGGGGAGCTGCTGGCAAAGGAACGCCCAGACTACCGTGCCAACAAAAAGGCGGTGCACGCCCAGCTGGAACAGCAGGCGCGGGAACTGCTGGCGCAGATGGGGCTTTCGGAGCGGGCAGACCACTACCCGCACCAGCTTTCCGGCGGGCAGCAGCAGCGGGTGGCCATTGCCCGGGCGCTGGCACTGCACCCGGACATCCTCTGCTTCGACGAGCCCACCAGCGCCCTTGACCCGGAACTGACCGGCGAGGTGCTGCGGGTGCTGCGGGAGCTGGCCGACCGCAGGACCACCATGATCATCGTGACCCACGAGATGCACTTTGCCCGGGATGTGGCCGACCGCATCCTGTTCATGGACGGCGGCGTGGTGGTGGAAGAAGGCCCTGCAAAGCAGCTGATCGACCACCCGCGGGAACAGCGCACCAAACAGTTCTTGGCACACTACGCGGAATGAGCAAAATGACCAATTCTTTGAACAAAAAAGTGGAAATGTTGATGCAAACCAAGTCTTGTAAAACCGGCGCTGCTCCGCTATAATACCACTCATGAATCCTTACAACGTCCTGCCGCTTTTCCGGCAGGGCGTTTTTCACGGCAAAAATGCGAACATCCATCTTTTTTGTGTGGGCAGGAGGTATATTTCCATGACCAAAGATATGACGCAGGGCAGCCCGCTGAAGCTACTGCTTGCCTTTGCTGTGCCGCTGATGCTGGGCAGCCTGTTCCAGCAGTTCTACAATCTGGCCGATACCATCATCGTGGGCCGCTTTGTGGGCGTGGAAGCGCTGGCGGCGGTAGGCAGCGTGGGCGGCCTGAACTATCTGGTGCTGGGCTTTGTCAACGGCATTGCCTGCGGCTTTTCCATCCCCATCTCATGGACCTTCGGTGCCCACGACCACCACGAGATGCGCCGCTACACCGCCAATACCGTGTGGCTGTCCATCGCTTTTGCCACGGTGCTCACCATCGTTACGGTGGCTATGACCCGGCTGGTGCTGGTGTGGACGAACACCCCGGCCGATATCATCGACCTTGCGGATATCTATATCCGCACCATTTTTGCAGGCATCCCCTTCACTCTGCTTTATAATGTGACCAGCGCCCTGATGCGTGCACTGGGCGACAGCAAGCGCCCGCTGTATTTCCTGCTGGTGGCAAGCTTTTTGAACATCGGGCTGGATCTGGTGTGCATCATCATGTTCCATATGGGGGCATTCGGTGCGGCATTTGCCACTGTGGTCAGTCAGGCTGTGGCGGGTCTGGGCAGTCTTTTGTACATCCTGCGCCACTACCCGGAGCTGCGCTGGAGCAGGGAAGAGGGCTGTTTCAGCCTGACCCACTGCGCAAAGCTGTGCAGTATGGGCATTCCCATGGGCCTGCAGTGCAGCATTACGGCCATTGGCAGCGTGGTGCTGCAGGGTGCGGTGAACGGTCTGGGCAGCGACATCGTGGCCGCGCAGACCGCCGGCGGCAAGGCGGCGCAGTTCCTGTGCGTGCCGCTGGAGAGTATCGGCACAGCGATGACCACCTATGCCAGCCAGAATATGGGCGCAAAGGACCTGGACCGTGTGGACCGGGGTGTGTACACCGCCCTCGGCATCGGCTGCGTATACAGCATTGCGTCCTTCCTCATCCTGCGCGTGACGGATAAGCTGCTTATCGGCCTGTTCCTGGATGCCAGCGAGACCGCCATCATGGCCAATGCCCAGAGCTTTATCTTCTGGAACAGCGTATTCTACATCCCGCTGGCGGTGCTCATTATCTACCGCTACACCATTCAGGGTCTGGGCTTCTCCGGCCTTGCCATGTTTGCCGGTGTGGCCGAGATGATCGCCCGCGCCATGGTGGGCTTCTGGTTCGTGCCGCTGTGGGGCTACTTTGCCGCCTGCATCGCAAACCCGGTGGCATGGTTCTTTGCCTGCTTCTTCCTGATCCCGGCCTATTTTGTGGTGTTCCGCAGACTGCAAAAGGAAAAGCAGCAGGAGACCGCCGCAAAGGCGCAGTAAGGGTTCATAAAAAATGCTTTTTCTTTTCGCCCTTTCATGCTATAATAACAAATAAATACGGCTTTGCCGTAACAGGGCAGGGCAGGGATGACCCCGCACTGCCGGGGCAATGCCCGCAATTGCGGCGGGCGGGAAAATACAAAAAGAGAGGCGAATCGAGATGTTGGATATGATCAAATGCAGCACCGGCGGTGCGTACTATGCGCGCGGAGAGTGGGTGCCCGCAGACGGCAATGCACCCGCTGCACTGGCAGCAAAGGGCTTTGATGCCGCTGCCGTTGCCACGGCTAAGACCGGTACTATGGCCTACAATATTATGCAGGCACACAACACCAGCGGCGATGCCGAGAACCTGAAGATCAAGTTTGATGCCATGGCAAGCCATGACATCACCTTTGTGGGCATTATCCAGACCGCCCGTGCTTCCGGGCTGGAAAAGTTCCCCATCCCTTATGTGCTTACCAACTGCCACAACAGCCTGTGCGCTGTGGGCGGCACCATCAACGAGGATGACCACCGCTTCGGCCTGTCGGCTGCCAAAAAGTACGGCGGCATCTTTGTGCCCCCGCATCTGGCTGTCATCCACCAGTACATGCGTGAAAAGTTTGCCGGCTGCGGCAAAATGATCCTTGGCTCGGACTCCCACACCCGCTACGGTGCACTGGGCACCATGGCCATCGGCGAGGGCGGCGGCGAGCTGGCAAAGCAGCTGCTGGGCCGCACCTACGATGTGGCCCGTCCGGGTGTTGTTGCAATTTATCTCACCGGCTCTCTGCCTGCAGGCTGCGGCCCGCACGATGTGGCCATTGCGCTGGTGGGTAAGTTGTTCAAGAGCGGCTATGTCAAAAACAAGGTGATGGAGTTTGTCGGCCCCGGCGTTGCGTCCCTGCGTCAGGATACCCGCAACGCCATCGATGCCATGACCACCGAGACCACCTGCCTGTCCTCCATCTGGGAGACTGATGAGACCACCCAGCGTTTTCTGGCGGTGCACGGCCGTGCAGCAGACTACAAAAAGCTGGCACCGGCAGACCTTGCCTACTATGACGGCGTGGTGGAGGTGGATCTTTCTGCCATCCGTCCCATGATCGCCCTGCCCATGCACCCCTCCAATGCCTTTACCATCGAGGAACTGAACGCAAACCTGGAGGACATCCTCCACGCCTGCGAGCAGGATGTGCAGAAGCTGATCGGCCGCAAGGACGTGCAGCTGGATCTGTGCAGCAAGATCGAGAACGGCAAGCTGCGTGTGGATCAGGGCGTCATTGCAGGCTGCGCAGGCGGTCTGTACGACAGTATCTACGAGGCTGCTTCCATCCTCAGGGGGCACACCGGCGGCTGCGGCGACTACGCCCTGAGCGTTTACCCCGGCAGCCAGCCCATCATGATGGAACTGGTGCGCACCGGCGTCATCGGCGAGTTGATGGCCAGCGGCGCTACCATCCGCACCGCCTTCTGCGGCCCCTGCTTCGGCGCAGGCGATGTGCCCGCCAACGGTGCACTGTCCATCCGTCATACAACCCGCAACTTCCCCAGCCGCGAAGGCTCTAAGCCCGGCAGCGGTCAGCTGTCCGGTGTGGCACTGATGGATGCCCGCAGCATTGCAGCCACCACCGCAAACGGCGGCATTCTGACCCCCGCCACCGACATTGACTATGATCCTACCGTGCCGGAGTACCAGTACGATGCTTCCAGCTACGACACCCGCGTGTATCAGGGCTTTGGCAAGGGCGATTACGATGCCCTGCTCAAGTTTGGCCCCAATATCAAGGACTGGCCGGAGATCGCACCGCTGGGCGACAACCTGCTGCTGAAGGTGGCTTCTTATATCACCGACCCCGTCACCACCACCGACGAACTGATCCCCTCCGGCGAGACGTCCTCTTACCGTTCCAACCCCTTGGGTCTGGCTGAGTTCACCCTCAGCCGCAAGGACCCGGAGTATGTGGGCCGCGCCAAGGCCGTGCAGGCCGAGGAAGCTGCCCGCCGCGCCGGTGCAGGGGACGCCGCCCTGCTGGCAAAGGTGAACGCCGTGCCCGGCTGCGAACAGCTGAGCTGGAACGATATCCAGATCGCTTCCACCATCTTTGCGGTCAAGCCCGGCGACGGCTCTGCCCGTGAGCAGGCCGCCAGCTGCCAGCGTGTGCTGGGCGCCGGTGCCAATATCGTTACCGAGTACGCCACCAAGCGTTACCGCTCCAACCTGATCAACTGGGGTATGCTGCCCCTGCAGCTGGCAGGTGCCACCCCCTTTGGTCTGGGGGACTATGTGCTCATCCCCAATGTGCGGGAGGCACTCAAGGGCGACCTGCAGAACATCAAGGCCTATGTTCTGGGCGATACCGTCAAGGAGTTTGAGCTGTACATGGCTCCGCTCACCACCGACGAGCGCCAGATCCTGGCTGACGGCTGCCTGATCAATTTCTATAAGCACTAAGGAAGTAACCCGCTATGTCCTGTGACCTGCATATCCATTCCACCTGCTCCGACGGTGCTGTGCCCATTGAGCGGCTGGCACCCATCGCCGCCCGCACCGGGCTGCACGCCATCGCCCTTTCAGACCACGACACCCTGCTCAGCGCCCAGTATGCCTATGCCCACACCGGGCAGGACGGGGTAGAGCTGATCCCCGCTGTGGAGCTGACCGGCTACGACTTTGAGCGCCAGCACCGGGTGCACCTGCTGTGCTACTACCCGGACGTGGACTGCCCGGCGCTGCGGGAGCACTGCGCCATCATGAAGGAGCGCCGCAACGCCTGCGCTTTGCAGAGCGCAAAGGAGCTGGAACAGCTGTACCCGCAGTTTACCACCGACCTTGCATGGGAGACCACAAAGGCCAGCGGGGTGCTGTTCAAAAGCGGGCTGATGCAGGCACTGGAACTGCTGGGTCTGACCGATGGTAGCATCTACGGCGAGACCTACCACAAGCTGTTCGGGTGGAACCCCCGGGGCATCGTGCTGCACTCGCCGGAGTATCTGCCGGTGCGGCAGGTGCTGGCTACCGCCAAGGCAAGCGGCGGCGCGGTGGTGTTTGCCCACCCCACGGTTTATAAAAGTATGCCCTTGCTGCGCGAACTGGCAACAGAGGGCGCAGTGGACGGCATAGAGGTGTACCACCCCAGCAACAGTGCGGAGGACAGCACCGAGTGCCTTGCTCTGTGCAAACAGTACGGCCTTGTGGCGACTGCGGGCACGGACTTCCATGGCCGCAACCACAAGCACCCCCACCCCATCGGCACTTGCACCGCACCGGACGAAGCCGCAGCACAGCTGCGCGCCATCGCCGAGAAACGTAAAAGAGAGAGGACGTAAAGACTATGAGCAAGGAATTTTCCTTCCCGAACAAGGGTACCTGCTCCAAGCAGACCAACTTTGTGCTGAACGATGACCACACCATTGCTTCCATCGAGGTCGTCGGCGGCTGCAACGGCAACCTGAAGGGCATCTGCCAGCTGCTTACCGGCATGAAGGCAGAGGACGCCATTGCCCGTCTGGACGGCACGCTGTGCGGCTTCCGCAGCACCAGCTGCCCGGACCAGATCGCAAAGAACCTGAAAAAGGCACTGGAACAGATGAACTAAATCCACCGGAGAGCCGCTGCACAGAACCTTGTGCGGCGGCTCTCTTTTTGTGTAAGAAGGTGAAACCCTCTCAGTCAAAGCCTTGCGGCTTTGCCAGATTCCCCCTTTTGTCACCTACGGTGACATCTTCCCCCGGTGCGGGGGAAGTCTGCCCTCTCAGGGGGAGCTTTTAAGTATCTTACGGTCAGCACTGATAAAGCTCTCCCTTCGGGAGAGCTGGCGCGCAGCGCCTGAGAGGGTTCGTTTTTTGTCACAATTTGTACGCAATTCCAGCAAATGAGGGTGGATGTAAAAAATCTATACACAGGGCGGGGTTTGTTTGTTGTTCCGGTTCACTTTGCGGGGTATACTGTTGCCATAGAGAACAGCGCGATGAAGGCTGTGAAACGAAAATATGGAAGCAGGGAGGCTTTTTTATGTACTATTCCAGTGGCAATTATGAGGCTTTTGCACATCCCAAAAAGCCGGAGGGCGTGGATCATAAATCCGCTTATATCATCGGCTCCGGTCTGGCAGCCCTGACCGCTGCCTGCTATCTGGTGCGCGACGGCCAGATGAAGGGCGAGCACGTCCATGTGTTTGAAAAGAACGCACTGGCCGGCGGTGCCTGCGATGGCTACAAGTACGATATCGGCTATGTGATGCGCGGCGGCCGCGAGATGGACAACCACTTCGAAGTTATGTGGGATCTGCTGCACTCCATCCCCTCTCTGGAGACCGAGGGTGCCAGCGTGCTGGACGAGTATTACTGGCTGAACAAGGAGGACCCCAACTTCTCCTTGTGCCGTGCCACCGTCAACCGCGGTGAGGATGCCCACACCGATGGCAAATTCGGCCTGTCCGATAAGGGCGCCATGGAGATCATGAAGCTGTTCTTTACCCCGGACGAGCAGCTGCAGGATAAAAAGATCACCGATTTCTTCGATGACGAGGTGCTCAACTCCAACTTCTGGATGTACTGGCGCACCATGTTCGCCTTCGAGAACTGGCACAGTGCTTTGGAGATGAAGCTGTACCTCAAACGCTATATCCACCACATCGGCGGTCTGCCGGACTTTACCGCCCTGCGCTTTACCCGCTATAATCAGTACGAGTCCATCATCCTGCCCATGGTGCGCTATCTGGAAGGCTTTGGCGTGCAGTTCCACTACAACACCAAGGTCACGGATGTGAAGTTCGATATCCAGAAGGGCCGCAAGCTGGCAAGCTCTGTCACCGTGGAGCACGAGGGCGAGACCACCAACATTGATCTGACCGAGAACGATCTGCTGTTCATCACCAACGGCGGCTGCGTGGAAAGCTGCACTGTGGGTGCACAGGATAAGGCCACCGGCTTTGACCCCACCATCCAGCCCGGCAACGGCTGGGATCTGTGGAAGAAGATCGCCGCACAGGACCCCTCCTTCGGTCACCCGGAAAAGTTCTGCTCCGAGCCGGAGCTGAGCAACTGGGAGAGCGCCACCATCACCACGCTGGACGACAAGATCCCTCAGTATATCCGCAAGATCTGCAAGCGCGACCCCTTCAGCGGCCATACCGTCACCGGCGGCATCGTCACCGTCAAGGACTCCAGCTGGCTGCTCAGCTGGACGCTGAACCGTCAGCAGCAGTTCAAGGATCAGCCCAAGAATCAGCTGTGCGTCTGGGTGTACGGCCTGTTCAGCGATAAGCCCGGCGATTACGTCAAGAAGCCCATGCGCGACTGCACCGGCCGCGAGATCTGCATGGAGTGGCTGTATCACATCGGCGTGCCGGAGGATCAGATCGCGGAGCTGGCAGAGCACAGCGCCAATACCGTGCCTGTGATGATGCCCTATATTGACGCTTTCTTTATGCCCCGTGCCATGGGCGACCGCCCCGATATCGTGCCCGAGGGTGCGGTGAACTTTGCCTTCCTCGGCCAATTTGCCGAGACCGCCCGCGACACCATCTTCACCACCGAGTACTCCATGCGCACCGGTATGGAAGCTGTGTACACCCTGCTGAACATCGACCGCGGCGTGCCCGAGGTCTGGGGCAGCACCTACGATGTGCGCGCCCTGATCGATGCCACCGTGAAGCTGCGCGACGGCAAAAAGATCACCGACATGGATCTGCCGCTGATCCCGCGTCTGGCTCTGAAGGAGGCCCTGAAGAAGATCGAGGGCACCGACCTTGAGAAGTTCCTCAAGGAGTATCACGCCATCTGATATTTTCCTCTCCTCCGATAGACCCGGCAACAGGTCAACACCCCCCTAAAAAAGACCTCTCCGCTGCTCTGCGACAGGGCACGGGGAGGCCTTTTTTGTGCAAAAAAGATACAATGTGCGGCAAAACGGATCGAAACGTGAAAATAATTTGTACCAAAAGAATGATTTTGGCTTGTTTGCAGCGGCGTTCTGTGCTATGCTAGAGCTATTGAAAGGGCAGGAGGAAAGAGCCTGCCCCAAATGCGATACGCCAAAAATAAAAGGAGGTCGTTTTCCTGTGAAACAACTTATTCCCCGTCGCAGCTTTTTAAAGGCTGCTGGTGTGACCGCTGCCGCTGCATCCATGGCCATCGGTGCGCCTGCCGCATCGGCCTGCTGGTTTGGTGATAAGTCTGACGTCACCATCCTGTACACCAACGATGTCCATACCTACATCGACAAACAGAGCCCCAAGCTGACCTACGCCGCCATTGCCGACCTGAAGCAGAGCTATCAGAACGCCGGTAAGGACGTGCTGCTGGTGGACGCAGGCGACCATGTGCAGGGCACCGCCTACGGCTCCATGGACGAGGGTGCCTCCATCATCAAGCTGATGAACGCTGCCGGTTACGATGTCGCCACCCCCGGCAACCACGAGTTCGACTACGGCATGGACCGCGCCAAGGCCATCATGAAGGAAGCGGACTTCCCGTACCTGTCCTGCAACTGGGTAGACCTGCGCACTACGCTGCGGGTGCTGCCCTCCGTCAAGGTGTTCGTGCGCGGCGGCAGACGCATCGCCTTTGTGGGCGTGACCACCCCCGAGACCTTTACCAAGTCCACCCCGGCCTACTTTATGGATAAGGCACAGCGCAAGTACATCTACGATATTCAGGGCGGCGAGGACGGCAAAAAGCTCTATGACGCCGTGCAGAAGGCCATTGATAAGGCAAAGCTTCTGGCAGATGTGGTCATCGGTCTGGGCCATCTGGGCGTAGACCCCTCTTCCTCTCCGTGGACCAGTGAGGAAGTCATTGCCCACACCAGCGGCTTTGACGCCTTTATCGACGGTCACTCCCATACCGTAATGGAGAACAAGCAGGTGCAGGATGCTTCCGGCAAGGCTGTCACCCTGACCCAGACCGGTTCTTACTTTGCCAACGTTGGCGAGATGACCATCGCTGCGGACGGCACTATTACCACCAAACTCATCCCCACCCACGAGGGCATGGACGCAGGCATCGCCGCCATGCAGACTGGCTGGGTGAACACCGTGGACGATATGCTGGGCGAGAAGATCGCTGTGGGCGACAGCGATTTCTACGTCTCTGACCCCGCCACCGGCAAGCGCCGCATCCGCTCTGCCGAGACCAACCTCGGCGACTTTGTGGCTGACGGCATCTACACCTACTTCAACGAGGTGGAAAAACTGCACTGTGATCTGGCCATCATGAACGGCGGCGGCATCCGCGCCGATGTGCCCGCAGGCGACTGGACCTTCAAGACCTGCAAGCAGGTCAGCCCCTTTGGCAACGTGGCCTGCCTGATGTCGGTCACCGGCAAGCAGATCCAGGACGCATTGGAATTTGCAGCTCGCTTTGCAGGCGAGGGCGGCAAGGAGAATGGCGGCTTCCTGCAGGTGGCCGGTGCTACCTACGAGATCCACACCGATATCCCCAACACCGTGCAGACCGACGAGAAGAATGTCTGGATCGGCAGTGCCACCGGCACCCCGCGTGTGCAGAACGTGAAGATCTACGATAAGGCCTCCGGCAGCTATCTGCCGCTGGACCCGGGCGCTACTTACGCACTGGCCGGCATGAACTACACCCTGCGCAATCTGGGCGATGGCTTTGCCATGTTTGACGGCGCAGAGCTGATCAAGGACTATGTGTCCGAGGATTATCTGGTGATGTCTACCTACGCTATGATCTTTGACGGCGCAGATGCTGCGGGTCTGCCGCACCTGTCCAGCGCCAACAGCCCGCTGGCCGCTTACCCCGGCTACCTGCTCAATTACGAGCAGCCCTACGGCGCAGGCCGCATCACCATTCTGTAAAAGAAAGCCCTATCAGGGTAGGTCAACTGTATAGCAAAAACCGGGCAGTCTGCGGGCTGCCCGATTTTTTGTGTGCAGGAAAACACCCTCAGCCAAAGCCTGACGGCTTTGCCAGCTCCCGGGGATACCCCCTCAGTCTTTGCTGCGCAAAGCCGGCTCCCCCAAGGGGACGCCTTTTGGTGCTGCCGCAAAGTTTCCTGCCATCGCTAAAGCCGTCCCCTTGGGGAAGGTGGCTTGACGCGAAGCGGCAAGACGGAAGGGGGTGGCTCCCCCTTCGGGGGAGCTGGCTGCGAACGCAGTGAGCAGATTGAGGGGGTGGCATGGCAAGAGTGATTCTTGTGGCTCAGAATCATATAAACAGAAAAGCCACCTGAGTTTCCTCAGATGGCTTTGTTCTGGTTGGGGATGAGAGAATCGAACTCCCACAAGTAGAGTCAG
>CAJMQZ010000068.1 GCA_905215595.1 uncultured bacterium
CGGTCTACTGCTCCGACTGCTTCGCTCGCATGAAGCAGAACTAAGCGCTGATTTTCATTTAAATCGGTAACAAAGCCCCCCGCTGCCAGCCGGCAGCGGGGGGCTTTTTGCGTAAACGGTTCTTGTGCGCCGGTCACAGGCCGCAAATGGCCTCGTAGATGCGGGCGCAATTCTGGGTATCCCGCAGCGGGAAAAAGGCTGCCAACCGGGCTTTGTATTCCGGCGGCATCTGCATCCCGTGCTGCAAAGCGGTTTCCAGCGCCTGCAAAAGCGCGTCCTCGGTGGTGCACACCGGGCCAAAGCCGTCCCGTGCAAAATCAAAATACCCTTTCTGATAGTGATACCGCTGATAATCTGCCTCATCGAACTGATAGTACAGTTCCGGCTTTTCCAGATAGGCCACATCAAAAAAGACACTGGAATGATCTGTGACCAGCAGCGCGCAATCCAGCAGCAGCTGCTGCACGTCATACAGGGTGCTATCTGCCAGCACCACCCGTTCTGACGGTGCATGGAACCGGCTCAGGTGCTTCTGCATCTCAATATGCGGGTAAAAGACCAGCGTATAGCCGTACTGCTCCAGCAGTGCATCAAGGCGGGCGCTGCTCAGCAGGCTGTCAAAGGCTTTGTAGTACGGCGTATCCAGAAAAGCTTCACCCTCCGGGTAGTGGGAGCCCCGCCATGTGGGCATGAGCAGGATCATCTTTTTGCAGGGGGCCTGCCCGGCCTGCAAAAGGTGATCCCAGCGTGCCATCCCCAGATAGCGCGTTACCTCCGGCGCAAAGCCGTAGGTATCCCGGATGTACTCATATTCCGGCTTTGCGCCGCAGACAAAGAGATCCAGATACAGATTTTCCCGGTGCATCCACTGCATCTCGCTCATCGTAACGCCATGCTGCAAAAACACCTGCTTGCCCCGGGCGCGGATGCCCTTTGCGGCAAGATGGTAGTGCACCATCAGGTCTGGCGCGCAGGGCTGCACATGGGTGCCCACCAGATAGTCGGCGCAGTAGTACAGCAGATCATGCCGGAAGCTGCCCCGCTGCACCGCACCGCCCAGCGCGGTGATCTTTGCAGCGTCCGGGCTGTCGGCGGCGATGACATAATAGGCGCGGCACTCCGGGTGCTGCGTGCGCAGATACCGGTAGAACCAGTAGCCGTTGTCCCGGGCATCGGTGCCGCGCTCGCCCACCAGCCAGATGCCCCGGTATGCCGGAATAAAGGCGCGGCATACTGCACCCAGCAGCTTGCACAGCAGCATGGCCAGCAGTTCTTTCAGGTAGCACAGCGCTCGCAGAAGCTTTCGTTTCATCAGTAGTATTCCTTTCCGCTTTTTCTGGTTTGCGTCCGAGGGCAGCGGCTGTGCCCGGAGCGGCAAATGTTCCATATTGTAAACAGGCAGTATAAACGAGATGCAGGGGATACTCTCAACTTTCTCGCTCCATATCATCCCGGCAGGCCGAGCCGCCGCAGCAGCGGCCGCAGACGCAGCCGACCGGCAAGACGGAAGAACAGATACGGCATTACCAGACTGGCCGCGCCGCAGGCAAGGACCGTCCCGCCCGCAGAGACGCCCAGCTTATCATACAGCACAAGCCCCAGTACTGCGCAGCAAAAGGGCTGGTGATACAGATAAAACAGCATAGAGTTCTTTCCCAGCGGAACCAGCCATTGCAGGGGCTTTTGCAGCAGCACGCACGCCGCCCAGATGCCCACGAAGAACCCGCTGACCGCAAAATAGTCCGCCCATGTGCACAGAACCTCCGCAAGCAGACCATCCGGCCAAACCGCAGCGGGGGATAACACCTCCCACACTACTCCAACGCCGCACAAAGCACCTGCAAGCACCAGCGGCTTTGCATGCTGTTCGGCCTTTTCACGCGGGAGCACGCAGCCCAGAAAGAAAAAAGCGCCCTGCTGAAAGTAGCTTTTTACCGTCCAGAACCAGCCGACAAAAAACAGCTGATAGCACACGGGCAGCGCCACCACCAGCGCCAGCTTTGCCGCCCGGGCTGCCGCCGGGGACAGATATTTGTCCAGCAGCCATGCCGTGAGGACGAACCAGAACAATGTGGGCAGATACCACAGATGAAAACCGTATGGGTTCTCGTTGCGCAGCACCAGCCAGAGATATTCCGCGGGCTGCCGCAGCTGGTATGTACTGCTGGTTAACAGCGCCCGCACCGGCGGCAGCCGGTTTGCCAGATAGAACAGCAGGTACAAAAAGGCTGAGTATACGCCCCATGGCAGCAGCAGGCTGTGCACCTTTTTGTGCAAAAACTGCCGGGCAGAAAGGCTGCGGTTCTTCTGCGCGGTCAGGATGCAGCCCATACCGGAGAGAAAATACAGCAGCGGGACGTGGAACCGGTAGACGAAGGTATAAGAAAACGCACACCATGGATGTACGGCGCGCATGGACATCCGAAAGGTGTGTCCATAGATCACCAGCAGCAGACCGATCGCCTTGGCAATGTCGATGTGATCCAGACGCTTGGCGGTTTGTATCATCTCCGTCACCCCTCCTGCATCAGAACACGGATGCGGTCCCGCATCTCCTGTCGGCTGTCCGGCATCCACACCTTGGGCTTCGGGGGCTTTTTGCGGTTCATGGCATAAGCAAGCGGCAGCAGACGCAGCGCCATCGCGCTCCAGAAATAAAAGGCGGTATTATCGGTCAGATAGGTCACCGTCATATAGCCCAGTACGCACATATACAGCAGCGTGGTCTGCTGGTCTGCATAGCGCTGCCAGAACAGCGGAGTCAGAACATACTGGATGCCGGACCAAAGCATAAAGCCCGGAAATCCCATCTCCACAAAGACCTTCAGAATGTCGTTGTGGAAGGGATACGGATGGTTGAGGATCCCTTCATTATACCACTGGGTAACGAGGGAATCCACATATTCGAAGCCGTGGCCGATATAGGTGATGGAAAATTCATAGTAAGGGTTTGCCAGGCTCCACAGGCAGTCCCGGCCCATCATATCGATGTCAAAGCGCAGCAGGAGCGCTGTAACGATACCATTGCGTACACAGTAGAGGAACACCAGAAAAAACACGATACAGCCAACACCTACCACGGGGTAGAACCAATGGGGCAATTTGCGCTTGCGGAGAAGCAACCCGACTATGATAAACAAGACCACCGCCGGGATGGCGCTGCGCTTCATGCCGACCAGAAAAAACCAGATGCAGAGCAGCAGATACCGCCAGCGCTTGCGCTTTTCCTCCCGGGTAGTGTGGGGAGCAAAAACGGCGTAGTACACGATCATCTGCCCGAACACAAAGGTCAGGTCGTGGATCTCCAGCTGGCGGGCGTAGCCGACTGCATCGCCGAAGGTGACCAGACAGGTGATAAGGGACTGGATGCTGGCGGCAATACCGTAGCCGGGAATGCACAGCAGCATAATGGCACCGTTGATCATGCAGATGCAGATGGTAAACAACTCGATGGCCTTTTCCCGGAACAGATAGACCAGCGCTACGGCAGTGAGGATGGCAATGCTCTGGAACAAAACCTTGGAGCAGCTGCGGATCATGGAGGAGACCTCAGAAAAGCTTTTGATCCAGATGATCATCGACCAGAAAAACAGCGCCGCCATCAGGGACATATACAGCAAGGTGGGCTTCCAGATCTCCCGGAGGCGCTTTTCGTCCGGGTAAAACAGGGTATACAGCACTGCCAGCCCGATCACGCCCAGAGAGACGGCCTTGGGCAGACCTCCCAGCATATTGTTGAGGTATTTCCACTCTCCCAGCCCGGCCACGGACAGAAAGACTATGCAGCCGATGGTCAGCAGTTTTTGCCACAGCGGGCTGTCCTTATAAAACAAAGAGGCCGGAGTTTTCCGGCTGTAATCCTTTTTGGTCAAAATCTGATCCAATGTGCGCATGAAAGAGGGTTCTCCTTTTGTAGCGGGTGTTCCCGCAGGTGACTTACGCCTTGCCGCCCAGCTGCAAGTATTGCTGCTGCAAGCGGGCAGCGGCGATGTTGATATCGTAGCCCGCCTGCCGGATCAGTTCTGCCCCGGCAGAGCGGTCGCAGGGCTGTTGCAGCATCCGCTGCAAGCCTGCCGCCCAGTCTGCATTGCTGGCGGAAAGCGGGATCTGGATGGCATGGGGCGAAAGCAGCACCTCTTCCGGCACTGCGTCTGAAAATACGCACCCCAGCCCGGCGGCCTGCGCCTCGATGCCCACCACCGGCAGCCCCTCGAAGCGGGAGGGCATGACGAAGAGATCCATCAGCTGGTACCAGTCTGCCACATTGCTTTGCAGCCCGGCAAACAGGATATGGTCTGCGATGCCCAGTTCCTGCGCCTGTGCGCGGACAGCCGGTTCCAGCCTGCCGGTGCCGATGAGCACCAGCATCGCCCGGGGCTCCAGCTGCAAAAAGGCGGCGAAGATCTCCAATAGACGCTCGTGGTTCTTGCGGATGTCAAAGCGTCCCACATGACCAAGCACCACCCGATCCTCCAGCCCGTAACGCGCCCGCATTTCGGCGCGGACGGCGGGGGAAAAGCGGAAGCTCTCCGGTTCGATGGCGTTGGGAATGATCTGTCCCCGGCGCTCCCAGTCCGCTTTGCCGAAGTAGTAGATGCCCGCATCTCGTCCGCAGGCCCACAGGTGGGTGGCTGCGCCGGGCAGCAGCTGCTTGCAGAGCATCTTCAGCGGCCACTTGTAGTCCCGGACGATCCAGATATTATGGGCATGGGCAATGCGCACTTGCAGCCCCGCCTTCTCCGCACCCTTCAGGGCGTACAGCCCCATGGCCTCGTTGTGGGCGTGCAGGATGCGGATGCGGGGGTCTGCGGCCACGGTCTGCTGCACAAAGCGCAGATACGCCGGGTAGTGCAGCGGGTCAAGCCCCGGGCTTTGGTAGATATGCCCGCCCAGACGGCGGATCTCGTCGTCGTAGTCGCCGGGCTTTTTCTTGTTGACGATAAAATCGAACTGGACTTTGCTGCGGTCGATATGCCGGTAATAGTTCATCAGCATGGTCTCGATCCCGCCGCGGTCCATATTGCTGACCGAATGCAGCACTCGTATCATAGGTACTCCTTACATTATAGCAACTGAAATCTTCTGCCGTAGCGGCATCACAGCCCAAAGTCCTGCTGCCGCAGGGCGCGGGCACCCCAGCGGGCACGGCGGGGCAGTGCGCCCTCCTGCGGCAGCGCCTTGGCATACAAAGCGCAGCACAGCCGGAAAACCGCCTGCTGCGTTTCCGGCGGCAGACCGGATACGGTGGCATAGCAGAAAGCCGAAAGCTGCAGCGTCAAGGTGCAGCGGTACAGCGCATCGTGGGGCAGCCCCAGCGCAGCATCCTGCGCTGCCAGCTGCTCTATGATCCAGTAGCTCTGCACGGCGGCAGGGCGGTGCTGGCTGGTGGCAGTAAGCCCTTTGGGGTTTTTGCGCCACAGATAGACCATCTCGGGCACAGAGGCCACAGTTCTGGCCAGCCGGAACACCCAAAAATGGATGATAGCATCTTCAAAACAAGTGTAGTAAGCCGGGAAGCGCACCTGCGCAAACAGCTCCCGCCGGTAGATCTTGCCCCATGGCATCCCGGGCAGCTCGAACCGCTCCGGCGCAGCGGCTCCGGTATAGACTGCCGCCGGGTAGCACTGCACCGGGCCGTGGGTGCCGTCGGTGTACAGGTACTGCCAGCCGCCCTGCACCACATCGGCGTCAAGGCGCTGTGCGGCATCCAGCAGGGTGCGGATGGCACCGGGCAGCAGTAAATCATCGCTGTCCACGAACATCAGCCAGCGCCCCACGGCATGACGCAGCCCTTCGTTGCGGGCGGCGGCGGCGCTGCGGGGTGCGCTGCAATTGCACAGCACCACCCCGGGCAGTGCCCGGTAGCGTTCCAGCACGGCGGCTGTGCCGTCAGTGGAATCGCTGTCCACCACGATCAGCTGCACGGTGCAGCCGGTATCCTGCTGCAAAATGCTGTCCAGACAAGGGCCGATGGTGGCTTCGCCATTATATACCGGCACGATGACTGAAAGCGTCACCGCCGGGTCCTGCGGCGGCAGCGGCGGGCAGATTTCCTCCGCTGCGGGCTTCGGGCATAGTGCTGTCAGCGTGGCGCGGTCGGCCTGTGTGCTGTCCGGCAACGGTGCACCGCCCCGGTGCAGCAGATGATACAACGCAAGGTCTGCGTGGCCGCAGGCGGCACCGCACACGGCGGCAGCGCCCGCCAGCAGACGACTGTGGGTGCGGCAATGGATCAGTTGATAAGCGCGTCGGTTCTGGATCATGCCTCACCACGCTCCATTCCGCCAAGGGCGGAGCTGCCCTCCTCTGCGATCAGGGCCATCTTTTTCTGCGCGCAGCGCACAAGGTCGCGCACATGGTAGAGTTCCTCCTCCGAGGTGGTCGCCCATGCGGCGGTGAACAGGATGGGGTACTCCGGGTTCAGCTTGTTGTACTCGTCCACCTGACTTTGCAGGATGCGGATCATGACCTCTGCCTTCCGGCTGCTGCATTCCTCAAAGAAGGCAAGGAACTTGCCCACGCCGTTGTAGCCCACCATGCCGTCGGTGTCGCCCATCAGCTGCACCAGACCGGAAAAATCCTTCAGGATGCCATCGCCCACGGTGTAGCCGAAGCGGCGGCTCATCTCGGTCAGGTTGTCCAGCTGCAAGGCAAAGCAGGTATAGTCCTCCGGCAGGATGCGGTCGGCCATGCCGGTGATATACACATTGAGTTTTTCGCGGTTGGGCAGGCCGGTCTTTTTGTCCACATACAGCAGATAATCCACCACATCCGAGATGCGTCCCAGCAGAACGGCACCGCAGCAGCCAATAACAAAGAACAGCACCAACGCCAGCATCAGGTACAGCTTGACATTGATGGCAGCAGCCACCCGCACCGAACTGATCATCTTCAGATAATCTGCGCTGATGTACAGGTTCAGTTCCTTGCTGCTGGTATTGATGATCTCGTAGTAGCTTTTCAGCTGCGCCTCGTAGTCGTTGATCATGCTTTCCATTGCAGCATGCTGTTCGTCTGTACCGCCAAAATCCAGGTTGCGGAAGCTTTGCAGGATCTCCTCCTGAAACTGCCGGTCGATCTGGCTGGCAGCCACCTGCTGTTCCAGTGACACCAGTTTCAGCACCAGACCGTCGTAGGTGGTCTGCGCTCTATCGCCCGCGCCTTCCAGTTCGATGTTGCCCAGGATGTAGTCCGAGGACACCACCTCGCCCCGGTCGGTAAAGTAGTTTTCCAGCAGGTCCGCATTTTTGTACACATACTGGTCAGTCAGGCTCCACAGACTGTCCCGCTGCTCGGTGGTGATCTGTTCGTTCTGCTTTGCAGTCTCGATGCAGTTGGCCAGATACTCCTGCAGCACCGTGCCGTCCCGCACCTGCGGGCCGTTGAGCACATAGGCGTACAGCGCCGGGATGGTGTATTTTTTGAAGTCGGAATAGATATCGCACAGGTCTGCGTAGGTGTAGCCGGTGCGGGAGGAGCGGAAATGCGGGTAGTGCTCCCGCTTGCTCAGCAGATAGTCCTGCATCTCGTTGGTATCGTTTTCCAGAATGCGGATGCATTCGTAGTAGTCGTAGCCGTTGTCCAGCAGGCCGGACGAGGGGTTCAGCGAGAGCTTCTGCTCCACATATTTTTCCGTATAATAGGTGCAGTAACTCTGGATGATGGCATCCAGCATATTGCGGGCATAGCCCGCGCCCAGCGCCCCGTCCACCACAAGGCTCACTTTGTAGGTGTCGGGGAAATAGGTCACCTCTTCGCCCTTGCTCAGCAGGGCATCGTTAATGGTCTGCTGATCTTCCGAGATCACCGGGGTCACCGAGATGTTGGAGCGGATGGTGCTCAGCCGCCCGGAAGCGCCCAGTGCATCCATGGCCTGCGAAATGACGGTGGAGGAATAGATCTCGTTGACGTCCAGCGCGCTGCCGTCCGGGGTCAGGCCATCTGAGATGCTGCTGTTGGTATAGCGGATGATGACCGAGGCAGTGTATTGCTGCTTGCCGTCCGCATACAGATAGATAGCAGCCGCACCTGCCAGTGCGACCAGAAAGATCAGCAGGCTGAAACGCTTCAGATAGCGCAGGATCTCAAACTTTTTCATTTGCGTTTTCCGGCCTTTCTGCGTTTGCGTTCATGGAGCAGCCATGCGCCGCCCAGCATCACGGCAACGGACTCCATCAGGGTCTTTTTCAGGCTCAGCCGCTGGATAAAGGAGGCCGAGCCGTAGGTAAAGGAGATATAGTTCTGAGATTTATACTTGATATAGGCCTTATCCAGCACGAACAGCTGCTCCGAGATCTCGTTGATGGCGGTTTCCAACTTGTTCACCATGGCCTGTGCCTCGGCCAGACGCGGCTGCCCGGCATCCAGTTCTCGGATCTTCTGGATCACATAATTCGTGCTCACGATCTCGGACTGGTAGTCGGTGGCATCGGACAGAGAAGCATCTGCCGAGCGCGCCAGTGCGTCCATGGCGGTCTTGGTGCGGGACATATAGTATTCGCTGGCCGCATCCACGGTGGGGATCATCATGATGGAGGTCATGGACTTTTCGTAGATGGAAATGCCCTTTTTATCCGCATCATAATAAGCCTGCTGGGTGCGCATCGCTATATCGTCGATCTTGTTCTTGTATTCCAGAATGCTGGTCAGCATGGACGGGTCGCGGGCAACGCCGCCCTCAATGACAAAGGCCATGGCATTGGGCAGGTCGTAATCCACCAGATTGTTGATCTTTTTGCCCAGCGTGGTAAAGTTGTTGGTGGAGGGGTCGGGGTTTGTATCGTCCGTAAAGGTTTTATTCGCCCCCAGACGAGCGTTCAGGTAGCGGTTCAGCCCTGCGGCGCGTACCTCCAGTTCGTTCAGCCGCAGGTAAGGCTCGCACGCGGTGGTCACTTCCAGCTTTTCCTTCAGCAGGCTTTGATTATCACAGTAGCTGCTCAAAAAGATCTCCCGGTAGGATTCGCACACGCTCTGCAAAAGATCCATGGGCTTGCGGTTGCCAAGGTCCAGCTTGCGGGTGTTGATGGAAAGATAGTAGTTGGTGCTGATATACTCGCTGCCATTGGCGCTGCCGGTGCCGTCCGGGCTCAGGGAAAGGCACTCGGCCAGCTGGGAGGCGGTCAGGCTGTCCTGCAGGCCCACCCGCCGGATGGCGCGCTCCATCACCTCGCCCGAAACGATCTCGTAGGCGTTGAAGCGGGTCTTGTTGGGGTTCATGCCCAGCGATGCCTCGGAGTAATTGAAGGAGATGCTGGCGGTGGCGCTGTCCGCACTTTTGAAATAATGGAACAGCCCGAACAGACAGCACAAGGTCAGCAGGCAGAGAAACAGGCGGTATTTATTTGTCCAGATATGGCGCAGCGCCTGTTTGATCTTTTCTTTGATGTCATCCATGGCGTTCTATCCTTTTGCAGCGGCCTGCACGCGCGGCGCAGACTGCTTAGTCGATGTCAATGACCGAAAGTTCCGGCACGTTGTTGATGCGGGGCACCTGACTGGAATCGCCCAGCCCCCGGCTTACGATGAGGGTGGCGCGGTTGGCAAGCGTATAGCTGCCCCCGGCATAGTCGGGCAGAAAGCCCTCCTCGGCACTGTAAAGAGGGCCGAACTTCGGCAGACAGACGATGCCGCCGTGGGTGTGCCCGGCCAGACCCAGTTCAAAGGAATAATTTTCCAGATGCTCGGGAAAGTAGGTGGGAATGTGCGCCAGACAGATGCGCAGATCGTAATCTGTCTGCGGCTCTACGCTGTCCATAAAGGTGCTGGCACCGTAGTTGTAAAAGTCCTTCGGGCTGCCCTCCACGCCCAGAATGCTGATGACATTGTCGTGGACGGTATAGCGCGCCTCTTCATTGCGCAGGATGGTCACCCCGGCGGCGGTGAACTTTTCCACCAGCTCCCGGTCGCCGTCCAGAAAATATAGCTCGTCCTCGTGGTTGCCCAGCACCCCGCACACCGGGGCGATCTGGCTCAGCTGGCTGCACAGGGAGAGCATATTATCGTAATTGGTGCCTTCGCCGTAGGTCACAAGGTCGCCGCCCAGCAGGATCAGATCCGGGGCAAGGCTGCGGACGTCCTGCACCAGTTCACAGTTGTCCGCCCCGTACTCCCGCAGATGCACATCGGTGAGAAAAACGACCCGGCAGCTCTGGGTCAGCTTGCGGGAATGGACCTGATAAAACTCTGCGGTATAGTGGGTACGGTTATAGCAGATATTCTGCCACAGTGCCCCGCCCATCAGAGCGAGCAGGGCAACAAGAACCAGCAGCGTCAGCAACACCTGCTTCCAGCGGGGTGCTGATGTTCGTGCACTGCCGCTGCTCTGCGTGTGCCTGCCGCTGTGCGCAGAGCCTTTTCCGTGCTTTGATTTGATAACAGCCACATCCTTTCTGCCGGGAAACGTTGCAGAGAGAAGGACGCGGCGCCAGACCGCAGCCCATCTCTCCAAAAACGGATACAAAAACTGATATATAAATAAATTATAACATATTTAGTAGGAAAAGCAAAGAGTGCATCTCTGCCATGGGCGGATTTCACATTTAAAAACCTCTCAGTCATCACCGCGCGATGCCAGCTCTCCCGAGGGGGAGAGCTTGACTCCCTCAGTCAAAGCCTGACGGCTTTGACAGCTCCCTCCCAGAGGGAGCCTTTGGCATGGCGGCAAAGTTTCCGAC
>CAJMQZ010000069.1 GCA_905215595.1 uncultured bacterium
CAGGGTGGGCGTAAAGCTGACCATTGTTTCCAACGGTGCCGAAAAGCGGGTGCGCGCTTTGCCGGGGTGCCTTTTCTCTTATTTATTCATCTCCTGCAGGATCTTTGCGATCTGGGCGGGGGTATAGCCCTCCTGCCGCAGGGCGGAGGTGATGGCCACATTGCTCTTGCCCTGACTGCGCAGCAGCGCTGCCGTGTAGGGCACCCCGGCGCTGACGGCGCTGCGGCTGCCACCGGAAGCAGAGCCGCTGCTGCCGGTGGCCTTTCCGCTGCCGGAGCTGCCGGACTTTGTGCCCGCAGCCGCTGCCTTGCTGGCAGCCTGTGCTGCCTTCTGCTGGGCGTTAGCCTGCTTCAGTGCCCACTCGCCCTTGGCGATGTTCAGCTTCTGGGTGGTCACGTTATTGTTGAAGGCCTGCTGTTTCAGTGCATCCTGATAGGCGCGCTCGCTGGCGGTGTTGTCGTACTGCTGCTGGGTCAGTGCGTCCTGCCGCTGCTTCTCTTGCATCTGCTGGCTCCACTGGGTGTCGGCACGCTCGGCCTCGTAGGCGCGGTTGCCGGCGTAGATGTTGTACCCGGTGTTCATCAGACTGCCCGCCAACGTGCCCAGACCAGTGGTGCCGGTAATGGCCAGCTGCACCACATCTCCGATAACCCCCAGCACGGTCATAACGTTGTTGAACGCCTGCTGGCGCTGGCTGATTTCCGCCTGCTCCTGTGCGGTGTAGTAGCCGTGCAGGGTGTCCAGCCGGTTCAGGTGCTCCTGATACTGGCCGTAGTCCTTAGCGTAGGCGTCGTTGTACGCTTCGCCCTTCTGCTGCAGCTGGGTGTAGTAGTCCTGCAGCTGACGGTCATACAGGGTCTGGGCGTTCTGCTCCTGTCCATTCAGCTGGTCCAGCCGGTTCACCAGTTCTTCGCCGCCGCTCTGGTAGGTATCCAGCGCCAGACTATACAGGGTGGGGATAGCGCTTGCCAGCCCGCCGATCTGCTGCTGATAGGCCTGCTGCGCCGCACTGGTGGCATAGCTGGAACCATAGCCGCCGGTCAGAGCAGCAGCCTGTGCCGCCGCGTCCGCGCTGGCATTGTGGGCGTTCTGGGTATACAGCTGCTCATACTGGCGGTAAAGCGGGTCACGGGTGTAGCTGTACTGAAAATTCTCCCGTTCCAGCAGCTGCCCCAGCAACTCGTTGATCCTGTCCTGATAGCTACTCTTGTAATCTGCGGGGCGGTTCTGCTGCCACTGCTTCAGGGCATCGGCAGCATCGGTCACCTGCTGGCTGGGGCGGTAGCTCATGTTTGCCATGGCCTTTTCCACATCGGCGCGGCTGTTCAGCCTTTCGGTACTGTAAGTGGGCTGCGCGGCAGGCTGTGCCTGCGTTTGCACATCCGGCTGCAACAGCTCCTCCTTCTTTTTGGATGCCATAAAATTCTCCTTTCTTATAATCCCTGCAGCTTGCTGCGCAGGGTGTCGGACATATTTTCCGTATCCAGATTGGTCAGTACATACTGCAGCTGCTCCTGCATCTGGTACAGATAGCTGCGCAGCGCCCGGGCATCCTCCGGGTCCATGTTATCGCTGAGCTTGGGCAGGCCCAGCTTGCTCAGGCCGTTCATGCTTGCCATGAGGCATCCTCCTCCCATAATTTTCCCTTTGCCGGGGCGATGGTGCGCACAAGACTGCGCAGAGTGATCTGCCCCTTGCCGCGCAGCCGCAGCCGCAGCGACCCGCACCGCCGGGGCACAAAGGGCAGGTCAAAGCTGCGGCGGCTGCCTTGGGCAGCAAGGGAAGCCACCGTCTCCCACGCGCCGCCGTCATAGCTCACCGCCACTTCTACTGTGCTGGTGCACTCGGCGTCCAGCCGCAAGGTCAGCCGGGAAAGATACCGCTGCTCGGTGCCGTCCAGCCCCACATCGCCGGTGACCAGCTCAAAGGGGATGTCCGTTTCCACACCATCGGTGGTTTGCCAGTCCGGCTCGCGGGTGGGGTCTGCTGCCCACAGCGCCTGTCCGTCCCACAGATAAAGCTGCCCGCCGGTGCTGGTCATATCACAGGAGCAGACGTCCTCCTCGCTCCACAGCCCCTTCTCGGTATCGTAGACCAGCAGACGCGCACTCTCCCGTGAGATGTGCAGGTAGTACCGGCCATCCAGCGCGCCGCCCACAGCGCTTTGCACGTTGGAAAGCTTTGCAGCGTCCAGCGCACCGGACACCTTGGTGGGCAGACTGCCGTCCCACGCCATGACGCCGTCCGGCGAGAGATAATACAGCGTCTCGTTCAGCACGCACAGGCTGCGGGCGGCGTTTTTGGCAACGCCCCGGCAGCGCAGGCTGGAAAGCTGAAAATCCGAAGGCTTGGAGCCGTACAGCTTGTGCAGGGTGTTCTCCTTAAAAAACAGTGCATAGCCCATGCAGGAAGCTGCCCCGGTAAAGGCACCATCACTGCCCACGGTGACGGCGTAGCTGTCCGCGGCGATGCCCCGGTAACTGAACCAGTTGGTGGGGTCGCCCAGCTTGCAGCCGTAGATAACGTTTTCTTTGCTGTTGCAGCCCCACACCCGGTTGTCGCACTCTGTCACAAAATCCAGTTCCGGCACCCGGCGCTCCATGGATACCGTCTGCGCAGCTTCCACACTGCGGTGCTGTTTGCCGTCCATGCTCTGCCACTGGGCGGCGGCGGCGTTCTGCACCAGTGTGCCGTAGAAATACTCACCCTGTGGGGTGCAGCGCACCCGCAGCCAGTCCTCGCCCACGTCATACACGATTTGGTCTCCGTTCAGCTCCGGGCTCTGCCCCGTCGCCTCGGCGGCTGCACCCTGCACGGTCACGGTGTCCCACTGCCGGAACAGCTTGCCCAGCCCTGCCGCCGTGATGCGGCAGTATTCCAGCGGGATGGCTGCCCAGCTGCCGGAGTTTTTGCTGTACATCTCCAGCGTGCTGTCGTACCTCCACGGATGGTCGGCATCTTCTACTTTTAAGAAAAGCTGCCCGTCTGCCGGTTCGGCGGGCTCCTCCCGGCCAAAGGCTTCCACCTGATAGGTCTTGCCTGCGGCATCGCAGGGGGCAAAGGTCACGCTTTGGCCCGCCGCCGTCCACAGCGCCCCCAGTGCGGTCACGCTGCCGTCTGCCGTATCAAAGGCCAGCTTGTCCGGGAAGATCAGAATTTTTGTACCGATGCCCACCAGCGCCTTCCGGCCGTCGGTCACGGCGTCCGGCTTCGTCACCGCCGGGGCGGCGGCATCGTCCGGGGTATAGGTGATATCCCGCCCGCAGACCGTCAGCAGACCGTTCAGGTGGTACATCCCGTTCAGCCCGGTCAGTGCCCGCAGTCTGCGGCGCGGGGTGCGAGTGCTCAGGGCGGGAAAATCCCGGGTGGAAAAGTTCACCCCGGCGCTGTACTCTGCCTCCGAGCAGCCGTAGGTCTCGTTCAGGCCGCCAAAAGCCCGCAGCAGCTGCCGGGTGTTGGCAAGCCGTATTCTGTCTGCCAGTACCATCGCCGCACCTCCTTACCAGCGCCACTGCACCCGGCTGCGGGGCGGGTAGTTCTGCCGCAGCCAGACCGCCAGTTCCGCATACCGGGCGTTGTACTGTGCCTGCTCCCCGGCGTAGCGGTCGGTCTCGCCCAAGGCAGCATCCATCTGCGCACACAGCAGGTGCGGGTACAGTGCATCAAAGGGCGGCGGTGCCAGCAGCGTCTGGTCATCCTGTACCGGCTGCTCCCACGGACGGTCTGCACCCACGGCGTCAAACGCCCCGGCGGCGGCGCGGTCAAACAGCTTTGTGCGCAGCAGGGCATCCGCCTCCCGCAGCCATTGCAGCCTAGTCTCGGTTTCAATGCGGCAGTTCGGGCGCAGCTGCTCGGCACGCTCCAAAGCTTCTCCTATGGTCATCTCATCACATCCTTTTTATAAAAAGCCCGGCCGGGGGCATTTCTCCCAGCCGGGCAGCGTTGATATTGCAGATTTTACTGCGCCGCGTTCTCCGCAGCGGCAATGCGGGCAGCGGTCAGTTCGTCCTGACGCTGGCTGTGCTCCAGCACCTCGGCCACAGCGGGCGGAACCTCCACCTCCACGCCACGGCGGATCTTGTAGTTCACGCCGTTGACACTGACGAACAGGTCGCCCTTGTAGCGGCTGTTGTCCTTGAACAGCCGGATGCGCACATTCTTTTCAGCCATGGGCACCTCCTTAGTTAGCGGCAGCGGTGGCGGAGTAGCTGGACACGCTCTCGATGCGCACCATGTACTGCTCCACCAGACGCTCGGCGGCGCGCATCCCCTTCCAGCCCACAGAGGCGCGCTGGTTCAGCGGGTCGTCGCCGTAGCCCAGCTGCTTGACGATGTGCTCAAGGCCGCCGCCCTCCAGCTCGGTCACGCCGTAGGCGTGGGCACCCAGCACCAGCGTGCCGAACACCGCAAGACCCGCCGGGCAGGTATCGTCCTTCCAGATCTTGGCCTCGCTGGTCTCGATAAAGCGGATGTTGCCCAGCTTTCCGATCTCGCCGCGGAACATGGTGTCGGGGTCGGCGTACTTGTGCACCTCCATGAACTCCTTGCAGGTCTTGAGGTCATAGGCCGCATAGGGGTGGATGATGGCAACGTAGCTGTCGCCGATGGGGTCAGCGTTCATTGCGCCCAGCTGCGCCGCTGCCTGAAAGAACAGCTTCGGGGTCAGGGTGCAGCTCTTATCCAGCGCCTTGCGGCTGGTAACGGCGGTCTCGGTGCCGTCTGCGCCCAGCTTGGGGGCGTAGATGACATTGGTGCCGCCCGCCAGCACATCGCGGGTGATACTGTCCATGGTGCGGCCGGCCTGACTTGCCAGCACGCGGGTGGCCTGCACCACGTTGTTGTCGATGGCGGTCATCTGCAGCACATCAGTCAGCGGGGTCCAGCCGCCGTACTGGTGCAGGTCGCTGGTGATGCTGGTCACGTTCAGTGCCTGACCGTTGGGGGTAACGCCCTCGGTCAGCGGGGTGCTGGCCTTGGGCAGGCTGTCGTACTTGCGGAACTCGATGGTCTTGCCGCCGTTCTGGGGCACAGGGTAATAATCCGCAAACTGGTCGTGCACAAGGCGCGGCTCTGCCTGATCGATCAGGCGCTTCTCGTAAAAGGTCTTCATCTCCACCGACATGGTGCCGGTGGTGTTGGTCTGCGCGTCCGCAAACAACTGGATGTTAAAATTCATCATGCTTTTTTCCTTTCTCCTGTCAGGTTAAAGTTCGATCTGTGCACCGTGCAGCACACGGCGCTCCAAGGCTTCCCGCTGGGCGCGGGTCATGGCGGCTACGTCCGCCCGTACCGAGGCAGCTGCGCCGGGGCGCAGGCCATTTTCCAGCGGACGCGCAGCGCGCTGCTGCACCCGCTCCACTACCCCCTGCTCCACGGTCTGTGCCGTGGTGCGCAGGGCATCCTCGTAGTGGGCAAGGCGATAGGCGTCCTGCACCCGCATGCCGGGCAGCTGCATCAGACGGCGCATCTCCGGGTTCTTCAGCTCTGCTTTCAGGTCAAAGCCCGGCTGGCTGCGGCGCATGGCTGCTTCCTCTGCCGCCCAGCGGGCGTGCAGGCTGTGCACCGTGTTCTGCACCGGCAGCGGCAGGGGCGGCAGCACCGGGCGCTCCGGCTGTGCGGGTGTTTCCGGCTGCGGCTCCGGCTCTGCCGGGGTCTGCCGGGGCGCTTCCGGCTGCGCGGCTGGGGCTTCCGGCTTCAGCGTGCCCGCAGCCACCGCCTGCCGGGTCTGCTCCGGGCTCAACGCGGGGGCGGCTTCCCCTTCCGCAAACAGCTGCAAGTCCATCATGCTCTGCTGTCCGCTGCGGCTCACATCCGCAAAGCGCAGATTGTCCGGGTAGCGCTCTGCCAGCAGGGTAAAGCCTGCCTTGGCCAGTTCAAATGCGCCCTGCACCCACGGCGCTACCGGTGCCTGTGCTGCCACGGCAAGGCGCGGTCCCTCCGGCTCGTCCCAGGCATCACTGCGGGCGCTCTCCTCCCCTGCCAGCAGGTACACCAGCGCCTGCATCAGGGTGCTTGCGCCAGCGCATACGATGTCCTGCCCGGCGGGCGCGTAGCCCGCGTGACCGGCGGCTTCCAGCCGCAGGCTCAAGCCCTTGGGGCCGTCCAGCTCACTGTAACATACCTTTATCATCTCACTTCACCTCCTTTCCGTTCCAGTTCATGGCGCGGGCAGCCGCCGCCACCGGCAGCTGTGCCGTCAGACCGGCGGTGTTCTGCGCCGTTTGGGTGCCGCCGGGCTGCTGCGCAAGAGCGGCGGTCAGTCTTGCCATCTGCCCTTGCAGCTGCAACAGCTGCTGCGCCAGCGTGCCGTTCTGCCGCACCCGGGCGCGCACCTTTTCCACCCCTTCAAAGTCCATCATTTCCAGCGCCGCAAGGGCAGCATCCGCGTTGGCAGGGTCAAAGAAGCCCAGCTTGTAGCACTCCTTGGCGGTCTCGTTCTGAGACAGGCGGCTGAAGGTGCTCTTTTTGGCGGCGCTGACCACGATATCAAAGACAGGCTCCCGGCTGCCCAGCTCCACCCCGCCCACGGCGGGCACAGGCTTTGCGCGCAGTCCCTGCGCCGAGAAGGGCACGAACTCGCTCTCGCCGCGCTGCCCGGTGATACGGAACACCCGCTGCTCGTCGTAGAACTGCCGCATCAGCTCAATAATGAGGTAGCACTGCCTTGCAAAGGCACGGTAGGCGCTCTTGAGCATATCCCGGCTCAGCTTGCTGCCCGCCTCCTGCAGTGCGGCGATGGCACTGGCAGCGGTCACGCCGCCGGTGGTGCCGCCCTGCGTCAGGTCGCGGTTGCCGCTGATCTCCTTCAGCTCCTCGATGCGGCTGTTGCGGTAGCTCAGGCTGCTGCCCTGCAACCCCGCCGTTTGCAGCGGACGAAAGCTGTCCTCGTTCAGGCGACCCACAACGTGCACGATGTCCCGGCTCAGGTCGGCCAGTTCTTCCTCGTTCACACCGGCGGTATCGCTGAGCACATACCGCTGGCGGGAGGCCAGCAGCACGTTCTCATCCATGGCGTGGTTCATCTTATCAATGGCATTCTGGCAGTCCTTCATCACGTCGATATAGCCGAACCCGGCGGGGGAATCCTCCTCCACGAACAACGGGTCGAACACAAAGGGGTACTTGCCGTGGTCGTACAATCCGCGCGCCGCCAGCGCCGGGTCATTCTGGCTGGCATACAGCACCACGCCGTTGCACAGCTTGCAGTAGTGCAGCCGCAATTTGCCGTTCTCGTCCGGGCGCTTATAGTACCAGTCCACCACCACGCTCTTGTTGGCGGTGGTCTGGCCGTCCTCGTGGATGTACCGGGGCACGTCCACCACCCCAGCGGCGTGCCCCGCCAGCTGCGGATACTGCGCGGTCAGCCGGGCAGTGTCCTCTAAACTGAGGTGGAACAGATCCGGCGAGTCCTGAATATCCTGCACGCCCGGCTCCCAGTAGAGCATCAGCAGGTTGACGCTGCGCACCGCAATGTCGCCCAGTCCGCCCCGCGCCGCCGGGTCCCAGAAAATGCCGGTAACGCCAGTGCCCTGTTTGAGCTTGCGCCACCAGACATCGCTGTACACCTGCTCGTAATCCGCCTGCTCCAGCACCACCGGCAGCACGCTGGAAAGTGCCTGCGCTGTGGCTTGGTCGTCTGCCGCCCGGGGCAGCACCATGGGCTCGGGGTAGTTGTCCATGGCATCGGCATGCTTGTTGGCAATGCTGTTGAACAGCCATCCGCTGGAGGGCTGCGCCTTGCCGGACATCAGCGGGTCGCGGTAGTTTTTCCAGTGTCCCATGCGGAACCACAGCTCGTTATCGATCAGGCGCTTGTCCAGCGCCGCCTTGCCTGCCTTGTAGCGCTGCAGCGTCTGCAGCGCAGCCGCCGCCTCTGCCGCGCCGATGGGCAGGCTCTCTGCTCTTGTATCTTCCATAGTTCTTTCCTTTCTGTCCTGTTTTTCAGATGCGGTAGAACCGCGCCTGCCGGTGCAGCTCCAGCGGGTCGTCCGGCCTTGGCGGCGCGGCAAAAGTCTCGGGCGGGCTGATGGGATGCTCCATCAGCACATAGCGGCACTCGTCGTAGATGTGATCCTCCTGCCGGGTGTCGATATCCTCCACATTGCTCTCGTCGTACACAAGGTTCGGCAGGGTACGGATAAAATGCTTGCAGCTGCTGAACACCTGCAGCATCGGCCGTCCGTCCGGCGCAAACCGCAGCCGGTAGTGGAACTGCATCTTGCCTGCCAGTCGGGTGTGGTCCCCGGGCTGCCAGTGCAAAAAATGCGGACTGCGCTCCATCATGGCCGCAATGCTCTCGCCCCGGCTTTCGTCAAAGATGGCGGGGTCTGCCACTCCGTGGATCACCCTGCCCCGCAGCAGCGGGTCGTTCTGCTCTGCCTCCCGGATGCGCTTGGCCTGCTCCACCGGGTCGATGCGCAGACCCTCGTTGGGACGTCCGGTGCAGCCGTACAGCTCCTTGATGCGGTACAGCCGCCCCTCCTCGTCCACCGCATACCACCCCACCGAAAAGGGCTTGGAAAAGCCAAAGTCGTACCCGCGCCAGATGGGCCAGTGCTTGGGGATGGCAAAGGGCGCGATGACGTGGGTCCAGCGCTGATCCTGATAATGTGCCGGGTCGTTGCGCCATTCGGTGAACACCTGCCCGGAAAAGCTGTCCCAGCTGCCGTAGAGCAGCGCCTGCTTTTCCGCCTCCGGCAGACTGGCAAGGCTTGCCAGATACCCGGGGTCGTTGGCCAGCAGGGCAGGGTTATCGAACACGCTGGACGGGATGAATACCCGCGCCCGCTCCATCTGCTGGTCGGTGCCGTCCGGCAGGCGCACCGTGACCGTTTCCACAATAGGCGTGCCGGGCGGGGCGGGGGTGATGAACCGCGCCTTCACCCAGCCGTGACCGATGCCGCCGGGGTTGGTGGTAGCACGCATATACACCCGGGTGCCCGGCCCGGTGGGGCGGTTGCGGCTCATCATGTAGCTGTACTCGTCCCACTCAAAGTGGGTCAGCTCGTCAAAGCCGATAAAATCGTAGGCTTTGCCCTGATAGTTGGTGCGGTCCTTGGTGTACTGCATGGAGCCAAACCAGATCTTCGCCCCGCTGGGAAAGACCCATACATGGGAGGTAGCGTTGTACTGCGCCTCCGGGAAAGCCCGGCGGTAATACAGTTGGCTCTTATCCACAAGGTCGGAAAGCTGCGGGTAGGTTTTGCGCAGGATCAGCGCCCGGTAATGCGGGATGTGCACCTGCCGCAGCGCCTCGATGAGCAGTGCATCGCTCTTGCCGCCGCCCGCAGCGCCGCCGTACAGCGCCTCCGGCTCCGGTCTGCGCATAAATTCCAGCTGCCGGGGCTGCGGCTTCCACACAATGACTGCCCGCTCGGTTCTGTTCATTCCTTCTCCTCCTGTTCCACCGGCGGCAGCAGCACCACGCCGCACTCTGTCCCTTCCAGCTCTGTGCCCTGATCGTTCAGGGTCTTTACCACGCCCGCCAGATCCTTGAGCACGGCGGTAGCCTCCTTCAGCCCCTTCATCATCCCGGGGTCGGGGGTGTTTTCCCGCCGGGCGGCCTTCTGCCGCTCGTTCAGCTCCTTCACCTCCTGCGCCAGCAGGGTGCTCAGGGTGTCGGCGGCGCGGTTCAGGCTCTTCAGCCCGGCGGCGGGCTTTGTCTGCCCCATGATGTTCTTCCTCCTTTCGTCCGGTGTCCCGGGCTCTGTACACAGGATATCACCCGCCCGCCGTGCCCGACAGTGTGCACTTTTGCAGGGCCAGCGGGTATTTTTGCGCAGTTGTTTTCCTTTCTGTATATTTTACAGTTTCAAAGCGCAACGAATCTGCGTCAGTTTTATCTTCCCGGTCGGCATAGCACGCAGAAAACGGCCGCTCGTATTTCGGGCGCTTCCCACAAAAACGTTCGCCGCGCACTGCCCGCCCTATCACTATAAAGGTACAGTGCCGCCCCACCCGGGGAGTAAACATTTTTCTCGACCCGTGTTGTTTTTCCCTTCCGGTAAGCGTGTATAAAAGGCGTTTTCTTTCCGCTGTGTAGTATCCCTGAAAATATCTTTCAAGAAATGTATCGCCCCTTTTCGTGTTTTTTTAGCAGTCATGCAACATTCAGTCATGTTCAAGCATGTTTTTTTACATACCTTCATCATATTTGTATGTTGGTTGCATCGGTATGAAAAATTGTGATAATTCGCGAAAAGATTTTGTAACCTTTGGTCCGCTTTTGTAGAAACGTAACAAAACATTTGCACTAATCTTGTGAACTTATTCTCTTGCGGAACACCCCCACACAAAGGTATAATACTGTCAGGGATTACGGACACATGCGACAAATGCGTCTGTGAATATGCTGTGACACACAAATGAAGGAGATTACTATTATGAAAATGATTTCTCGTCGCGACTTCCTGAAAGCTTCCGCTGTTGTGGGCGCTACCGCTGCTATGACCGCTTGCGGCGGCTCTTCCTCCACCAGCACCGCTGCTTCCAGCGTTGCTTCTTCCACCG
>CAJMQZ010000070.1 GCA_905215595.1 uncultured bacterium
ATAAAGCTCCCCCTTCGGGGGAGCTGGCATCGCGCAGCGATGACTGAGAGGGTTCCCTCAAAAAACAAATCGGGAAAATCCGCAGATTTTCCCGATTTACAAATAGAATAGTCTTTCCGCTTACAGCATCTTGGAGAGGAAGGCTTTCAGGCGGGGGTGCTTGGGGTTGGTGAACAGCTCCTGCGGCGACTCATCCTCCTGAATCTTGCCATCATCGATGAAGATGACCCGGTTGGACACCTCGCGGGCAAAGCCCATTTCGTGGGTGACCACCAGCATGGTGATGCCGGTGTGGGCCAGCTCCTTCATCAGTTCCAGAACCTCGCCCACCATTTCGGGGTCGAGGGCGCTGGTAGGCTCGTCGAACAGGATTACGTCCGGATCCATGGCAAGAGCACGGGCAATGGCAATGCGCTGCTGCTGGCCGCCGGACAGGCTCTTGGGGTAGACGTTGGCCTTGTCGGCCAGACCCACACGGGCCAGCAGCTCGTCGGCGCGCTGGGAAATGGCTTCCTTGTCCTTCAGCTTGAGCAGGCTGGGGGCCAACTCCAGGTTCTTCTTCACGGTCAGGTGGGGGAAGAGGTTGAAGTGCTGGAACACCATGCCCATCTTCTGGCGCACAGCGTCGATGTGGGCATCGTCCACCTCCACGCCTTCAAACTTGATGGAGCCGGAGGTGGGGATCTCCAACCGGTTCAGGCACCGCAGAAAGGTGGACTTGCCGCAGCCGGAGGGTCCGATCAGGCACACCACGTCGCCGCGGTAAATATCAATATCGATGCCCTTCAGCACGTCCAGAGTGGGGGTGGGCAGCTTTGCGCCCGGCTTCTTTTCGCCGCCGTAGGTTTTTGTCAGGCCGCGGACTTCCAGAATTTTATCGGTCACTTTGAGCCAGCCTCCTCTCAAACTTTGCCAGCAGACGGGTGAACAGCATGACCAGCACAAGGTAGATCAGTGCATCGCCCAGCAGCGGGAACATGGCCTCGTAGGTGCGGTTCATGATGCCCTGTGCGGCGTACAGCAGCTCCTTGCCGCCGATGACCGTGATCAGGGAGGTATCCTTCAGCAGGACGATGAACTCGTTGCCCAGTGCGGGCAGCACCGCACGGATGGCCTGCGGGATGATGATGACCACCATGGTGGTCATGTAGTTCAAACCAAGGCTGCGGCCGGCCTCCATCTGGCCGGGGTCAACGGCCATCAGACCGCCGCGGATGATCTCCGAAACATAAGCACCGGAGTTGATGCCCAGTGCCAGCGCACCTACCATGGTAAAGTTGCGGCTGTTGGCAAAAATGACCATGCTCATGATGAGCAGCTGCACCATCATAGGCGTGCCGCGGATGATGGTGGTGTAAATTTCGCAGATGATGTTGAAGAAGCCCAGCACCGGGTTTCTGCGGCCGGGGCGCTGCTGGTCGTGTGCCACACGCACCAGTGCCACCACGCTGCCCAGCACGATGCCCAGTGCCAGCGCAATGGCAGTGACCAGCAGGGTGGTGCTCACGCCCTTGATGTACTGCGTCCAGCGGTCATTCAGGATGAAGGCCTGATAAAATTTGAAGAAGAACTCCTGCCCGAAGCTGAGCTTGGTGCCGCTGTTGAGCAGCTCTTTGAGCAGTTCGTATTGAGCAGCCATTCGCATCCTCACTTTCCTGTTTTGTTAGAATTTTGTAACCTTATTTTTCCAAAAAAGGGGAGGTACCCCAGTTGGGGCTGCCTCCCCGTGGTTCCGTTATCAGCCAGCTGATTATTCAGCGGTGATGTACTTGTCCACGATGGCCTGCAGGGTGCCGTCAGCCTTCAGCTCTTCCAGAGCGGTGTTGACGGCAGCTTCCAGAGAAGAACCCTTTGCCATGCCGATGGCGTAATCCTCCTCGGCGTAGCTGGTGTCCAGCACCTTCAGGCCGGGGTTGGCGGCAACGTACTCCGTAGCGGGAGCGTTGTCGATGACCACTGCATCCACCTGACCGTTGTTCAGTGCCTGCACGGCAGTCAGACCGCTGTCGTAGGCCACAACAGCGTCATCACCAAAATCATCAGAGCAGTAGATGTAGCCGGTGGTGCCGCGCTGGGTACCGATCTTCTTGCCGGACAGATCATCGGGAGAAGCAATGTCGGAATCGTTGGGCACAATGATGGACTGGATGCCGGTGGCGTAGCTGTCGGAGAAGTCCATCACAGCCTTGCGCTCGTCGGTCACGGTAACGCCAGCCATCACGATGTCTGCCTTGCCCTGCTGCACGCTGAGCAGTGCGGCGTCAAACTCCATGTCATCGATCTGCAGCTCCAGACCCAGCTTCTCGGCAATGGCCTTGGCGGTGTCCACATCAATGCCCTCGATCTCACCGGAGTCGGTGGTCATCTCGTACGGAGGGAAGGTGGCGTTGGTGGCCATGGTCAGCTTACCAGCCTCCACGGTGGTCAGTTCAGCAGCAGCGGAAGAAGAAGCAGCCTCGGAGGAAGCAGCAGAGCTTGCCACAGAGGAAGCAGCAGAGCTTGCGGAACCGCCGCAGGCGGTCAGAGCCAGAGCAGCAACGGAAACAGCAGCGGCAGCCATGAAGCTGCGGCGAGAGATCTTTTTCATATTCAAACACTCCTCAATCTATGCAATATAGTTCGCTTTGCCCCGATGGGATGCGATTCATCGCGCTTTCGGGGAACGCACTTAGTATAGTTTGTACAAAACGAAAAGTCAATACTTGTGCATAATAATCCGTAAAATTGAAACGATTTTGCAAACATTTATGCAATAACGGAGAAAATATATGAATATATGCAGTATAAACCGGCTTTTACAGGCTTCTTGCAATCTCCTCTGCGCTGCGCTTGGGCACGCAGTAGTCGCGGTTTGCGTCCAGATAGTACTTTACGCCGGTCTGCTCGGTCATGGGTACGATGCCGGCTTTGTGGGTGGGGTAGCCGAAAGCCACCATAAAGGCCAGCTTCTGCGGCTCCTCGATGCCCAGCAGCGCGGTCAGGGCGGGCTTATCGATCGCGCCCATGATGCAGCTGCCCACGCCCTTGTCCCATGCGGCAAGGGTCATGTTGGCCAGCGCAATGCCGGTGTCGGTGGCAAGGTCGCCGGGGATGGCGGTATCCTGCACCACAGCTGCATAAAAGGTGGGCAGCTCGTCCGCCTTGGGTGTGCCCTGCTCCGGCGGCAGATAGCCAGCCCATTTGACCAGCGGCTGCACCTTGGCTACCATCTCCGGGCTTTGCACCAGCACCAGACGCACCGCCTGCCGGTTTGCCCCGCAGGAGGACAGCCGCACGGCCTGTACGATATCGTCCACCACATCCTGCGGCACGGCCTTTTGTGCAAACCGGCGGTAGGTGCGGCGGGTAGTCAGAAGTTCCATTGCGGTCATAGAGATCACTCCTTTTATAAATCACATTATAGTAAAATATAACAGATGCGGCAATATCTTGCAACAAGAATGATAAACAGATGGTGATTGTTAAAAACTTTTTTGCAAAAAGTCAAAATAAGTATTGACAAAATAATACAGGGGGGGTATATTATAGAAGAACAAGCTCCTATTTTGTAGTAGGAGCTGAAAATGAAAGATCGTGAGGTTGATTATTATGTCTAATATCTCTCGTCGTAAGTTCCTGAAGGGCGCAGGCGCTGCTGCTCTGGCTGTTGCGGCTACCGGTGTGCTGGCTGGCTGCTCCAAGGATGATACTCCTGTTATTCCCGATTTGACCAAGGAGGTCAAGGTCATCTTTATGTGCGACGGCGCACCCGTTGGCAAGGATGGCTCTGTTGTTGTGGGTAAGGATGCCAAGACTGTTCCGGTGTCCAAGATCAAGGCAGAGCAGATCCCGCAGGGTTATACTGTGGAGAGCACCGGCGAGCTGAAGATCGAAGTGATCGATGGCAAAGAGGCTGTGCGTGTTACTGTTTCCAAGATCATCACGACCAGACCGATCAAGCTGACTTATGTGTGCAATGGCGTGATCCTGAACGTGACTGGTTCTATGGCAGTGGATAAGGATGCAACTACGGTTCTGGCATCTGCAATTCCGGCTGACCAGATTCCGCAGGGTTATACGGTGGAGAGCACCGGTGAGCTGGCTATCTCCGATAAGGATGTTGTTACGGTCACGCTGTCTAAGCTGGCAACTTCCCGTGATGTGACGGTTCAGTTCTATAACATCGATAACAATCGCTTCCTGAGCACTACCATGATCGTACATGTAGCAAACAGCCAGCGCTTTATTACCAAGAATGACCTGACAGAGGCTCTGCCCGGTTACGAAATCGTGACCGATGGCAACGTTGAGATCAGCGAGAACAACCGTGCAATCATGAATGTCAAGCCGGTCAACGCTGCGGAGCAGAAGGAAGTTACCGTTTACTACTATAAGCAGGGATCTAACGATTTTATCACCAAGGCTACCATAAATGTGGACATGGATGTTACCTTCCTGTATGCAGATGAGCTGCCGAACGTGAGCCAGGAAGTCTGGATGGGCAAGGATAAGTATCTGATGCAGGTCGTGCCTGTGGGCAAGGGTCCGTTCCGCATTAACTATCTGGGCAACAATAAGGGTGAAGTGAAGATCACTGCAAACCACAAGCTCATCCGGGCATAAGCCTTGAAGCTGCGATCCTCTTTCTATAAAAGTAAAAGCCAGAAGGCTGCTGTGGATTTCTGCAGCAGCCTTCTGGCTTTTGTTGTGAGAGAGTCAACCGTGTTTTTTCGGCAGCGGCACGCACAGCACCAGACTGATGCCGATGGCCAGTGCCACGGCGATTTTAAAGGTGCTGATGCCCTTGGCAAGGGCAAGGGCGTTTTCGTTCTGGATGAAATAGTAGGCGGTGTAGTAGATGCCCGCGCCCGGCACAAGCGGGAAAATGCCGGACAGCAAAAACACCGTGACCGGCGTTTTTTGGGTAATGGCAAACACGCGGGTAAGGATGGTAAGCGGAATGACCGACAGCAGCGATGCCGTGGCGGCGTCTGCGCCCAGCAGGGTCAGAAGCTCGTACCCCAGCCAGCCCACAGCGCCCACCAGTGCGCAGTAAGGCAGGCAGCGCCGGGGGCACGCAAACAGGATGGCAAAGCTCAGCGTGCCCGCCGCGGCCAGAAAAAACTGCGCGGTCAGCTCGCTGATCTGTACAGCTGTAAGGGACATCATACCACGACCACCCCCGTAAATACCTTGTACAGCCGCAGCACAAGACCGGTGCCTATGGCAATGCTGGCGGCAATCAACAAAGCGTCGATCATGCGGATGGTGCCGGAAAGGTAGTCGCCCTGCACAAAGTCCCGGATGCCCATGGTAAAGGCGATGCCCGGGGTCAGGATCATCAGCGTGCCGATGATGGCATGGCTTGCAGAGGTGTGCAGCAGATTGCACAGCAGAATGCACACCAGTGTGATCAGCGCGGCGGTGCTGATCTTCTGGAAGCCGCCGGGCACCTCATGCCGCCCGCACCACAGCAGATACCAGCTGGCCGCCACCCCTGCTCCGGCAGCTGCCAGCGCACTGCGCAGGTTGCCGCCGAACATCATGGCAAAGCAGAACGCCCCGCACAGCCCGGAAAGCAGCTGCACATGATCTTTGGGGAAGGGCAGCTGCCGCGCCAGCACCAGACGGCTCTCGGCTTCGTCCAAGGTCATCCCTGTCTGGGCGATCTGGCGGGAAAGCTCGTTCACCGCCGCCACCCGCCCCAGATGGGTAGTGCGCACCGGCACATTGCGTACCTCGCTGATCTCGGCAGTGCCGGCGCTGGCGAAAATGCCGTTGGTCAGCACATAAACGTGGAACTCCCGCAAATGGAAGCTGCGCGCCATGATCTCCATGGTCTGCTCCACCCGAAACACCTCCGCGCCGTTTTCCAGCAGGGTCTGCCCTGCGGCCATGATAAAATCCATAATGCGGTGGCGCAGCTCTTCATCGGGAAAAGGGTCTCTGCTGTTCATTGCCTGCTCTCCTTGCAAAAGATGATACCCTATTTTATCATGTGCATCAGCCGCATACAAGGGCGTATAATAAAAAGCTCTGGAAACACCAGAGCTTTCTTGCGAAAAGGGTCGGAATATGTTATAATCGTCCTGTCTCTGAAAAGTGACCGAAAGGTACTGCACATACGGCAGGCGGTTGGCCCTCACTTCCGGAAGGAGGTGAGAACATGCCTATTACTTTGACATTCCACTTGTTTGGATTTACGTTTACGATCAAGGTAAGAAAGTAAAAACCGCCACCCCCCACAGGTGACGGTTTTTCTTTGGATAAAAGTTAAACTAAAAACCTAAAGGGCCAACCGCTTGTCGCAGTGCCTTTTGTAGTTATAGTATAACCTTTTTTGTGCGCATTGTCAAGCAAAACGGGCATTGCGGCAGACCGGGATCCATATCCCTACCCAAAAACTTCGTTGAAGGTGTTGACAAATGCCGCCGATGGGTTTATTATAGTGTCAATATCACAAAAATGGCTGTGAAGAGAAGAGTAAGCTTTCGCATTGATCCTTACCAGAGAGCCCGGGCGGTGGAAAAGGGCAGGAAACAGGAAGCTGAAAATGGTCTCGGAGCCGTGCGGACGAGGCGCAGGAGTGCTAAGCCCGCAACGGGATGCGCCCGTTACAGCGTCCGGCTGTAAGCAGCACACGCTGCCGCAGCATCGAGGCTGTATCCGTAAGGGTACAGTGAACCAAGGTGGTACCACGGAAGTATGTTCATGCCTCCGTCCTTGCAGAGCCTAAGGCTCGTAAGGACGGGGGCATTTTTTCATCCGTCCGTTCAAGGCCGCGCGCGGAAAGGTGCCGTGCGGGCCACAGTACATAATAGAGAACAATAGAGAGGGAACAAAACTATGATTACTCGTCGCGATTTTCTGAAAGTTACCGGTGTGGCAGCCGCAGCCGCTGCCCTGACTGCCTGCGGTGGTTCTTCTTCCACTGCTTCTTCCGCCGCTGCATCCGGCAGCGTGGCATCCTCTGCCGCAGCTAAGCTGGATAAGATCAAGGTGGCTGTGCCCAATGATACTACCAACGAGGCCCGTGCCCTGACCCTGCTGGAGAAGAACGGCTTCTTCAAGCTGAAGGCTGACGCAGGCCTGACCGCCACCGCAAAGGACATCGAGGAGAACCCCCTGAACGTTACCGTCGATGAGGTCGAGGCTGCTCAGGTGCCCAACGTCCTGCAGGACGAGGACTACGCCGTCATCAACTCCAACTACGCCATCTCTGCCGGTCTGAACCCCATGACCGATGCACTGGCCATGGAGGACGGCTCTTCTGCTTACGTTAACATTCTGGTGTGCAAGGACGGCAATCAGGAGGAGCCTAAGATCAAGGCTCTGGCTGCTGCCCTGCAGAGCCAGAAGGTGAAGGACTTCATGGACGAGACCTACAAGGGCTCCGTGGTGTCCGTTGTGGAGAACCCCACCGACGGCTATGATTCCACTGTGGATTATGACGCTCTGAACGGCCAGACCGTCAGCTGTGCCGCTACTCCCGCTCCCCACTGCGAGGTGCTGGAGGTGTGCAAGGAGATCCTTGCCGCCAAGGGCATCACGCTGGACATCCAGGAGTACGACGACTATGTGATCCCCAACCAGGTCGTCGAGGACGGTCAGGTAGACACCAACTACTTCCAGCATCAGCCGTATCTGGACAACTTCAACGCCGAAAAGGGTACCCATCTGGTGACCGTTGCCGGTATTCACGTAGAGCCCATGGGCATCTACGGCGGCAAGCAGGACAGTCTGGCACCCATCGAGGGATAAGCTAGGTAATCTAAAGGAGCAATTTCTGTGATCGAACTCAAGTACCTTTCCAAGACCTTCCAGATGAAGGATGGCGCGGTGAAAGCGCTGCAGAACATCAACCTCACCATTCCCGATGGCTCCATCTACGGTATCATCGGTATGTCCGGTGCGGGCAAATCCACGCTGGTGCGCTGCATCAACCTGTTGGAGCGCCCCACCGAGGGCAGCGTAGTGATCGACGGCACCGCCATGGAGACCCTGTCTCCGGCGGCCCTGCGTGAGCGCCGCCGCGAGATCACCATGATCTTCCAGCAGTTCAACCTGCTCATGCAGCGCAGCTGCCTGAAGAACATCTGTTTTCCCATGGAGCTGGCCGGTGTGAAAAAGGCCGACGCTGAAAATCGCGCCAAAGAGCTGCTGGAGATGGTGGGCCTGCCCGACAAGGCAAACGCCTACCCCGCCCAGCTGTCCGGCGGCCAGAAGCAGCGCATTGCCATTGCCCGCGCCCTGGCCACCAACCCCAAGGTGCTGCTGTGCGACGAAGCCACCAGTGCGCTGGACCCCAACACCACTCATTCCATCCTGACCCTGATCAAGGACATCAACCAGAAGCTGGGCATCACCGTGGTGGTCATCACCCACCAGATGAGCGTGGTGGAAGAGATCTGCGACAGTGTGGCCATCCTGGACGGCGGTGTGGTCATGGAAGAGGGCTCGGTGCAGGAAATTTTCGCCAACCCCAAGACGGCTGCGGCAAAGCGTCTGGTCGCCCCCAACGGCGGCAGCGCAGCCCGCGACCTTTCCAGCTTTGCGCCGGATGACCATGTGGTGCGTGTCACCTTCAACGGTTCGTCCACCGCAAAGCCGCTGGTGGCAAGCCTTGCCGCCGAAAAGGGCATTCTGGTGTCGGTGCTCAGCGCCGATACCCGTGATCTGAGCGGCCAGTGCTACGGCTCCATGCTGCTCAAGCTGCCCACTGATGTGGAGCAGGCAAAGCAGGCTGCGGCCTATATGCGCGCCCAGCCCGGCATTACGGTAGAGGAGGTGACCGGCGAATGAGTATTGCAGATTACGGCTTTGCCATCTGGGAGACCTTTTACGTGACGGTCCTTTCCACCGCGTTTGCGCTGGTGCTGGGCCTGCCGCTGGGTGTGCTGCTGGTGGCCGGTGATAAGGACGGCATTCTGCCGCTGCCCGGCTGGCTGATGCACATTCTCAACATCGTTATCAACATCCTGCGCAGTGTTCCGTTCCTGATCCTGATGATCTGTGTATTCCCGCTTACCCGTGCCATCGTGGGCACCACGGTGGGTACCAAAGCCACCATCGTTCCGCTGGTGGTGGCAGCCTTCCCGTTCGTGGCACGTCTGGTGGAGACCAGCCTGCGCGAGCTGGACGAGGGCGTGGTGGAAGCCGCCCAGAGCATGGGCGCAACGCCGTTCCAGATCATTACCAAGGTGATGATCCCGGAATGCCTGCCCGGCCTGATCTCCAGCATGACCACCGCACTGACCACCATTCTGGGCTACTCCGCCATGTCCGGCGTCATCGGCGGCGGCGGTCTGGGCAAGATCGCCCTGTCCTACGGCTACTACCGCTACCAGACCAACATCATGATCGTCTGTGTGGTGCTGCTGGTGCTGATGGTGCAGGCGTTCCAGTCTGTGGGTACCCTGTGGGCAACCAAGAGCGATAAGCGCCTGCGGAAATAAGAAGCTTTGAATTTTCGATTCCCCGCCGGAGGCAGCCCCTCCTGCGGGGAATCGTCCTTCCTGACCAAAAAACAAGCAAAGGAGTATGTTGTATGAACCGTGATACCATCTGTGTGCAGGGCGGCTACACCCCCGGCAACGGCGAACCCCGTCAGATCCCCATCATCCAGTCCACCACCTTCAAGTACGCTACCAGCGAGGACATGGGCAAGCTGTTCGATCTGGAGGCAGACGGCTATTTCTATTCCCGCCTGCAGAACCCCACCTGCGACATGGTAGCCAAAAAGATCTGCGAGCTGGAAGGCGGCACTGCCGCTATGCTTACCTCCAGCGGACAGGCCGCAAACTTCTTTGCCCTGTTCAATATCTGCGAGGCAGGGGACCACATCGTAGCCTCCAGCACCATCTACGGCGGCACCTTCAACCTCATCTCGGTCACCATGGCTAAAATGGGCATTACCGCCACCTTCGTAGACCCCCTGTGCACCGAGGAGGAGCTGAACGCCGCCTTCCGGCCCAATACCAAGGTGGTGTTCGGCGAGACCATCGCAAACCCCGCCCTGACCGTGCTGGACATTGAAAAGTTTGCCAAGGCTGCCCACGCCCACGGCGTGCCGCTGATGGTGGACAACACCTTCCCCACGCCGGTCAACTGCCGCCCCTTTGAGTGGGGCGCGG
>CAJMQZ010000071.1 GCA_905215595.1 uncultured bacterium
AGATGCCGTAGATGCTCTTGACCCGGCGCTTGATGGTGGCACCCTCGATGCCGCTTTCCACCAGACGGCGCTCAATGACGCCGGACACCTTGATCAAAAAATCCTCGCCGGAGCGCTCGCTGAGCATCCGGCTGATCTCGGCATAGCCCACAGGGTCCAGATAATGCAGGCTGCGATCCTCCAGCTCTTCCTTGACGTTCAGGATGCCAAGGCGGTTGGCGATGGGGGCGTACACCTCCATGGTTTCGCGAGCCTTATCGCGGCGCTTCTGCTCCGGCCAAGCGTCGCCGGTGCGCATATTATGCAGCCGGTCGCACAGCTTGATGATCATCACACGCACGTCCCGGCTCATAGCCAGCAGCATCTTGCGCAGGTTCTCGGCCTGCAATTCCTCAATATTGGAGAACTGGATCTTGGTCAGCTTGGTCACGCCGTCCACCAGCAATGCCACTTCCTCGCCAAAGGCAGCTTTCAGGTCGTCCAGCGTGGTGGGGGTATCCTCCACTACGTCATGCAGCAGGGCGGCGGCGATGCTCTCGGAGTCCATGCCCAGATCCAGCACCAGCCGGGCGACTGCCAGCGGGTGGCAGATATAGGGCTCGCCGCTGCGGCGGCACACGCCGTTGTGGGCGTTGTTGGCCAGCTCGTAGGCTTTTTGGATCATCTCCATATTGTAGGCTTTGCCGCTGGCCTGAATGGCCTCACACAGCTTTTCCCACGTTACGATCTCCGGGCGTACCTCAGAGGGCAGCGCCCCCTCTGGTGCATCTGCCAGCAGCGCCGTAGCGGCTACGGTGGCGGTCTCCTGCACCGGCTGGTGCAGATGGGTCTTGGCAGAGTAGCCGTCCTCGTCCCGTACCGGAGCCGGGGCAGTATTTTTCTTTCCCTCAGGCATTTATAGTTCCTCCAGACATTTCAGGATGGGGGCATCGGCAAGGTTCTTTTTGCCTGCTGTCGGCACCAGCTCCCAGAATTTTGCCCCGCCTTTTTCCGCTGCGGTGATCAGCCCCACCTGTTCCAAGGCGGCAACTGCCACCAGCGTTTTGCCGGTCTGCTCCTCGCCCAGTTTTGCGCACAGAGGCTGCAAGTCCTCGGCGTGCCAGCGGCGGGACTGCAATTCCCGGTACACGGCAATGATATCCGTGCGGGCGGGGGCGATCTGTTTCTTTTGTTCTTCGGTCAGGGGGGTGCCCCGGCGCAGCGCCTGCACCAGTGCAGCCTGCCTCGCCAGCTCTGCGCCCAGCCCTGCCGGGTGCAGGTCGATGATGCGGCCGGAGAGCTGTGCCCCCCGGGCGGACTCGTAGACCGAAAGGTTCAGTGCCGCGTCCACCACATCGCCCAGCGCGTAGGGCAGCTGCTCGGCGGGCATCCCGAACCAGACGGCGTACAGGCAGCTATTGCCCTGCCGCAGCCGCAGGCGGCTATGCCGCCCCTCCGATACCGGGTATACGCCATCCACCACGGCGCTTTGCAGCAGGAACACCGGGGTGGGGTTCTCGGCTCCGTAGGGTGCCAGCTGATCCAGATGGCGCACGCTTTCTACCGTGATACGATCCAGATGGATGGTCACATCACAGGTAAGGGGCGGTGTGTGCAACACCGGACACTCCCGGGCAGCCCAGTCGTTCAGGCGGCGGCGCAGCTCGGGTAGATTTTCTTCCCGGACGGAAAGTCCCGCCGCCATGGCGTGGCCGCCGTAGCGCACCAGAAGGTCGGCACAGGAGCCGATGCAGGCGTGCAGGTTAAAGCCCTGCACGCTGCGCCCGCTGCCCTTGCCCTCGCCGTGCTCGTCAATGGTGACCACGATGACCGGGCGTCCGGTGCGCTCCACCAGCCGGGAGGCCACAATGCCAATGACGCCGGGATGCCAGTCCCGTCCCCACAGCAGCATGATGCGGTCATCCAGTCGCTCGGGCTGCTGTTCCAGCAATTCCTCGGCGGCTTTGAAGATCTGCTGCTCGGTCTCCTGCCGGTGGGCGTTGATCTCGTTCAGCTTGTGCGCCAGCTCCTCGGCCCTGTCCGGGTCCTCGCAGAGCACCAGCTGCAAAGCGGTGACGGCGTTATCCATGCGGCCTGCCGCGTTGATGCGGGGCGCGATGGCGTAGCTGATATTCTCGGCGGTGATGGGCTTGCCAGCAAGACCGACTTCCTCTAAAAGTGCCCCAAAGCCGGGGCGGTCGGTCTGCTGCAGCTGCCGCAGCCCGGCCTTGACAAGGGTGCGGTTCTCCCCCACCAGCGGCATCACATCCGCCACGGTGCCCACGGCGGCAAGGTCGCCGCAGTAATCCAGCATTTCCTCCGGCGGACAGCCGTCCAGCGCAGCGCAGAGCTTAAAGGCTACGCCCGCGCCGCACAGACCCTTGAAGGGGCTGTGGTCGTCCTCCCGGCGGGGATCCACCACGGCCACAGCCTTGGGCAAAGTCTCCGGCGGCAGATGGTGGTCGGTGATGATCAGGTCCATGCCTAGTGAAGCCGCAAAGTCGGCTTCCTCCACGGCAGAGATGCCGTTATCCACCGTCACGATAAGGGTGCAGCCCTTGTTGTGCATGGACTGGATGGCGTTTTTGGACAGGCCGTAGCCGTCCCCCTCGCGGCTGGGCAGCATACACTTGACGGTCGCACCCATGCCCTTGAGGTGCTGGTACAGCAGGGCGGTAGCGGTCACGCCGTCCACATCGTAATCGCCGAAAACTGCGATGGTCTCACCGTTGTCAATGGCCTGCCAGATGCGCTGACAGGCGGCGTCCATGTCGGTCAGCAGCGCGGGGTCGGAAAGTTCTTCCTCCCCTGCCAGCAAGGTCAGCGCTTCGGCAGGGTCGGTAATGCCACGGGCGACAAGAATGCCCGCCAGCAGGGCGTTTTCCTTTTGCTGCGCAGCCAGCACGGCCTTATATTTTTCGTCTGACCACGGCGCTTCGTCCATGGCCTGCTCCTCCAGCTGTGCCGCTGCCTGCTCGGCAATGGCGGCGGTCAGCTCCCGCACAGCGGTGCGGTCCAGCGGTTTTTGTTCCCAAGCGCGGTAGGTCATTCAAATTCCCTCCCGGTCAGGCCATCGTTGGCCAGCATTCCCTGCAAAGCGGCAATCTCGGAAGAAATATCCATGGCTACGTCCGAAAGCAGATTGTTGTACAGGTTCTCATACGCCTGATTCAAGGTATGCAGGATGCCTGCGATGTCCCGGCGGATGGTCTCGGCGTTTTCGCCCTGCTGCCCCTGCACATCGTTATAGGTGTGCAGCAGCTTGAGGGTGGTGGGAATATAATATTCCGCAAAACGGCGGGTTTTGGGCTGGCTTTCCGGGTGTGCCTCCAGCCAGTCGCAGATGGCGGTAGTGGTTTTCTGCATGGCAACCAGCTCTTCCCGTGCCTGCGCGTCCTGCATGAGCTGCTGTTCTTTTTCCAGCACGGCAGCAAAGCGGCGGGCGGTATCGAGATTGAGCGGAGCATCGCCGATTTCCGCCTTTTCCGGCTGCGGCTGCGCGTCGGCAGCGGTAGCTGCCTCCTTGGCGGCGCGGTAATCCTCTGCCGTCAGGTAGAGCGTTTCAGTCTCATCGTCCAGCCATGCGTTCAGCCAGCCCTTATGGATGTAGCCGCGCAGTTTTTTCAGCGCCTTTTTCTTGGTCTGGTGGGTCAGGTCTGCCAGCATCGAAACAGGCAGGCCCTTATGGTAGTCCACGCTGTCGGCGTAGTCGGCAAACTGGCCCATCTGTCTGCCCGCCTTCATCCGGGCTGCACCACAGGCCGTCATCCAGCCAAAGCCCGCCGTGGCAAGGCCCAGCACACTGCTGACGATGCCCAGCACGTTGTAGGCGGTGTTCATAACGTAGTCCGTGCCCGTCATCAGGATGCCGCCGCCCTCAGTAGCCGACACCACAACGTCACCCAAAGCAGCCGGCGAAATAGTGCCCAGCCCGATGAGGCAGCCCAGCGTCCCCAGCCCGAAGATTACCGCAAAGGTGATGCCCACAGCCAGCAAAGTGTAGCCTGCGCTGTGTCGCTTTTTGGCGCTGATACGGATGCTTTCCACCGGGGTCGGCTCCGGCTTTGCAAAAATCTGCCGGAACCAGCCGGGCATCCCGGAGGTATCGGCATCCACAGTACCTTCGTTGAAGGTTCGCTTTGCATCCCCGTAGGGGTAGCCTCTGCGCCCCTGTCGGAAGGCCTTTGCGGCCTCTCCGATACCGTAGTTGGCTGCATGGACAGCGGCTTTGCCCACATCCCACGCCCGGTCACCGATATCCATGCCCCTGCCCTCAAAGCCGTGGGCAAAGGCATCGGTCATGGTGTCGCCAAAGGCGCGCAGCTGGTCTTCCAGCTCCTGCTGTACCTGCTGGCCTTCGTTATTTCGGTTATCGTTTTCACGATCGTACATCAAAATTTTCTCACCCTTCTGCCGGTGCATACCGGCTGATGATGGCGCGGGCCACCCGCAGGCCATCCACGGCGGCGCTCATAATGCCGCCCGCATATCCCGCACCCTCGCCGCAGGGATAAAGCCCTGCCAGCTGGGTGCACATAAAGTCCTCTTCCCGCTTGAGCCGTACCGGACTGCTGGTGCGGGTCTCAAGGCCGGTCAGGATGGCGTCCGGCGCAGTGTAGCCTGCAATCTTGCGCTCGTAGGCGCGCAGACCCGCCCGCAGGGTATCGGCCAGCTCCCCGGGCAGCAGTGCGCCCAGGTCTGCGGCGGTCACACCGCGGTCGTAGGTAGGCTGTACGCTGCCAATATGCAGCTGCCCGCGTCCTTCCAGAAAGCTTTGTACGTTCTCTGCCGGGGCGGCGTAGGCTCCGGCGGCACGACCGGCGGCGTAAGCTTTTGCTTCCAGCTCCCGCTGGAAGGCGATGGCGCGGCGGGGGTCGTTTGCAAAATCTGCCCCGCCTACGCTGACCACCACCGCCGCATTGGCGTTTTTGCCGCTGCGGGCGTGGTAGCTCATGCCGTTGGTCACAACACGTTCTTCCTCACTGGCCGAAGCCACCACCTGACCGCCGGGGCACATACAGAAGGTGTACACGCACCTCTCGCCGACGTGCTGGGAAAGCTGGTATTCGCCCCGGGGCAGCGCCGGATGTCCGGCGGCCTCGTGGTACAGGCTTTTTTCGATTTCGCTTTGCAGGTGCTCGGCGCGGAAACCCACGCTGAAGGGCTTGCATTCCAGCACAAGGCCGCTGTCCATCAGCATGCTGAAGGTATCCCGTGCCGAGTGCCCCACCGCAAACACCAGTGTCTCGCAGGCAAAGCTGCCGTTTGTAGTAGCGATGCCCACAAGTCGTCCGTTTTTTTGCTCCAGTCCGGTGAGCGCGGTGTTGAAGTGCACCTCGCCGCCCAGAGACTCGATCTCCTTGCGGATGGAGGTGATCACGCCGCGCAGCAGGTCGGTGCCCACATGGGGCTTCTGCTTCCACGCGATCTCTGCCGGGGCACCGTGCTGCAAAAACACCTCGGTGACAAAATCACACAGTTCATCCCCGATGCGGGTGGTCAGCTTGCCATCCGAGAAAGTGCCTGCGCCGCCCTCGCCGAACTGGATGTTGGCGTTGGGGTCTAGCTGACCGGTGGCGGAAAAGTGCTCCACCGCCTGCACACGGGCATCCAGCGCAGGGCCGCGCTCCAGCACGATGGGGCGGTACCCCTGCCGTGCCAGCAGCAGGGCCGCAAACAGCCCCGCCGGGCCCAGTCCGCACACCACAGGGCGGTGCGTAAGCGGCTGGGTACCTGCGTGCAGGGTAAAGTCTGCACGGCGGTGCAGGGCGGCGTCCGGGCAGCGTGCCGCAAATGCGGCCTCCTCCCCGGGCTGCTTGAGGGTAACCGCCACAGTATATACCAGCTTGGGCTGGCCGTGGCGGGCATCCACCGAAAGCTTTGCCACGCCGGTGTGCTCTACCTTGCTGCGGGGCACCCGCAGGGTGTGCAGTGCCTTTTCAAATGCCTGCGGCTCTGCGGCAGAGAGGGGCAGACGGATGTTGCGAACCAGAATCATTTGTTGTGTTTTCCTTTAAATTCAGTTGCTTTCAATGCGGCATTGCAGCACATAGCTGCCCAGTGCAAAGATCTTGCCGTTGGAGGGCACATACAGCCGGCAGGCAATGTTCTGTTGGCCGGTAGCCACGGCAAAGTCCTCGGCGTCTATCTCAACGACCACCTGCTCGGGGGTCAAAGTTTCCATAGCGCCCTTGGGGCCGCAGAGGATCACGTTCATCAGCCGCTCAGTCTCCACCGTCAGCTGATAGGTGGCGGGCAGGTTGACCACCTGCACGCAGCTGGAGGGCAGGTTCATGGTCTTGGTCTCCAGCCCGGAGCAGTCAAAGCTGACCGTGATCGTGGAGATATTGTCCAGCAGATAGATATCTGTCGGCAGCTCGATGGGCATCTCGTACACCTTGTTCAGGCTGAAGGTGGAAAGGTCGATGGTGCCGATGGACAAGGTGGACAGCGCATCGATCTTTTCTGCCGGGCCTGCCACCTTAAGCTGCTTGCAGCTGAGGGCATAACTCAGCACCGAATTATCGAACCCGCGCGGCGCGTTGATAAAATTCACCTTCACTGGCAGAGTAGCCATCTTGTACACTTGCAGCGTCACGTCCACGTTGCTCTCTTCCAGCGTGGTGTACTGGAACTTGACCTCCTTGCCGCCGCTGGTGTAGAAGCGCAGGGGGGTGTCCAGCGTGACCGACTCGGTCAGCTCGCTGTCATAGGATGCCTCGGCAGTGCAGGTAGCCACCTTGCTCAGCTCGCTGCTGGGGCCGGACAGGGTAACAGTCTCCTTGGAGACCTCAGTACTGTAAAGGATATAGCCGTCCGCAATGCGCAGATAGTTGGTGGTAGCGGTAACAGGCAGGGTCTTTTCCTCCACCACGTCAAACACCACGTCCACCGTGTTGTCGCTGCCCTCCATGGTCACAGTCACGCCGTTGAGCAGGCCGTTTGCGCCGCGCACCAGCAGCCGCAGGGTCTTTTCGCCGCTGTCACGCACGCTGGACCAGTCCGGGTAGACCACAAAATCCGACGCGCTGAGCCCGCCGATGGTGTAGCCATCGCCGGAGAGCTTCAGGTTCACGGTCTTGTCCTCGGCGCTGACGATGCTCAGGCCCCGGGAGGTATAGGCGGCGGAATCGTAGGTATAATCCACCGGCACATTATAGATGGTGTTGGTGGTGCCGGGCTGGACGATGATGGTGACCACCATCCACGCAACGATGGCACCCAGCACGGACAGTGCCAGCCGGATGCGGCGGTCATCCAGAAGATTTTTCTTTTTGCGGACGGCAGGCTTTGCGCCATTCGTCTTATTCGGCTGGTTGCTCATTGCTGCTCGTCCTCCCCCTTTTGGCTGATCCAGTTCCACAGCTTTTTCGCCTGTTCCACCCAGCTGTCGGCGGTGTTCTTTTCCACCGTGGACTCCTTGGGGATCATCTCATCAATGAGCCGGGTATACAGGCTCTGGCGATCAAAATGACGGATCAGCACACCATTTTTGGCCATGGAGATGATGCCGGTCTCTTCGCTGACCACAATGGCAATGGCGTCGGAATTTTCCGCAATACCAAGGCAGGCGCGGTGGCGGGTGCCCATATCCTTGCCCAGATCCAGATTGTTGGAAAGAGGCAGCACGCAGCCCGCCGCCTTGATGCGGCCGTTCTCAATGATGGCAGCACCGTCATGCAGGGGGGTGCCCTCGTAGAAGATGGTGCCCAGCACCTCCAGATTAACCGCGCTGTTCACCGGGGTGCCGGTGCGCACGATCTCGGAAAGGTTGGTGTGGCGCTCCAGCACGATGAGCGCGCCGGTCTTGGTCTCAGAAAAGCGCTCGGCTGCATCGCAGATGGCAATGATGGCGCTGCGCCACGCGCCCTTCAGGCTGGGGTCGTTGTAGCGCCCCTTTACGTTGAACAGCTTGGAGGCCCACTGGTCGGTCTGACCCATGCGCTCCAGTGCGCGGCGGATCTCAGGCTGGAACAGCACCACAAGGGTAAGCAGACCGACTTGCAGCAGCGAGTTGAGCAGCCATGTAACGGTGCGCATATTCAGGGTGTTGGCTACCAGATACACGACCATGACCAGCAGCGCACCCTTGGCCAGCTGCCCGGCGCGGGTGCGGTTGATAATGCCCAGCAGCTGGTAGATCAGAAACGCGATGATGATGATATCCAGCAGATCGACAATTTTAAAGGTCTGAAAATTTGCGATGATCGCATTCAGTGTCATGCGTGTGTGCCCCCCCTTACACAGCTTCGATCAGGGCGACGGCGTGGGCGGCAATGCCCAGCCCCTCGCCGGTAAAGCCCAGATGCTCCTCCGTGGTGGCCTTTACGCTTACCGCCTCTACCGGCAGGCCGAACGCCGCCGCCAGATTGGCACGCATGGCCGGGATATGGGGTGCAAGCTTGGGACGCTGGCACAGCAGGGTGGCATCGATGTTCTCAATGCGCCAGCCATGCTCCTTAAGGATCTGCGCCACGCGGCGGGCCAGCTTCAGGCTGTCGGCACCGGCGTACTCCGGGTCATTGTCCGGGAAATGCTGGCCGATATCCCCCAGCGCCGCAGCGCCCAGCACTGCATCCATCACCGCATGGGTCAGCACGTCTGCATCCGAATGCCCCAGCAGGCCTTTTTCAAAGGGGATCTCCACCCCGCCAAGGATCAGCTTGCGCTGCTCTACCAAACGATGTACATCATAGCCGTGTCCAATACGCATTTCCGTGTCCTTCCTCTGTGCCGGGCGGGGCAGATCCTCCCGGGTGGTGATCTTCAGGTTTGCATAGTCGCCCTGCGTCAGCTGCACCGGGCGTCCGGTCAGCTCAAACAGGCTGCAATCATCGGTAACAAGGCGGGCGCGTGCGGCGTCCAGTTCTTCCAGCGCCGCAAGGTACGCTGCACGGTCAAAACACTGGGGGGTCTGCACCGCATACAGGGTGCTGCGGTCCGGGGTGGCGCATACCGCGCAGTCCGGGGGCACGGTCTTGCCATCGCCCCGGGCAGCGGCTTTGATGGTATCCTTTACCGGCACCGCCGGGGCTGCTGCGCCGCACCGGGCGGCAGCTTCCAGCGCCGCTGTGATGACCACTGCACTCACAAAGGGGCGGGCGGCATCGTGCACTGCCACCAGTTCTCCGTGCGCTGCCAGCACACCGTTTTTTGCGCTCTCGGCGCGGGTAGTTCCGCCCGCTACGATCTGCACAGGCTTTGGGCAATCCGCCGCCTGCTGTGCCACAAACTCCCGGTTTTTGCCCGCCACCAGCACAAGCTCGGTGATCTGCGGGCACTGGGCAAAGGCGCGGATGCTGCGGTGCAGCACCGTTTCGCCTCCCAGATCAAAGCTGAGCTTATCAAAACCCATGCGGGTCGAGGAGCCCGCCGCCACCAATACTGCCGATACAGTTTTTTCCATCTCTTCCACCTACCCTGCCGCTGTGCCGCGCTGTACGCCCACAGCTGCTTATAATAAACCATGTTTTATTATAGCGTATCACAGCGCAAACTTCAACCGATTTTACACAGCAAAAGTGCATCTGTGCTGCATAAAGTCCTGCGGTCTGTCCTGAAAGGGCAGTCACTCAGAGTGTGCGCTTTCGCCCTCTCAGGCGCTGACCCCTTCCGTCTGCTCACTGCGTTCGCAGCCACCTTCCCCAAGGGGACGGCTTTTCGCGGTGACGGTAAACTTTGCGGCACCTCCATAAGGCTTTTGCTCCGGTCAACTGTCTGCTGAACGCAAAAAAGGGCTGCTGCACAAAACGTGCAGCAGCCCCGCAGATGCTTTGAAATGTTTTTACTTCAGGATAGGCTCGATGGCAGCAGCCAGAGCGTCCTTCTGTGCCTGCGCCTCGGCCAGATCCTTGCCCAGCGTAGTGAAGTAGGTCTTGATCTTCGGCTCGGTGCCGGAGGGACGCACCACCACGGTAGCGCCGTTTTCCAGCGTGTAGATCAGCACGTTGGCAGCGGGCAGACCAGTCTCTTCCGGCTTCTTGTAGTCGGTCACCTTGACCACCTTGTGGCCGGCCAGCTCCACGGGGGGCTGGTCGCGCAGCTTCTGCATGATAGAAGCCATCTTCTCCATGCCGGTCAGGCCGGGGAACTCGAAGCTGTCCACCTTG
>CAJMQZ010000072.1 GCA_905215595.1 uncultured bacterium
ACCGCAACGGCGGCTACACCCGCATCATCAAGATCGGCGCTCGCCGCGGCGACGCAGCTGAGATGGCAGTTCTGGAGCTCGTCTGATCCTGCTCTGACTGTTTGATACAGTAACAAGAGAAACCATTGCACAGTTTTTGTGCAGTGGTTTCTTTTTTGTTATAGGGGTTGATATGCCCACCCCCTTTTTTGTGTCCGCAAAGTGTGGTATACTGAAAATAGCATTTTATGCCCGGAAGGAGGTTGACCGGTATGAACAGAACCCGCAGACTGCGGCTGGTGCTGTGCACGCTGCTGTGCGTTTTGCTGTGCAGCTGCCAGACGCTGCTGCCGGCCAACGAAAAGGCACAGGTAGAGGAACTGCTGCGCGCCCCGAAACTTTCCGGCGATTACGGTGCGCTGCAAACAGCCCTGAACGACTGGCTGGGGGAGAGCGCCCAGCTGAAATATCCCATTCAGGGCGAGCTGCTTTCCCCCTTTGTGCTGCAAGATTTGGACGGCGACGGTCAGCAGGATGCGGCGGTACTGTATACCACCGCCCAGACCGCCAACGTCTGCGTAGCCATTTTGCAGCGGGATGACGCCGGAAACTGGCAGGTACGCCAGAGCGTGGAGGGTCTTGCCGAAACAGTGGAGAACGTCAGCCTTGCCCAATTGCAGGATACAGACAGCTGCCAGCTGGTGGTGGGCTATACCGCCGCCCAGAATGACCACTATCTGGCGGTGTACTCCTATCAGAAGGGCACCCTGTCCACCATTCTGGAACAGCAGTACGAGCAGTATCTGGTGGAAAACATCACCGGCGGCAGCAGTCAGGATCTGATCCTGATGTCTACACAGGAGGACGGCAGTGTGCAGATCGAGCTGCTGACAGCAGACCGCAAGGGCAGCTTCCGGCAGGTGGCAGTCAACGGCCTTTCCGCAGATAAGTTTTCCGGCTGCGCTTCGGTGGCGGCGGGCGCAGGCGCAGATGGACGGCATTATCTGGTGCTGGACGGCTGGACCGGCATTTCCGGCAACAATCTGGCCTCGGTGCTGCTGTGCTACGACGAGACTAGCCAGCAGATGGTGCCCGCCACAAGGATCAGCAGCCAGCGGCTGTATAACGCCTCTTTGCGCAACGTGCCCACGCTGGTCAGCCGGGACTTGGACGGAGACGGCATTGTGGAGATCCCTACTCAGCCGGACGAGGCGGGTCTGCTGAACCTGAGCCAGAGCCGCCGCATGGACTTTATCGTCTGGATGGACTACACCAGCAGCCATCCGGAAAAAAGCTTTGGTCTGCTGGACGAGGAGACCAACTGTTATATCGAACTGCCCGCCGAGTGGGAGGGCAACCTGAAACTGACCGACAGCGAGGAATATGACGGCGCGGTGGAGCTGCGCACAGTGGACGAGGATCAGCTGGTGCTGACGGTACGGCTGGCAAGGACCTCGGCCAACTCCACCGGCTGGACCCGGCTGGGCGTGGTGGCGTCCCGTCAGGTGCAGGCCAAAATGGGCCCGGACGTTTTGCTTTCTGACACGAACTACCGCCTTTCCAAGGCGTTGTATCTGCTGAATTAAGGAATGGAGGATGCTGCATGGTACGAGTGCTTGTTGTAGAAGATGAAGCCAATATCCGCGATATGATCGCCCTGAACCTGCGCCATGCGGGGATGGAGGTGGTGGAGGCCGAAAGCGCCGAAGCAGCTCTGCCGCTGCTGGCACAGAAACCCGGCTGTGATGCCGCAATTCTGGACGTGATGCTGCCGGGCATGAATGGGTTCTCGCTGTGTGAGACCATCCGCCGCACCGACCAGCAGATCGGCATCATCATCCTTAGCGCCAAGGGGCAGGAACAGGATAAGATCCGCGGCCTGTCCATCGGTGCAGACGATTACATGACCAAGCCTTTCAGCGTCAGCGAGCTGCTGGCGCGTGTGGAGGCGCTGTGCCGCCGGGTCATCCGCACCAAGGAAGGGGAGAGCCGGGAGAACACCCCGCTGGGTACCCTGACCAGCGGCGACTTTGTGCTGGACGAGAACCGCCGCGTTCTGCTGAAAGCCGGTCAGCCCATTGAGCTGACGCAGGTGGAGTTCCAGATCATGGAGCTGTTCTTCCGCAACCCGGGCACTGCGCTGGTGCGCGAAAAGATCCTGAAAGGGGTCTGGGGCGAGAACTACTTCGGTGATGTAAAAATCGTGGATGTGAATATCCGCCGCCTGCGCATGAAGGTGGAGGACGAGCCCAGCCATCCTGCCCACATCATGACCGTGTGGGGCTACGGCTACCGGTGGGAAGAATAAAACCTACCCCCTCAGGCGCTGCACTTTAGCTGGAAACTTTGCTGTCCCGGAAGCCACCCCTTCCGTCATCGCCTGCGGCGATGCCACCCGCTCCCCGCTCTGTCGCTACGCGACATCTCTCCCCGGCCGGGGAGAGTCTGTCCAAGGGAACGGCTTCAGCAGTGGCGGGAAACTCTGTGACAGCGCTGAAAGGCGTCCCCTTGGGGGAGCTGGCTGCGAACGCAGTGAGCAGACTGAGGGGGTAAACTCCCGGACAAGCAACTTTTCAATTCAGCAGTAAACTTTCCCGTCATGCCAAAGGCTCCCTCTCCGAGGGAGCTGGCAAAACCGTCAGGTTTTGACTGAGGAAGTTCGTTCTAAATCTCACCGAAAGGAGGACACTGTTATGCGAAGCGGTATCACCCGCCGCTGGCTGCGAGGCAACCTGCTTATCACTGTACTGGTGGTGCTGCTGGCCGAGGTAATGTTTCTGTACAGCTATACCCGGGGCTATTACAGCAGCGTGCAGCAAATTATGTACCGGCGGTTCTCCTCGGTGACCGGTCAGCTGAAAATGTATACCGGCGATACCGCCCAGAGCGCTGCCGCCAGCCGCAGTCTGGCGCTGCGGCGCATGGTGGAACAGTTTGCCGATAAAGATAAATACGAGTTCATGCTGCTGGACAGTTACGGCGGCGTCATTGCCTCCTCCAGCGGTACGGACGCGGAGGGTATCGTCAGCAGTAAGGACTTTGAACAGGCGCTCAACGGCCCGGACGGTCTGGGCGTGGCGGTGTACCGCACCCAGTCTGGTGAGGTAGTCATGGCGGCCTGCTCGCTGGTGCCCTACGACGCCGAGGACGTGGCCGCCCTGCGGCTGGTCACCAGTCTGGCGCTGGTGGAGCGGCAGGTCAAAAACGCCATCATCATCAGTGTGTTCATTGCGGTGGCGATCTTGCTGTTTACGGTCATGTCCGGCCTGTACTTTGTGCGGGGTATCGTGGTGCCGCTGGGGCAGGTGGAGCGCACCGCCGCCGGCATCGCCCGGGGCGAGCTGGATGTGCGTCTGCCCCTGACCGGCGACCCTCACGACGAGGTGGACCGGCTGCGCGGCACCATCAATCAGATGGCTGAGGGTCTGGAAGAGACCGAGAAGATGAAGAACGAGTTCATCAGTTCGGTGTCCCACGAGCTGCGCACCCCGCTTACCTCTATCCGGGGCTGGGTGGAGACTCTGATGACCTTGGACGACCCCACGGACGAGAACTACCGCAAGGGGCTGGAGATCATCAATAACGAGACCGGGCGGCTGAACAATATGGTGGAGGAGCTGCTGGATTTCAGCCGCCTGCAGAACGGACGCATCCGCATGGAGTGCCGCCCGCTGGACTTGGTGGCAGAGCTGACCGATGCGGTGCTCTTCTGCGAGGCGCGCATCCGGCAGGAGGGGCTGCTGCTCCACTACACCGAGCCGGAGGAGATGATCCCTGTCTACGCCGACCCGGACCGTCTGCGGCAGGTGTTCATCAATATTCTGGATAACGCCATCAAATACTCTGCCCCCGGCGGGCGCATCACGGTCAAACTGTGGGCAGGGGAGTACAAGGCCTTTGTGGAGATCATCGATCAGGGGCGCGGCATCCCGCCGGAGGATCTGGAAAATGTAAAGACCAAGTTCTACAAGGGCAGCAACTCGGTGCGTGGCAGCGGCATCGGTCTGGCGCTGGTGGATTCCATCATGACCGCGCTGGACGGCACGCTGGATATCAAAAGCACCCTCGGGCGCGGCACCGTGGTCACGCTGGGTCTGCCGCTGTACCATAAGGCGTGAGCAGCGCCCAAAACACAGATTTTGTCACATTTGTGTGCTAGAATAAATTTTGCCCGGGTTTTGACCCGGATATAATACAAAAAAGACCGCTCTTTGCCCAAAGCGGCAGGAGCGGATATCGGGAGAAACCAATGAATCAACCTAAAAAGGAACGCTTTAAGACCAGCGTAGGCGGGCAGGCACTGATGGAGGGCATCATGATGCGCGGCCCCAAACAGATGTGCTGCGCCGTACGCAAGCCGGACGGTACCATCGAGACCAAGCTCGACCCCACCCCCGCCCACGGGGTATGGATGAAGATCCCGCTGGTGCGCGGCGCCATTGCCATGATCGAGAGCATGATCGTGGGCTACCGCTACATGATGTACTCGGCACAGGTGAGCATGGGGGACGACTACGACCCCGCCGAGGAGGAGACTGCCTTTGAAAAATGGGTGGGGGAGCATCTGGGCGAAAAAGCCGAGAACGCGCTGCTGACCGTGGCGGTGGTGCTGGGCGGTCTGCTGGCCATTCTGCTGTTCACCGTGCTGCCCACCTTCCTTGTGGGCGGGGTGAACCGTCTGCTGCCGCTGGGGCGCTGGGGCAAGGTGGTGCTGGAAGCCGTGCTGAAGGTGGCCATCTTCCTGACCTATATGGTGGGCATCTCCAAAATGAAGGAGATCCACCGCGTATTCGAGTACCACGGTGCAGAGCACAAGACCATTGCCTGTTACGAGGCGGGCGACCCGCTGACTGTGGAGAATGTGCGCAAGTACACCCGCTTCCATCCCCGCTGCGGCACCAGCTTCCTCATTCTGGTGGTCATCGTCAGCGTGTTTCTGTACAGCGTGCTGCCGTGGGGCAGCATCAGTCTGCGTGTGGTGTGCAAGCTGCTGCTGCTGCCGCTGGTCATGGGCATCAGCTACGAGCTGCTCAAGTGGTGCGGCCGGTCGGATAACATCGCTACCCGCATCATCCGGCAGCCGGGCATCTGGGTGCAGCACCTCACCGTCTTTGAGCCGGACGACAGCATGATCGAGGTGGCCATTGCAGCCATCACCCCCGTGCTGCCTGAAAACCCGGAGGAGGGCAAATGGTAAGCGAAGCAATGCTCCCCCGCGCAGCGGTGCGGGAGGTGGAGCAGCGGCTGACCGCCGCAGGCTGCCCGGACGCGGATTTTGACGCGCGGGAGCTGTTCCGGCTGGCGACCGGGCGGGACGTGCGCCTTTCTGACCGTCCGCTGACCGCAGAGCAGGCGGCGGCGCTGGAAGTGCTCTGCACCCGCCGCGCCGCGCGGGAGCCGCTGCAATACCTCTGCGGCAGCTGGAGCTTTTTAGATTTTGAGCTGGCGGTAGGCCCCGGGGTGCTCTGTCCCCGGGCAGACACTGAGGTGGTGGCGCAGGCCGCCGCCGAGACCCTTGCGGGCATCGCAGCGCCCCGGGTGCTGGACCTCTGCGCCGGGACAGGCTGTCTGGGGCTGGGGGTCAAGCGCTTCTGCCCTGCCGCGCAGGTGACCTGCGTGGAAAAAAGCCCTGCGGCTTTTGTCTATCTGGAAAAGAACGCCCGCTGCGCCCTGACCGGGCAGGGCAGACAGACCGAGAACGTGCTGGAACCCTCTGCCCTTGAGCAGGCGGATGCCCCTGCTTTTGACTGGGGCCCGGCGCTGAACGCGCTGCGGGAAAGCAAAAAGCCTGCCTACGCGGTGCAGCCGGTGCAGGGCGACCTGTTCACCTACTGGGAGACCCTGCCGGAGGGGCAGCTGGAGCTCATCGTCTCCAACCCGCCTTACCTGACCGCCGCCGAGATGGAGCAGCTGCAGCCCGAGGTGGCGCAGGAGCCTGCCATGGCGCTGGAAGCCGGGGAGGACGGCCTTGTGTTCTACCGTGCGCTGGCGCAGCACTACAAAAACGCACTGTGCCCCGGCGGGGCGCTGGTGCTGGAGATCGGCTGGCAGCAGCGGGAAGCTGTAACCGCCCTGCTGGCAGAGAACGGCTGGGCAGAGATCCGCTGCATTCAGGACTTTGGCGGCAACGACCGCTGCGTGATCGCCCATCGCCCAAAATAAATTGGAAAAAACAAACAACTTCTTGTTGTAATATTTTGATTTTGTGTTATACTAAGAAGGAAAGCGAAGGACGGCCCGCCCTCTGCGGGCCCAAAGGATAAAAGGAGCAGCAGGCTATGGCAAAAAATCAGAACAACAACGTTGCACCGGCCACCCAAAAGACCGAGCCGGAAGCCAAGAAGGACGCGCTGGCTACGGCGCTGGCGCAGATCGAAAAGCAGTTCGGCAAGGGTGCCGTCATGAAGCTGGGCGACAACGCCTCCATGCAGGTGGATGCCATTTCCACCGGCAGTCTGGGGCTGGATCTGGCGCTGGGCGTGGGCGGTGTGCCGCGCGGCCGCATCATCGAGGTGTACGGCCCGGAATCCAGCGGTAAGACCACGCTGGCACTGCACATCCTTGCCGAAGCCCAGAAAAAGGGCGGCGAGGTGGCCTTTATCGACGTTGAGCACGCACTGGACCCCACCTATGCCGAGGCGCTGGGCGTGGACATCAACAACCTGCTGGTCAGCCAGCCGGACACCGGCGAGCAGGCCATGGAGATCTGCGAGGCACTGGTGCGCTCCGGTGCCATTGATGCCATCGTAGTGGACTCGGTAGCCGCCATGGTGCCCCGCGCCGAGATCGAGGGCGAGATGGGCGACAGCCATGTGGGTCTGCAGGCACGTCTGATGAGTCAGGCTATGCGCAAGCTGACCAGCGTCATCGGCAAGACCAACACGGTCTGTGTCTTCATCAACCAGCTGCGCGAGAAGGTGGGCATCGTCTACGGCAACCCTGAAGTTACCACCGGCGGCCGCGCCCTGAAGTATTATTCTTCTGTCCGCATCGACATCCGCCGCGTCGAGGGCCTGAAGGACTCTTCCGGCCAGTTCATCGGCAACCACACCCGCGCCAAGATCGTCAAGAACAAGGTGGCTCCGCCGTTCCGTGAGGCAGAGTTCGATATCATGTTCGGCGAGGGCATCTCCAAAATGAGCGAGCTCATCGATGTGGGTGTGAAGCTGGGCATCGTGCAGAAGAGCGGCGCATGGTTCAACTATGGCGATATCCGTCTGGGTCAGGGCCGCGACAACGCCAAGCAGTTCTTAAAGGATAACCCCGAGATCGCCAATGACATCGAGGGGCAGATCCGCGCCAACGCCGATAAGCTGTACGCCACCCGCCGCCCGGCAGGCCGCGCCGCAGCCGCCGCAGTGGAGAAGCCCGCCGACCCCGCCGCCGCAAAGGAGCCGGTAGTCAAGGCTCCCACCCGCAGCAGCGAGAGCGAGCTGGACATCATGGTGGAGGACTAAATGGCCTTCTACCGCCGCCGACCCCGCCCGGATGCGGAAAAGTGCGCCGACCCCGCCAAGGCGCGGGCCAGCGCGCTGGAAACGCTGGCCGGGCAGGAGGTCTCTGCCAATATGCTGTATGAGCGGCTGTGCCGCCGCTATACCGAGCAGGCTGCTGCCGCCGCTGTGGCGGAGATGGTGCAGCTGGACTATGTGAACGATGCCCGCTACGCCGAAGCACGGGCACACAGTCTGCTGGCTGCCCGCAAAAGCCGCCGCGCCGCCGCCCAGAGCCTGCGCCAGAAGGGGCTTGCCCCCGCCGAGGTAGCGGGCGCGCTGGAAGCGGTCTACGCCCCGGAGGACGGCGGCGATGACCCGGAGCTGGAAGCCGCCGCCGCGCTGGTGGACAGTCGCTACCGCAAAAAACTGGCCATCGGCCGCCGCGACCTTGTGGTGGCTGCTCTGCAGCGCCGCGGCTTTGCCTACCCCGTCATCAAAGAAGCCATCCGCAGGGTGGAGGAAGAATAAGACCCTCTCAGTCAAAGCCTGCGGCTTTGCCAGCTCCCCCGAAGGGGGAGCTTTTCTGGAGCAAACCGGTAGCCGTGTATAAGCTCCCCCCTCGGGGGAGCTGCTGAGCGCAGCGAGGCTGAGAGGGTTCGGCCTTGCGGTCCGGTAGCCAGCCTTCCCGTTAAAAAAGCAAATCGTAAAAATTCAAAAGCATCCCTCAAAAGAGAAAGAGAGTATCATCCCTTATGAAAATTGCGTGTATTTCCCTTGGCTGCCCGAAGAATCAGGTGGATCTGGATGTGATGGTGCACATCCTGCTGTCTGCCGGGCACGAGACCGTGGCTGATCTGGCCGAAGCCGATGTCATCCTTGTGAACACCTGCGGCTTTATCGAGAGCGCCAAGACCGAGGCCATTGAAAACATTCTGGAAGCCTGCGCTTATAAGCAGCAGAACCCGAACCTGAAGGTCATCGTTACCGGCTGCCTTGCCGAGCGCTACCGCAGCCAGATCGAGGAAGAGATCCCCGAGGTGGACGCCGTTGTAGGCTGCGCCTCCAACAAGGCCATTGATACCATCGTGGAGCGGCTGTTCCATGGGGAGAACCATCTGGAAAGCTACGGCGCCAAAAAGGACTTCCCGCTGGGCGGCAAGCGCGTCATCGGCACGCCCGCCCACTATGCGTACTTAAAGATCGCCGAGGGCTGCAACAACCGCTGCCACTACTGCGCCATCCCCGGCATCCGCGGCCCGCTGCACAGCCGCGATATGGCCGACTGCGTGGCCGAGGCCCGCTGGCTGGCCGGTGAGGGCGTGAAGGAGCTGATCGTGGTGGCGCAGGACCCCACCGCCTACGGCGAGGACTGGGGCAAGCCCGGCAGCATCTGTGAGCTGCTGGACAAGCTGAACAAGGTGCCGGGGCTGGAATGGATCCGCATCATGTACGCCTACCCGGAGCGCATCACCGACGAGTTCATTGCCGCCATGAAGCGCAACGAGAAGGTGGTGCCCTACCTCGATCTGCCCATCCAGCACTGCAACGACACCATCCTCAAGAACATGAACCGCCGCTCCACCCGCGCGGAGCTGCTGGAAGTGATCGGCAAGCTGCGCCGCGAGATCCCCGGCATCACCCTGCGCACCACCCTGATCGCGGGCTTCCCCGGCGAGACCGAGGAGCAGTTCGAGGACCTGTGCAACTTCGTCAAGGAAGTGCAGTTCGACCGTCTGGGCTGCTTTGCCTACTCCGCCGAGGAGAACACCGTGGCAGCACGGATGGACGGTCAGATCGAGCAGGAGGTCAAGGACAAGCGCGCCGAGCTGGTAATGCAGATCCAGACCGGCATCATGGCGCAGAAGCAGGCCGAAAAGGTGGGCCAGACCGTGCACGTTCTGTGTGACGGCATCGATGAGGAAAACGGTCTGTACCTCTGTCGCACCACCGGCGATGCGCCGGAAGTGGACGGCTGCGTCTGCGTTTCCAGCGAGGAACCGCTGTACCCCGGCCAGTTCTATGATGTGCTGGTAGAGGACAGCGACCTTTACGATCTGTATGGTACAGTCGTAAAATAACGAATTGGAGGATAAAATCTATGAATCTGCCCAATAAACTTACCCTGACCCGTATCATTCTGGTGTCGGTGTTCATGATCTTTGTGACCCTGACCAGTCTGGACGGCATTGTGGACGGCAATTTTAACGCCACCTTCTACCTGCTGGCAGGTATCGTGTTCGCCGCTGCCAGCTTTACCGATTATCTGGACGGCCATCTGGCACGCAAGTGGCACATGGTCACGGATTTCGGCAAGTTTGCCGACCCGCTGGCCGACAAGCTGCTGACCACCGTGGCCTTCATCTACATGCTGCGGGACGGCGTGTGCAGCCCCGTGGTGCTGTGCATCATTCTGGCGCGCGAGTTTGCAGTGTCCGGCCTGCGCATGGTAGCCGCCGGTGCCAAGGACGGCAAGGTCATCGCCGCCAATATGTGGGGCAAGGTCAAGACCGTGCTGCAGATGCTGAGCATCATCTTCTACTTCT
>CAJMQZ010000073.1 GCA_905215595.1 uncultured bacterium
TCTTGGCGCCAACGCGGCGCAGACGAATCTTAACTGCCATAATAGATATCCTCCAAAAATTGTTGTTTTTGATATATGTTACAAACCCCGCCGGGGTTGTATACCGTTGTTATTTCAGTCCGCGGAAGGCGTTGGGGTTGCCCATCATGCCGCCCAGACGGCGGGCAAAACCCTTGGGGCTCTTCTTGAACTGCTTCATCATCTTCTGCATCATCTCGTACTGCTTGAGCAGCTTGTTCACGTCCTCTACGCGGGTACCGCTGCCTGCGGCAATGCGGCGCTTGCGCTTGGGGTTGATGATGGAAGGCTTTTCCCGCTCTTCTTTGGTCATGGAATAGATCATGGCCTCGATGCGGTCAAAGGCTTTTTCGTCGATCTGGCTGGCGTCGATACCGGATGCGCCGGGCAGCATACTGAGCATCGCGCCTGCGCCGCCCATCTTGCGGATCTGGGCGAACTGCTCCAGCATATCGTTCATATCGAACTTGTTTTCCATCAGACGCTTGGCGGTCTCCTCGGCAGCCTTTTCGTCGGCGGCATCCTGTGCGCGCTCGATCAGGCTGAGCACATCGCCCATGCCAAGGATGCGGCTTGCCATGCGGTCCGGGTGGAACACATCCAGATCATCCAGCTTTTCGCCGGTGCCCTGGAACTTGATGGGCTTGCCGGTAACGGCCAGCACGGAAAGCGCTGCACCGCCGCGGGTATCGCCGTCGGTCTTGGTGAGGATGATGCCATCCACGCCCACCGTCTCGTTGAAGGTCTTGGCCACGTTCACGGCGTCCTGGCCGGCCATGGCATCCACCACCAGCAGCGTCTCGTCCACCGGAACGGCTTCCTTGATGTCCACCAGCTCCTGCATCAGCACTTCGTCGATCTGCAGACGGCCGGCAGTGTCCAGGATCACGATGTCGTTGCCGTAGTCCTTGGCGTGGGCCAGCGCCTTGCGGGCGATCTCCGGGGGCTTGGCACCCGGCAGGGTGAACACCGGAGCCCCGGCCTGTTTGCCCACCACCTGCAGCTGGTCGATCGCCGCAGGGCGGTAAATGTCACAGGCCACCAGCATGGGGCGGCGGCCCTGTTTGATGAAGTATTTGGCCAGCTTGGCAGCGTGGGTGGTCTTACCGTTGCCCTGCAGGCCGCAGAGCATGATCACGTTCTGACCCTTGTTCTTGAGGTTCAGGCGGGCGGCCTCGCTGCCGCCCATCAGAGCCACCAGCTCTTCGTTGACGATCTTGACCACCTGCTGGGCCGGGGTCAGGCTCTCCATGACCTCCTGGCCCATGGCGCGCTCCGACACCTTTGCACAGAAGTCCTTGGCCACCTTGTAGTTGACATCGGCTTCCAGCAGGGCCATGCGCACTTCCCGCATGGCGGTCTTGATGTCGGCCTCGGTCAGTTTGCCGTGGCCGCGCAGCTTTTTGAACACACCGGCAAGGCGGTCGGTCAGGGATTCAAATGCCATTGTGCGGTGCTCCTTTCAAAATTCGATCAGCTTTCGTTTGCTTCATCCATCGAGCGGATGATCTCCAGCATTTTTGTCAGCGTTTCCACATATTCCGTGGTGGTGATATTAGCGCGGGGGCCGGTGCACTCGAAACGGGTGTCGATGACCAGCTGTTCCAGCTGCTCCAGCTTCTGCTGCACCCGCCGGTAGCGGGCCGCAAAGCCTACCTTTTCTTCCAGTTCCTTCAGGGTGGTCTCGCCGTGCTTGATGGCGTCCCGTGCGCCCTGCCGGGTGATGCCGAAGTTTTCGCCGATCTCGCTCAGCGAAAGATCATCGTTGTAATACTGGCGCAGCATCTCGCGCTGCTTCTGGGTAAGCACCTCGCCATAAAAATCCAGCAGATACCCCATTTCCAGATCTTTTGCCATTGCTATTGACCCCCGGTGCTCTGCTGTCTGTGCTTGCTGTGTTGTAAAGTTTTTTTGCTTTACGGATGGAGTATACCAGAACCCCTGCCCCTTGTCAAGGGGATTTTGGAGTTTTTTCTGAAATATCTGCCCAAAATTCGCTGTTTTTGCCAAAAGGCATCTTGACGCAGCCGGGGGCTTTGCGTTAGGATAATAGTGTTGTATCCCAATAAACCCTCTCAGCCTCCCTGCGTTCGGCAGCGCTCCCGAAGGGCGAGCTTTTTTGCTGCAAAGGGACTCTTTTGCCAAAGTTTCCCGAACACGGTCTGACCGGACGCATCCTCTTGAAAGGAGTTCTTCTGTGCCGATCTACTCTAATTTTTACCAGACCCTTACCACTGCCTGCCCCATTGTGGAGCTGCGGGGTTATGCCGCCGCCTGCGGGCTGAAGGGGCATCTGTACGCGTATCTGGATTTTAACGGCCCCACCGGCACCGCCCGGGACGGCCTTGCCGAGGGGATGCTGGCGCTTGCCATTGAAAAAAAGCAGCTTGCCCCGGGGCAGCCCATCATTGAAGCAGCCTCCGGCCCCTTTGCCACCGCCCTTACGCTGGCCAGCCTGACCGCCGGGCACCCCATCGTGCTGGTGATGCCGGAGGATGCCCCTGCCCTGCGGCAGGAGTACCTGCTGCGGCTGGGTGCACAGATCCGGCACAGCCCTGCCCGCAGCGGTCTGGCCGGGGCACGGGCACTGGCGGCGCAGACCGCCGCCGCGAACGGCTGGTACTATATGAACTGGCTTGCCAACGATGACAACCCGGAGTATCACCGCCGGGTCACCGGCCCCGCCATCGTGCAAAGCATTGCCCGGCAGAACCAGAGCCTTGTGGACGCCATTACCATCGGCGTGGGCAGCGCCGGCACAGTGACCGGCGTGGGCGAGACCATCAAGGCATGGACGAACGATGTGCGCATCGTGGCGGTGGAGCCGTATGAAAATCAGGTGCTGGGCGGCGGGCTTACCGGCCCCCACGGCATCCCGGATATCGGCTACGGCATTATACCGGAAAACTACAACAGCTATGTGGTGGATAACGTCTCTGCCGTGGCCAGCCGGGACGCCCAGCGGGCTGCCCAGCAGGTGCTGCGCACCGATGCCATCCCCGCTTCGGTCAGCGCCGGTGCTGCCCTGCACGCCGCCGCCCAGCTGCTGGCCAACTGCAATAGCCGCGCGGCGCTGGCCATTTTCAGCGGACGCACCAACATCGTGTAAGCGGCTGCTTCTATCAATAGGAAAGAGGACGTTTTTCATGACCAAGGACATGACCAGCGGTGCTATTACGCCGTTGCTGATCAAATTTACCATTCCGCTGGTGCTGGGCAACCTGTTCCAGCTTACCTACAACGCCGCCGACAGCATCATCGTGGGCAAGTTTGTGGGCGAGGATGCACTGGCTGCCGTGGGCACCTCGAACCCCCTGATGACCCTTGCCATCCTGTTCATCAACGGGATGTGTCTGGGCGCGGGCATTCTGGTCAGCACCGCCTTTGGCGCGGGGGACACCAAGCTGGTGGAGCGGCAGGTATCCACCACTGCCATTGCGGGCACGGTGTTCTCTTTGACCTTCTCTGCCCTGTGCGTGCTGCTGGCAGACCCGCTGCTGCGGCTGCTGCAGGTGCCTGCGGCTATTCTGCCCATTGCGGTAAACTACCTGCGTATCGTGTTTGCGGGGCTGATCTTCACCTTCTTCTATAATTTTCTTGCCGCCACCATGCGTGCGCTGGGCGACAGCAAGAGTGCACTGTATTTTTTGATGATCAGTGCGGTGCTGAACATTGGCGGCGACCTGTTTTTTGTGGAGGCGCTGGGCTGGGGCAGCGAGGGCTGCGCTCTTTCCACCGTGCTCAGCGAGGCTGCCTGCTGCCTGCTGTGCGTGGTGTACATCCGTTACAAAGTGCCAGTCCTGCAGCTGGGCAGACGGTGGCTGGTGTATGACGGCAAACTGATGCGCAAGACCGTGAGCTACGGCTGGGCCAGCGCCATGCAGCAGGCCACAGTGCAGCTGGGCAAAATTGCGGTGCAGGCCATCGTAAACACCATGGGCGTCAACGCCATGGCGGCCTTTACCGCCGCCTCCCGCATCGACGACTTTGCCTACACCCCGCAGCAGAACATCGGCCACGCCATGACCACCCTGATGGCGCAGAACCGCGGCGCGGGCAAGGCCGACCGTGTGCGGCAGGGCTACCACTGCGGTATGCGCATCGAATTTGCCTATGGCATTCTGCTTACGGCCATCTGTCTGCTGTTCGCCCAGCCCATCATCCGGCTGTTTGCCACCGACCCCGCCGTGGTGGACTTGGGTGTGCGGTTTTTGCGCACCAGCGCTCTGTTTTACATGCTGCCCGCCGCCACCAACGGCATCCAGGGCTTTTTCCGGGGCATGGGCGACTTGAAGGTCACCCTGAACAGCAGTATGCTGAACATGGGCGGTCGTGTGGCTGCCGCCGCCCTGTTTGTGCTGGTGCTGAAGATGGATATTGAAGCTTTGCCCTTCAGCTACGCCGTGGGCTGGCTGCTGATGCTGCTGTACGAGCTGCCCATGCTGGTGCGTTTTCTGCGCAGCAGCGAGATGTAAGATAAAAAACAATGCCGGAGCATCAACGCTCCGGCATTGTTTTTTATAGATATGTTTTACTTGGTGCCGTAGATACGGTCGCCTGCATCGCCCAGACCGGGCACGATGTAGCCATTCTCGTTCAGGCGGTCGTCCTGTGCGCCCAGATAGATGTCCACATCGGGGTGTGCCTCGTGCAGAGCCTTGATGCCCTCCGGTGCGCCCAGCAGACCGATGAACTTGATGCGCTTTGCGCCGTGCTTCTTGATCTGGGTGATGGCGTCGATGGCGCTGCCGCCGGTAGCCAGCATGGGATCCAGTACCAGAACATCGCGCTCGGCGATATCCTGCGGCAGCTTGCAGAAGTACTCCACAGGCTGCAGGGTCTTTTCGTCACGGTACAGGCCGATGAAGCCAACCTTGGCAGCGGGCAGCAGGGTCAGCATACCGTCCAGCATACCCATGCCTGCGCGCAGGATGGGCACCAGAGCCAGCTTGCGGCCTGCCAGCACCTTGGTCTTTGCCATGGTGATGGGAGTTTCGATCTCCACCTCTTCCAGCGGCAGATCGCGGGTAGCCTCGTAGCACAGCAGAGTTGCGACCTCGCCAACGAGGTCACGGAACTCCTTGGTGCCGGTCTGTTTGTTGCGCAGCAGGCTGATCTTGTGCTGCAGCAGCGGATGTTCAACGATCATCGGGGTCATAAAAACACGCTCCTTAATTTATATAGAACATTCTATCGGGTACTGATCTTTAGCCTTGCCCGCCCGGTGGGCGCACAAATAGCTTTTTTTCACAGAGAAGCTTGCAGTGCAGGCTTCTCTGTGAAATTACAAAAATTTCAATCAGCGGTTTTCCAGTGCGGTCAGCTTGTCGATGCGGCGCTGATGACGGCCGCCCTCAAACTCAGTGTTCAGGAAGATATCCACCAGCTGGCAGGCAAGGCCTGCGCCCACTACGCGGCCGCCCATGCACAGGGCGTTGGCATCGTTGTGGCGGCGGGTATACTCGCAGCTGAAGCTGTCGGAGCAGCAGCAGGCGCGGATGCCCTTGATCTTGTTGGCTGCCATGCTGATGCCCACACCGGTGCCGCAGAACAGCAGTGCCTTCTCGCACTGGCCGCTCACCACTGCGTCACAGGCGGGCACAGCCATATCGGGGTAGTCCACGCTGTCGGTGCTGTGGGTACCAAAGTCGATATACTCCAGACCAAGCTCCTCCAGATGTGCCTTGACAGCCTCTTTCAGTTCAAATCCGCCGTGGTCGGCGGCAAGTGCGATGGGTTTTGCCATGGAAAAACGTCCTTTCCCTGTGAGTGGTCACAGTTCCTCTTTTATTGTTTGTTTACTGCGGCTTCGGCAGCCAGACGCTCCGCCCGCTCCCGCTCCGCCTGACTGAGACGGTGGTAGTCCGGCAGCAGCGCCTCCGGCAGCACAGCCTGCCCGGCTGCGGCCATCTGCTTTGCCACCAGTGCTACGGCAGCGGCACGGCCGCCCCGCAGCGCCGGGGGCGTTTGCAGCACGCCCGGCACATTGCTATATTTATTATAGCACAGACCCGCACCATCACCAACAAAAAACAGAGGCTTTTTGCAATTTTCTACAAAATCAGCCAGATCTGTCACCGCCCGGGCGTCGTCGTCCAGCAGGCGGGTGTGGGTGGCAAGGTCAAAAGCTGCGCTGTATACCTGTGCGCGGCGGGCGTCCAGTGCACAGAGCACCGTGCCCTCGCCGGTGTGGGCAGCAGCCAGCGCTTCCAAGGTAGACACCGGGGCGCACAACGTCTCGCGCGGGAAGGCCAACCCCTTGACGGCGGCCAGCCCGATGCGCAGGCCGGTAAAGCTGCCCGGGCCTGCGTTGACGGCGTACAGGTCGATGTCCGCGCAGGTCAGCCCGCACAGCTTTAAGCAGGTGTCGACCATGGGCATCAGCGTTTCGCTGTGGGTCATGCCGCCGTCCAGGTATACCTCGTACAGCAGGCGGTCGTCCTGCAGCAGAGCCACACCGGCGGTCTTGCCCGCCGTATCCACGGCCAGAATATTCATACCGTCACCCCCTCAATGGTGATCTTGCGGGTGGTATCGTCCAGACGTTCGATGTTCACCCGGATGGGTTTTTCCAGTGCCAGCAGGTCGGCAAAGTTTTCGCTCCACTCTGCCGCCACCACAGCGCCCTGATCCAGATAATCGTAGAAGCCTGCCGCGCACAGATCGTTCTCGGTAGAAATGCGGTACAGGTCAAAGTGTGCCAGCGGGCGCGGGCCCCGGTAGTAGTTCACGATAGCAAAGGTAGGGCTGGACACCGGGTCGGTGCAGCCCAGACCCTCGGCAAGCCCCTCGGTAAAGGCGGTCTTGCCCGCGCCCAGACCGCCGGTAAAGGCGATCAGCGCCCCGGGAGCCAGCACAGCGGCCATCCGCTTGCCCAGCGCCACCGTCTCGGCGCGGGAATGGGTGATATATTCTGACATGAAGGTTACCTCATCGTTTCAAAAAAGGGATGGCAGACACTCTGCCATCCCTAAGTATAATATAAAACGTGCAAAAGTGCAATGGTCAGGCGGCGGCAGGGGTCTGCCGCTCTGCTGCGCCGTTCGTCAGCGTGCCGGGCGCGGTGAGCCGGGCAGCGGCATCGCCCTGAATGATAGGGTAGGACGCCGCCGGGTGCGGATGCCGCCCGGTGTTCTGGTTGAGATACCACACGATGTCGTTTTCGCCGTAGACCTCAAGGCCGTAATCAATGGCCTGCTGCAAGGTCTCGCCCTCGATCAGGCGGTTCACGGTCGCCCACAGCATACTGCGGGAGTACACACTGTATACGTTATTCACAAAGCCCGCCACAGCCTTTGCCCCGCCGGAGAGCAGCCCGTCCGAAAGGGCGGTGTCCACATGGCCGCTGCGTCCGTAGAACTCGCAGGTCTCCGAGAGCACGATGGTGCCGTTCAGCTTCCCGCCCCGGTAGGCGTTGCCGAAAAAGCCTCCGGTGACGGCGTAGCAGCCGTTCACCTTGATGACCCGGTGGCTGAGCAGCTCCATGCCGTAGCGCAGGTCGTTCCAGAAATCGGATTTTTCCAGCAGCAGGATGATGGGCGCGGTGGCCTGCTTTTTCCACAGCCAGCCGTACTCATAGGTATAGTACGCGCCGTGGGCACTTAGGATGGCAAGGTCGTAGTCTGCCATCCGCTTCAGGTCGGAGACAGTCACCATCATGTCCAGATGGGTGTCCAACCCGTAGCCGTTCCAGTAGTCCTTCATATAAGAATAGTAGGGGTAGCGGTTACTGTTGACTCCATTATCAAAGGCATAGTAGATGACCGCATTGCCCACGGTACCGTTCTCGGCAGCGAGCAGGGCGGGCGCATTCTCCATCTCCGGCCCGGGCAGGGCGGCGTCCGCCTCGCTCTCGGTATCGGTGAGCAGAATACCGCCCAGTGCGCCGCAGCTGTAAGTAAAGCTTATCATGCCGTTTTTCGCATCCACATAGATGCTGTCTTTTTTCACAAGCCCCTGCGCCGCCAGCTCGTCCAGCTGCGCCAGCGCAGCCACCTGACGCTCTTCCTCCGACATTCCGGCGTAGGCGGCGCTGTCTGTCAGGGCGGTGACGGCGGCATCCGTCTGCTGCATCTGACGCACCTCAGAGGCAGTCAGGGTCTGGGTGGTGCTGGTGGTGTCCTCCGGTGCGGCGGCCACTGCCGGGCACACTATCGTAAAGGCCAGTGCGATGGCACACACTGCACTGAGCAGGCGGCGATAAACTGTATGTTCCATTTCTTCTTTTTCGTTCCTCTCCCCCGGCACACTGCCGGGGCTGTTGTGCGCAAGGCTGCGCCCACAGGTTCATTGTAGGATGCAACCGGGGCTTTGTCAAGCACCCCGGCAATGTTTTACTATTCCGTCACACCCGGCGCATTGCATTGGCAGGGGGATTTGTGTATAATAGCGATATGCTGGGTTTTTATCGCCTGTACTCAGGTACACCCCGGCAGACTGTTCTGACGAAAGGCGGTGCTTTCTTTGGATAGCATTCGACAATATTTTAAGCGCAGCGATAAGATCTATCTGCTGCTGTGCATTTTCAGCAGCGTTATGGCGGTGCTGGCGCTGTCCTCATGGGCAGCTAAGCAGGGCAACGGCTTTGCCACCGACGAGGTGACCGGTGCCATCATCGGCATTGGCGACTACCGCCGGGCGCTGGTGCAGGCGGGCGCTTCCGTCATTGGCATCGTGATCGCGCTGCTGCTCTCCTGCGTGGACTACCGCAGCCTTGTAAAGGTGTGGCCGGTGCACGTTGTGCTGACGTGGGGTCTGGTGCTGCCCACGCTGGTCATCCGCAACGTATCCATCGGCCCGCTGACCATCGGCTACAACGCCGGCGATACCGACAACTACTCCTGGTACAAGCTGGGCGGCTTTACCTTCCAGCCCACAGAGCTGGCAAAGATCAGCTTTATCCTGACCTTTGCCATGCACCTGAACAACGTGCGCAGCCGCATCAATGAGCCAAAGGAGCTGGCAAAGCTGCTGCTGCATCTGCTGGTGCCCATTGCCATCATCCATGTGCAGGGCGATGACGGCACCGCCATCATCTACGGCATCATCGGCTGCTGCATGATGTTTGCGGCGGGGCTGAGCTGGAAGTATATCTTTGCAGCCTTTGCGGCGGCGGGCGCTGCCGTGGCGGTGGCCTTTGCCTTTTTCAGCGATAAGATCGGCAAAGGATACCAGTGGTACCGCATTCTGGCGGTGCTGGACCCGGAAAACACCACCGGCTGGGCCCCCAGCGAGACGGTATGGAAGAACATCATCTACCAGCAGCAGCGCGGCGAGATCGCGCTGGGCTCCGGCGGCATCTTTGGCAACGGCCTATTCACCGGCCGGTATTACAGCGTGCCCAACGCCCACAATGACTTCATCCTCAGCTGGATCGGCAACGTGGCGGGCTTTGTGGGCTGCTGCGTGGTGCTGGGCGTTCTGCTGGCGCTGGTGATCAAGACCTTTGCCACCGGTGCCCGCAGCGAGGATCTGCTGGGCAGCTACATCTGCGCCGGTATCGGCGGTGCTCTGATGGCGCAGATCGCCGTAAACGTGGGCATGAATCTGCGGGTGCTGCCGGTCATCGGCGTCACCCTGCCCTTCTACTCCGCCGGTGGCAGCTCGGTGCTTATGTTGTATATCTGTGTTGGTTTAGTACTGTCCGTATACTCTCACAACACTAAAAGCCTGTTCAGTTAAAGAATATTCTAAAAAGCAAGGACGTGCA
>CAJMQZ010000074.1 GCA_905215595.1 uncultured bacterium
CCCGGTCGTCTGCGGTCAATCAAACCTACCCTTACGGACAGGTGGGTGCCCTGTCTCCGGAATCACGCTTCCTCATCGAGCCTCCATGGTCGACCCATGGCGGGGAGGTCTGCAATCCACCGGAGAACTCCGGGCTCCCGTTGAATGATTAGTAGGATCATACAAACCGCAACAAATCGAGCCGGGCAGGAAGTCTTGCACGGGTCAATCCGTCAAAGGACTTACTCGATATCGTAGTCCTCGCTCAGACGCTGTTCGAACAGCTTGCTGACTTCCATCAGCACCTCGTCATCCTCTACAACGTCCAGATATTCGCCTTCATCGTCCTCCCCGACACTCAGGATCACCAGCTGGGCGTCCTCGTTCAGGTCCTCTTCGTTCTCGGCATATTCCACAACAGCCAGATAATGCACGCCCTTGTGGTCCAGCGCATCGATCACCTCAAAGGTGACCTCGTTGCCGTCCTCGTCCTCAAGGGTCATCAGGTCGGGCTGATATTCCTCTTCCGTATTGGGGTTCTTGATCTCGTCAGACATAATACGCTCCTGTATTGCTTTATCACAAAAAGCAGTTGATGCAGCGGGCTGTACCCCGCTTGGTCTGCTTATAGTGTAGCGTGTTTTGCCCGGTTCGTCAAGATGCTTTTTCGCACAGAAATCATTGGATAAATTTTCACGCAATTTCCTCTCGCACTGCCGCGCAGAATATGGTATACTACTGGTTAAAGCTTTTGCGCTGCGCTGTGCGGCGCTGTAGTACAGTATATGGAACAGGGAGCGGGAGTATGTTGAAAAAATTAGGGGCAGTCTGTCTTGCGGCGGTGCTGCTGCTTACCGGCTGCACGCTGCGGCCGCAGGAAAACGGCAGTAAAGTCCAGAGCATCAGCCGCCCGGCGGTGGAATCCGCTGAGCTGCAGTTCACCCACCCGGCAGCAGGGAACACGGTTGCGGTGTTCGATACCTCTGCGGGTGTTTTCCGGGCGGTGCTCTTCCCGGAAAAGGCCCCGCAGGCCTGCGATAACTTTATCGGCCTTGTGCAGCAGGGCTACTATAACGGCCTTACCGTGAGCCGGGTGGAGAACCAGTTCGTGGTGGAAGCCGGGCAGGGCGCAGACGGTAAGGGCTCTACCATCTGGAAGGGCAGCCGCTACCCGGTGGAAGCATCGGACAGCCTGCACCATTACGCCGGGGCGCTGTGCATGGGCGTGGATGCCTCCGGCGCGTGTGCCAGCGTGTTCTATGTGGTGGAATCGCTGCCGGGAGAACAGTCGGTAACGCAGGAGCTGGTGGACCAGATGAATGCCTCCGGTTACCGCGCCGAGGTGGTATCCGCTTACCAGACCGCGGGCGGCGCACCCTATCTGGACTACACCGACACCGTATTCGGGCAGGTGTACGAGGGTATGGACATCGTGGACACCATCGCCCAGACCGCCGTGGACGAAAACCAGAAGCCCACCACCGATATTACCATCAACAGCGTGAGCATCGAGACCTATCAGGGATAAATAGTAAAGTCAAAAAATGATGCCTGTGCGTGAGCACAGGCATCATTTTTTACATCTCCCCGGGGTGCTCCTTACGCCATGCAAGATAGTCCTCCAAAATCACCGTGGCGCTGACCGAATCCAAAATCTCCTTACGGCGGCTGCCGTAGGTGCCGCTTTCGTCCAGAAGGTCGGCGGCGGCGCAGGTGGTCTGGCGCTCGTCCCACATCCGTACCGGCAGGCCGCTCCAAAGCTCCACAGTCTTTGCCAGCTTGCGGCTCTTGGCGGCGCGCTCACCCTCGGTGCCGTCCATATTCAGCGGCAGACCGATCAGAATCATCTCGGCTTCGATCTCCTTGGCTACCTCGCAGACCCGGGCGGCAACCTTGTTGCGCGCCTTTAAGGTGATCTGGGGCGTGATGGCGGTGGTAAGAAATTCGGTGCGGTCGCAGGTGGCAAGGCCGGTGCGGCTGTCCCCGTAGTCAACGGCTAAAATCTTCATACAAAGTCCCTTTCCGGTGTACAGAATGTTTTTTTCAGTGTACCACAGCGGCGGCGGGATTGCAAAGAAAAGCGGTGGTTTTATCTCCGCTTTCGTGTTACAATAAAGGCAAAAATCAACGAGCGGGAGGAGACCGAAATGCTGAAACTGGTTCTGGGCACTTCCGGCAGCGGCAAAACCACCCTGCTGTATGCCCGCATCCGCGCCCGCGCCGAGGCGGGGAAACGCAGTATCCTGCTGGTGCCGGAGCAGTTTACTTCCAGCACCGAGGCACGCATCTACCGGGAGCTGGGCGATGCCCTTTCCGGCATGGTGGAAAGCTATTCCTTTACCAGTCTGGCCGAGCATATCCTTGCGATAGAGGGCGGCGCGGCGGTGCAGACCCTGACCGATGCCGGGCGGGCGGTGCTGGTGCGCCGTGCGCTGGAAGAATTGCAGGATAACGTGCACTACTACTACCGCCACCGGCGCAGCGCAGCCTTTTGCCAGATGGCGGCAGAGACCATAGACGAATTGAAAAGCGCCGGGCTTTCCGGGCAGCAATTGCAGGAGCTTGCCCGGGACTGCGGCACCGAGAGCGCAAAGCTGGGCGAACTGGCACTCATCTTTCAGGGCTACGAAAGCCTGCTGACGGGCACCGGCATGGACCCCGCCGACCGTCTGGAGCTGGCTGCCGACCGGCTGGAAGCTGCGCTTGCCCGGGACGAGCTGCCGGACTTTCTGCGCGAGCGCGAGGTGTTCATTGATGAGTTCGACACCTTCAACGCGCCCAAAAAGCGGCTGATGGGCGCCATGCTGGCCGCGCTGCCCGCCGTAACGGTGGCGCTGTGCGAGGACGGCGCATCCATGCAGCCCGGCGATCTGGAATTGTTCTCCGGTGCAAAGCAGGTGGCGGCGCAGCTGCGCCAGCTGGCACGCAAAAACGGCGCACAGGTGGCTGCGCCGGAACTGCTGCGGCGGGATCTGCGCCATAAAGATGCCCCGGGGCTTGCCGCCCTGACCGAGCTGCTGGAGACCGGCAGCTGCACCCCGCCGGAAAGCGCCCCGGAGCTGCGGCTGTTTGCCGCCGCCAGCCGGGAGGAGGAAGCACGCTGCGCCGCAGCCGCCATCCGCCGCCTGATGCGGCAGGGGGTGCGCTGCGGAAAAATTGCGGTGGTCTGCCGTGATATCAGCCTGTACCGGGCTGTGGTGCGGTACGAGTTCCGCATGGCAGAGATCCCTCTGTACTGCGACGAACCCACCACCCCGGAGTTCAGCGCCCCCGCCACGGCGGTGCGGGCACTGCTGGCATTGCTGCGGGGTGCGGACATGACCGAGCAGCTGACCGTGCTGGCCAAGACCGGCCTGTGCGCTCTGACCGAGCCGGAAGTCTGCGCGCTGGAGAACTACGCCTACACATGGTCGCCTAATGCAGCGGCGTGGCGGGCAGAATTTACCAAAAGTCCCCGTGGCTTCGGTGACGCCGAACTGACCGAGGAAGATATGCTGAACCTGACCCGCGCCGAGAATGCCCGCAAAAAGCTGGTGACGGCGGTGGATACCCTGCGCAGCAAGGTGCGCAGCGCCAACGCCGAGCAGATCAGCCGGGCGCTGTATTTCTGTCTGAAGGAGCTGGGCGCAGAGGGACAGCAGGCTGCACAGGTGGAGGATATCCGCACCGCCCGGGGCATCCCGGCGGCAGAGGAAGCCGCCCGCGAGTGGAATGTGGTGATGCAGCTGCTGGACGAGATGGCGCGGCTGCTGGGCGGTCAGGGCATCACCGTGCCGGAGTACGAGGATCTTTTCAGTCTGCTGCTGCGCTCCTCTGACCTTGGGCACATCCCGCAGACCTTGGACGCGGTGGTGCTGGCAAGCGCCGGTAAAATGCGTCTGGATGCGCCGGACTATGTGTTCGTGCTGGGGCTGGCAGAGGGCGAATTTCCCTGTACCCCCGCAGAAAGCGGCCTGCTGACCCACGCCGACCGCGACCTGCTGATGGCAAAACAGATCGATCTGCCGGACTGTTTTGAGAACCGCGTGGTGCGTGAACAGGTCTGCTTTTACAAAGCTCTTACCGCCCCGGCAAAGGGGCTGTGGATGAGCTGGCCGAAGGGACAGGGGCAGACCCTGTGTGCTGCGCTGGAACCCATCGTGGAGGCATTGCAGCCCGCCGCACCGCAGCTGGAACTGATCGACCTTGCCGCCACCCCCGCAGACGGCTTAGACGTACTGGGCGGCGGCTGGCCGCTGACCGAACTGGAACGCGCCAGCCTGACCGAGGCGCTGCGCGCCCCCGGTGAGGGAGTGCAGGCACCCCGGGGGCTTGCGCTGTTGCAGCGCATGGAGCAGGACCCGCCCCGGCAGGTGCAGGATCTGCCCACACTGGAAACGCTGCTGGGCAGGCGGCTGCACATCTCGCCCAGCCAGCTGGAAAAATACTATACCTGCCGCTACGGCTACTTTTTGCAGTATGTGCTGGGGCTGAAGCCCCGCCGCCGTGCAGAGCTTTCGGCCGACCAAAGCGGTACCCTGATGCACTGGGTGCTGCAGATGGCGCTGGACCCCCACCCCGGGGCAGACAACCCCTGCGCCGGGCTGCGCCCCTTTTTGGAGCTGGACGATACCGCCATGGCTGACCTTGCCGCCGCACTGGTGGACGAGTACGCGCGGCGCTATCTGCCGGAGGATACCGCACGCTTTGCCTACCTGCTCTCCCGGCTGAAAAAGAGCATGACCAGCCTGCTGTGCTATCTGCGGGACGAGCAGAACCAGTCCCAATTCAAGCCCGTGGCCTGCGAGCTGAAAATAGGCCGGGGCGAGGATGCCGTGCCCGGGCAGGTGTACCGCCTGTCGGACGGGCGCACGGTGCAGCTGGTGGGCACGGTGGACCGCGCGGACGAGTGGATCGAGGAGGACGGCACCCGCTGGGTGCGGGTGGTGGACTACAAGACCGGCAGCAAAAAGCTGGACTTGAAAGAGGTCTACTGCGGGCTGGACTGCCAGATGCTGCTGTATCTGTTCAGCCTGACCCGGGATGCGGGCGGGCGCTTTACCGGCGCACAGCCGGCGGGCGTTTTGTATCTGCTGGCCGACCCCGCCCCCCAGACCCTGCCCCGCGAGCAGGCTGCCCGAGCGGTGGAGTACCAGCTGGACGGCCTTGTGCGGGACGAGCAGAAGATCTTTGACGCCATGGATGCGGACGAAACGGGCAAGTACCTGCCCTTCGGCTACCGCAACGGCGCACCCAGCCCCTACCAGAAGGACAAGCGGGCAGACAGCGCCAAGCTCAGCCGCATTCAATTGCATCTGGACGACCTTGTTACCCAGATGGGAGAGCAGCTTTACGGCGGGCAGGTCGATGCCGAGCCGCTGGTGGTGAGCAGCAGCAAAAGCCCCTGCACATGGTGCGATTACAGCTTTATCTGCTGCCACGAGACCGGGGTGCACGAGCGTGCGCTGGAAGCCCCTGCAAAGCCCTTTGAACCCGAGGAAGAACCTGAAGAAGAGGAGGAACAGCCGTGAGCGGACCCAAATGGACCCCGGCGCAGCAGGCCGCCATTGCCGACCGGGGCGGTGCGCTGCTGGTGAGCGCAGCCGCAGGCAGCGGCAAGACCGCCGTGCTGACCGAGCGGGCGGTGCAGCTGATCACCGACCCGGAGCACCCGGTCAACGCCGACCGGCTGCTCATCGTCACCTTTACCAACGCGGCGGCGGCAGAGCTGCGCGCCCGCATCGGGCAGGCGCTGCTGCACCGCAGCCAGCTGCAGCCCGGCAATGCCATGCTGCGCCGCCAGCGGATGCTGCTGCAGCGTGCACCCATCTGCACCATTGACGCTTTTTGCCTGAACCTGCTGCACAAGCACTTTCAGGCGCTGGATATCCCGCCGGATTTTGCCCCGGCAGACCCCGGCACCGTGCAGCTGCTGCGGGGGGCGGCACTGGCCGAAACGCTGGAAAATGCCTACCGCGACCCGGATTTCTGCGCCTTTGCAGACCTGTACGGCAAGGGACGCACGGATAAACCGGCAGGCGATGCCATTTTGCAGATCTATGATTTTTTGCGGGCACTGCCGGATTACGACCGCAAGTTGGACGAATTTCTTGCCCCTTACGAGCAGGAAAACGGCTTTGCCAGTACCTGCTGGCATGATCTGCTGCTGGCCGAAGCTGCCCGCTGCGCCAAGGCCGCGCGGGAGCTGCTGACGGCAGCACTGGCCGACTGCCATGCGGATTTTGACCAAGAGCAAGCAGCTGCCGAGGAAAAAAAGACCCCCTCTGCCCGGGCAAAGGCGCAGGCTACGGTGGCAGAAAAATACGAGGAAGCCGGCACAAGGCTGGAAAAAGCCGCCGCCCTCTTTGCGCAGGCGGAGCAGCTGGCGGCTGCCGGACAGTGGGATCCGCTGTACGATCTGCTCACCCCCTATGTGCTGGGCATGGAGGAAGCCCCCGGCCTGAAGGGCATGAAAAAGCGTCTGGGCGGCGACCACAAGGCTGAGATCAAGACCCGCTCGGACGAAGCCGCCGCATTGTTCGAGCAGATGACCCAGCTCATCTGCTGCTCCGAGGCCGAAGCCGAGACCGACCGGCAGATCACCCTGCCCCGGCTGCGGGCGCTGTTTGCTGCCGTGCGGGACTTCGATGCCCGGTTCACGGCCAGAAAGCGGGAACGCAAACTGCTGGAATTCAGCGATTTTGAACACCTTGCCCTGCGGCTGCTGCGCACCCCGGAGGGAAAGCCAACTCCCTTGTGCGAGAACATCCGGCAGGACTACGCTGCGGTGATGGTGGACGAATATCAGGATACGAACGCCCTGCAGGATGCCCTTTACCGCTGCCTTGCCGCCCCGGCGGGGGATAACCTCTTCCTAGTGGGCGACCTGAAGCAGAGCATCTACCGCTTCCGGCAGGCAGAGCCGGGCATCTTCCGGCAAAAGCTGGACAGCTGGCCGCTGCTGCCGGGCGCAAAAGCCCGTCCCCGCCCGCCGGAGGGCACCCCGGGCACGGACGCGCTGCTGGCGCTGGATGCAAACTTCCGCTCCGCACCGCAGGTGGTGGCGGGCATCAACTATCTCTTTGAGCAGCTCATGACCCCGGAGCTGGGCGATACCGCCTACGGCGACGGACAGCGTCTGGTCTGCGGCGCACCAGGGGAATATCAGGGCAGCGTGGAGGTGCAGTTTTTGCCGGACGATGAGACGGAAACCGATGCAGGCTGGATCGCCGAACGCATTACGCAGCTGGTTTCTGCCGGAGAGCCGGTGCGGGAGGGCAGCACCACCCGCCCGGTGCGGTACGAGGACTGCTGCGTACTGCTGGCAGCGCGCACCGAGTTCCCGGCCTATGTGGAGGCGCTGACCGCCCGGGGCATCCCGGTATACGCCGACGCCCGGGAGAACCTGATGCTTGCGCCCCACATCCGCCCCCTCATCGCTCTGCTCAAGGTCATCGACGACCCCTCGCAGGACATCTATCTGGCTGCTGCCATGCTGGGCCCCATGTTCGGCTTTACGGAGGATGACCTTGTGCGGCTGCGCGCCCGCAGCCGTCAGGTACAGGCCGAGCCGGACAAAAAGCCCGCCCGCATCAGCCTGTACGGCGCACTGCTGCTGGCGCTGGAGGACCCGGCCGACGATCCCTTTACCGAAAAGGTGAAGGATTTCTACGCCCACCTCACCGCTCTGCGGCAGATGGCGCGCAGCGCCCCGGCAGAGCAGCTGCTGGAAGAAATTTTTGCCTCCACCGGGTATCTGGCGGCGCTGGGCGTGCTGGAAAACGGTGCCCGCCGCCGGGAGGATGCCCGCCGGTTTGCCTCCTTCTGCGCCACTTCCGGTACAGGCGGCATCTCGGCGCTGGTGCGCGCCATTGATGCCGCCGCGCAGGCCGGCAGTACCGGACAGGACACTGTGCCCAGCGGGGTGCACCCGGGGTGCGTGTCCATCATGACCATCCACCGCTCCAAGGGTTTGCAGTTCCCGGTGGTGTTCGTGGGGGATACGGCGCGCAAGTTCAACGCTTCGGATATCCGCCAGCCGGTGCTGGTGCACCGCGCTTTCGGCGCGGGGCTGCGGCTGCGGCCGGAGAACGGCGAGGGCGCTTATAAGACCGCCGCCTACACCGCGCTGGCCAATGTCCACGCCAGGGAACTGCGCAGCGAGCAGATGCGCCTTCTGTATGTGGCGCTCACCCGTGCGCAGGATAAGCTCATCCTCACCGTGCCCCTGAGCAGCGGCAAGACCACAAAGCCCTTTGCCAAGGCTGCGGCTTTTCTGGCTGCCGGGGCGGGGGCTACGCTGCACCAGCAGGCCAACAGCTTTGCCGACTGGCTGCGGGCGGCGCTGCTGGTGCACCCGGACGGCGGGGTGCTGCGGCAGCTTTCCGGCAACCGGGAGCTCCTGTTTGTGCAGACCGAAAGTACGATGGCAATCAAAGTGTGCGACGATGCCGTGCAGCTGGCCGAGGAACCGGATGCAGACACGGAGAACAAAGTGCCGGAGACCGACCCGGCACTGGTGGAGAAACTGCGGCAGAACTTTGCGTGGCAGTACCCGGCGGCAGCCCTTGCACAGGTGCCCGCCAAGGTCAGCGTGACCAGCATCGTGCACAAGGCCGAACAGACCACGCTGGAGCGCCCGGGCTTCCTTTCCAAGGACGGCTTGACTGCCGCCGAGATGGGCACCGCGCTGCACGCCTTTTTGGAGCACGCAGACTTTGCCCGGCTGGCTGAGGCCAAGGCCGCAGGCACGCTGGATGCGGCCATTCCGGCAGAGCGGGACCGTCAGGTGGCATTGCAGCTGACCGCCCCGGAGATCGCGGAAAAGCTGGATGCGGTGTGCATCCGCCGCTTTGTGGAAAGCGAAGCCTTTGCAAGGATCTGCGCGGCGCAGCAGGTGCTGCGGGAGCTGCCCTTCATCACCGCGCTGCCCGCCGGTGCTGTGCTGGCGGCGCAGGGGCACGAGGAACTGCCCGCTGCCGCAGACGCGCAGGTGCTGGTGCAGGGCATCGCCGACCTTGTGCTGGTGTACCCCGACCATCTGGAACTGCTGGACTACAAGACCGACCGCCGCAAGGCCGAGAGCGACTTTTTGCGCGCCTACCGCGCCCAGTTGAACCTCTACGCCATTGCCATCGAAAAGCGCTTTGCACCGAAAAAGGTGACCTATAAGGGCATCTACTCCTTTGCACTGGGCAAACTGATCGAGGCATAAGGGAAATACCCCTTCAGTCTGCTCGTTTCACTCGCAGCCAGCTTCCCCAAGGGGACGCCTTAAGCGGTACCGCACACTTTTCCGTCAGCACGAAAGCCGTCCCCTTGGGGAAGGTGGCATCGCCGCAGGCGATGACGGAAGGGGTAAAACGGCAGCTTACGCGCCCCACTGGCCGGAAAGTCATATTTTTTCCAAAGAACGCATAAAAAGTGCTTGACAGGGCAGATAAAGCGTGGTAAAATAGCCGGGTAAAGAAAGCAGCTACGGCCTGTGCCGCGCTCGCCTTGCGGGAGGATGTCCCCGGGCTATACCCGAAACGGCAGCTTATTCCTTTGAGAATGCTGCGGCTTTGTGTGAAATTTCGCGCGGCTGTCCAGAATATGGGCGGCCGCGTTTTCTATGCCAAATATTGCAACACTATGGATTTTGTTTGGAGGTGCATTCATTATCGCTACCGCTG
>CAJMQZ010000075.1 GCA_905215595.1 uncultured bacterium
AAAGCTCCCCCTTCGGGGGAGCTGGCGAACGAATGTGAGCCTGAGAGGGTTCAGCCCCCGCAGCGCAACTGTTTCCGCAGGAAACGAGCGCCGCAACTGCTGCTTACCTTTACGACCCCTCCCGTGAAAATAGAATACCGGAGCGTCCGCAGACGCTCCGGTATTCTGAAATTATAAATCGTTTTTCCTTGAACTATGCGCAGAGCAAAGCGGAGCGCATTTCAAATCGTCCCGCGCTGCGGCTTAAAGCTCTGCCAGAATGGCGTCGCCCATGGCGGTGCAGCCAAGGCAAGTGCAGCCGTTGCTCATGTTGTCGGCTGTGCGCAGCCCCTTGTCCAGTACACGGCTCACAGCGTTCTCAATGGCATCGGCTTCCTCTGCCATGCCAAAGGAGTACCGCAGCATCATGGCGGCGGACAGAATGCAGGCAGTGGGGTTTACGATGTCCTTGCCTGCAATGTCCGGGGCCGAGCCGTGGATGGGCTCGTACAGACCCCGGGTGCCATCGCCAAGGCTGGAGGACGGGATCATACCGATGGAACCGGTGATCATGGAAGCCTCGTCCGACAGGATATCGCCGAACATATTTTCGGTGACGATCACGTCAAACTGGGCGGGGTTCTTCACGATCTGCATGGCGCAGTTGTCCACGAACATCTCGCTGTACTCCACATCCGGGTACTCGGCCTGCAGCCGGTGCATCACGGTGCGCCACAGGCGGCTGGTGTCCAGCACGTTGGCCTTGTCCACGCAGCACAGCTTTTTGCGGCGCTTGCGGGCGGTCTCGAAGCCGATGCGGCCAATGCGCTCGATCTCGTGCTCCGCATAGGGCATGGTATCCACAGCCTGCTTTTCGCCGTTTTCCAGCGTGTGGGTCTGGTGCTGGCCGAAATACACGCCGCCGATCAGCTCCCGCACGATGATAAAGTCAATGCCCTGTGCCACGATCTCGGGCTTCAGGGGGCTTGCCGGAGCCAGCTGCGGCCAGATCTTCGCGGGGCGGTTGTTGGCGTACAGTCCCATCCCGGCGCGCAGCCGCAGCAGGCCTTTTTCCGGCCGCTGCTCCCCGGGCAGACCCTCCCACTTGGGGCCGCCCACCGCGCCCAGCAGCACGCTGTCGGCGGCAAGGCACTTGTCCAGCTCGTGCTGGGGCAGCGGGTCGCCGTATTTGTCAATGGCCTCGCCGCCCATGGCGGCAGCGGTGTAATGGAAGGTATGGCCGTACTTTTCAGCCACCTTATCCAGCACCCGGAGGGTCTGCTTTACGATCTCCGGGCTGGAGCAATCGCCCCAGATGACAGCAATATTTTTTTCCATGGGTCTGTTCTCCTTATTGGTTAATTTCTCACCGGATGAACCCTCTCAGCTTCGCTGCGCTCAGCAGCTCCCCCGAAGGGGGAGCTTTTATGCTTCTGACCGATAGATACGCAAGACCTCCCCCTTTCGGGGGAGGTGGCATCGCGCAGCGATGACGGAGAGGGTTCCGCACCGTTTGCGTGGGAGCGGATGGGCTTATTTCTGGATGGCCTTCATCAGGCCGCCGGCGGAGATGATGTTCTGGATAAAGGGCGGGAAGGGCTCGGCGTGGAACACCTTGCCGTTGGTCTCGTCGGTGATGACGCCGGTGTCAAAGTCCACGCTCACGGTGTCGCCTGCGCTGATGGCGTCCACAGCCTCCGGGCACTCCATGATGGGCAGGCCGATGTTGATGCTGTTGCGGTAGAAGATGCGGGCAAAGCTCTTGGCAATGACCACCGAGATGCCGGCGGTCTTGATGCACAGCGGTGCGTGCTCACGGGAGGAGCCGCAGCCGAAGTTCCAGCCGCCCACCATGATGTCGCCGTCCTTCACATTCTTGACGAAATCCTTGTCGATGTCCTCCATGCAGTGGCTGGCCAGCTCCTTGGCGTCCTGGGTGTTCAGGTGGCGGGCCGGGATGATGACATCGGTGTCCACATTATCCGGGTATTTGAAAACAGAACCTTTTGCGTTCATTGTTGTTCTCCTTTCCGATCAGACCGTGCGGGGGTCGGTGATATAGCCGGTGAGGGCGCTGGCGGCGGCGGTGGCGGGAGAAGCCAGGTAGACCTCGCTCTTCACATGGCCCATGCGGCCCACAAAGTTGCGGTTGGTGGTGGAAACGCAGCGCTCGCCCTCGGCCAGAATGCCCATGTAGCCGCCCAGGCAGGGGCCGCAGGTGGGAGTGGACACGATGCAGCCTGCATCAATGAAGGCGGTGGTCCAGCCGCGCAGGATGCACTCCTTGTACACGGCCATGGTGGCGGGGATGATGATGCCGCGCACGCCCTTGGCGATGTGCTTGCCCTTGAGGATGTTGTAAGCGGCTTCCATGTCCTCTAAGCGGCCGTTGGTGCAGCTGCCGATGACCACCTGATCGATCTTAATGTCCTTGCCCTCGCTGGCAACATGGGTATTCTCGGGCAGGTGAGGGTAGCTGACGGTGGGCTCCAGTGCGCCGAGGTCGATCTCAATGGTCTTTTCGTACACGGCATCGGGATCAGCTTCGTAGAACACCGGCGGGCGCTGGCTGCGGCCTGCAAGGTAAGCCTTGGTCACCTCGTCCACCGGGAAGATACCGTTCTTGGCACCGGCCTCAATCGCCATATTGCAGATGCACAGGCGGTCATCCATGGTCAGGCCAGCCACACCCGGGCCGGTGAACTCCATAGACTTATACAGTGCGCCGTCCACACCGATCATACCGATGATATGCAAAATCAGATCCTTGCCGGATACCCGGGGATTAAATTTGCCGGTAAGCACAAACTTGATAGCAGAGGGCACCTTGAACCACGCCATGCCGGTGGCCATGCCAGCGGCCATATCGGTAGAGCCTACACCGGTGGAGAAGGCACCCAGCGCACCGTAGGTGCAGGTGTGGCTGTCCGCGCCGATCACGCAGTCACCGGCGGTGACGATGCCTTTTTCCGGCAGCAGCGCGTGCTCAATGCCCATCTGACCTACATCGTAGAAGTTGAGGATATCGTATTTATTGGCAAACTCCCGGCACTGCTTGGACTGTGTAGCGCTCTTGATATCCTTATTGGGTACAAAGTGGTCCAGCACGATAGCGATATGCTCTTTATCAAACACACGGTCAAAACCGGCGCGTTCAAACTCATTGATGGCCACCGGGGTGGTGATATCGTTGCCCAGCACGATGTCCAACTTTGCGTTGATGAGCTGGCCTGCCTTGACCTCCGGCAGTCCGGCGTGTGCGGCAAGGATCTTCTGCGTCAGGGTCATTCCCATGGTAGTTTTCTCCTTTTTACTTTGATTTGCATCTGTCGGCGGATACCCCTTCCGTCACGGCTTACGCCGTGCCACCTGTTCCCCTTTCTGGCTTCGCCATCTTCCCCCGACCGGGGGAAGTCTGTCCAAGGGGACGGCTTTTCGAGAGGGCGGGTAACTTTTCCGGCATTGCTATAAGGCGTCCCCTTGGGGGAGCTGTCTTTGCGGAGCAAAGACTGAGGGGGTCTTATCGATTGTTGATTGCGCTGACAAGGGCACGGATACCGGCCACGATGATGTCGGTGTCGGTACCGGCACCCCATGTGACTGTGTTGTCGCCCCAGACAAGTCCCACATAGGAGGCTGCACGGGAGGTAGAGCCCTCGTCCAGACTGTGCTCAGAGTAGTTTTCCAGATGGAATTCCATACCGGTGGCGCTCTGGATCGCGTTGGCTACGGCATCCAGACGGCCGTTGCCCACCGAGGTGACCACCTTGCGCTGCCCGTTCAGCTCCAGCGTGACTGTGGCGGTAATGCCGTTTACCTGTGCAAAGTGGGCTTCCACCACATTCAGCGGCTTTGCACGGTTGAGGTAGGTATCCTCGAAGATGTGCAGCACCTCGGCGGCGCTCAGCTCCTTGTGGCTGTGGTCGGACACGCTCTTGACCTTATAGCCCAGCGCCTCCCGCATCTTGGGGGGCAGATTGTAGCCGTAGTTCTGTTCCAGCACAAAACCGATGCCGCCCTTGCCGCTCTGGCTGTTGATGCGGATAACGTCGGCGTCGTAGGTGCGGCCGATGTCGTGGGGGTCCACCGGGATGTAGGGACAGGTCCAGCGGTGTTCGCCGGTCTGCTTGCGGTACGCCATGCCCTTGGCAATGGCGTCCTGATGGCTGCCGGAGAAGGCGGCAAACACCAGCTGTCCGGCGTAGGGGGTACGCTCGTAGATATGCATCCGGGTCACCCGCTCGTAGGTGGCGCAGATGGCGGGCATATCCGAGAAGTCCAGCTTGGGGTCTACGCCGTGGCTGTACATATTCATGGCCAGCGTCACAGCGTCCACATTGCCGGTGCGCTCGCCGTTGCCGAACAGGCAGCACTCCACGCGCTGTGCGCCCGCCAGCACTGCCAGCTCTGCGCAGGCCACGCCGGTGCCGCGGTCGTTGTGGGGGTGGGTGGAGATGATCACGCTGTCGCGGTATTTCAGGTGCTTGTCGCAATACTCGATCTGGTTGGCATACACATGGGGCATACTCATCTCCACGGTCACCGGCAGGTTGATGATCATGGGGCGCTCCGGGGTGGGCTGCATGATATCCAGCACGGCGTTGCACACCTCTACGGCGTAGTCCACCTCGGTGCCGGTAAAGCTTTCGGGGCTGTACTCGAACAGGAAATTGCCCTCGTACTCCTCGCTAAGCTGCTTGACCAGCTTTGCGCCGTCCACGGCGATCTGCTTGATCTCCTCTTTGGACTTGTGGAACACCTGCTCCCGCTGTGCCACGGAGGTGGAGTTGTAGAAGTGGATCACCGCCCGGGGTGCGCCCTTGACTGCCTCGAAGGTGCGGCGGATGATGTGGTCGCGGCACTGGGTCAGCACCTGCACGGTGACGTCGGCGGGGATCATGTCCTTTTCGATCAGGGTGCGCAGGAACTCGTACTCGGTCTCGCTGGCGGCGGGGAAGCCCACCTCGATCTCCTTGAAGCCGATCTTCACCAGCATCTGGAAAAACTCCAGCTTTTCTGCAAGGCTCATGGGCACGATCAGCGCCTGATTGCCGTCCCGCAGATCCACGCTGCACCATGCGGGAGCCTTTTCAATATGGTCTTTTTTTACCCAGCTGTCATAACCGGCGGGTACCGGGTAGTACCCCGGTGCGTACTTGGTAGCGTCCATCATCCTGTTGTCCTCCTGATGTTGTGGTGCATAAAAATGCACCCCTTCCGTCTGCTCGTTTCACTCGCATCCACCTTCCCCAAGGGGACGGCTTTCCGGAATGCGGTAAAGTTGCGGTATTGCCCAAAGGCGCCTCCTTGGGGGAGCTAGCATCGCGCAGCGATGCCTGAAGGGGGATCCGCATACAAAAAGGCTCCCGTCTTTCAAGGCGAAAACCTTGAGAGACGAGAGCCTGTAAATTGCTTTTACAGGGCACCCGTGGTACCACTCTCCTTGCTGCACGGTCAGGTACAGCCCCTTTGCACGATCGGCCAAAACGGCGAATCGCTGCCCCTGTAACGGTGGGCGTCCGTCAGAACCTACTTGTCCGTTCAGTTCTGCCGCTCAGGGGCCAGTATCCGAAGTTCTCTGCACCCGCCTTGCACCACCCGGCGGCTCTCTGCACGCAGAAGAAAGATCGTTTTATCCCCGTCAACGCATTTGCACTTTGTTGAAAGTGAGATAATTTTAGCACGCCTGCCAGAAAGTGTCAAGAAGTTTCATTCAGGATAAAGATGAAAGCATTTCATAATACCATGGGGTAAATCATGCAAAATTAAGGTCGTTGTTTCCCTGCCCCCTCATCCGGCAAGCTCTTTGCGCACCTATAATATGGTAACTGAGCGGCTTTAGCCCTCTTTGTTAAGAAACTGCTAAGTTTTTGCAAAGTTGCCCTCACTGCGCTGTTGCCGGGCGGCAAGGTGTGGTATACTGGACGCAGCAAACGGGTGGAAGCCCACCTTATATAGAAGGAGGAAGATCCCATGAAAGAAGTCAAGCCATCCAAAAAGCCGCTGGCTATCTACTATGCCATCGTGCTGCTGGTGCTGCTGGTCATCAACCTTGTGGTCATGCCGTGGCTGGCCGAGCGTCAGGTGCAGGAGGTAGACTACGGCACCTTTATGAGCATGACCGAGCAGGAAAACATCGGCAAGGTGGATATCCAGTCCAACCAGATCATTTTTACAGATAAGGACAACAAGCAGATCTACAAGACCGGCCTGATGAACGATCCCGGTCTGACCGAGCGCCTGTACGATGCCGGTGCACAGTTCTCCAGCGAGATCGTGGAGCAGGGTTCGCCGGTGCTCAGCTTTCTGCTGTGGTTCGTGCTGCCCATCCTGCTGTTCAGCTTCATCGGCAACCAGATGAATAAAAAGCTGATGGAAAAGGCAGGCGGCGGCCCGAGCTCCATGATGTTCGGCGGCGCGGGCAAATCCAACGCAAAGGTGTATGTGCAGTCCACCCACGGCATCCGCTTTGCGGATGTGGCCGGTGAGGACGAAGCCAAGGAGAACCTGCAGGAGATCGTCAATTATCTGCACGACCCCAAGAAGTATGAGGAGATCGGCGCTTCCATGCCCAAGGGCATTCTGCTGGTAGGCCCTCCGGGCACCGGCAAAACCATGCTGGCCAAGGCCGTAGCAGGTGAATCCAACGTGCCCTTCTTCTCCATCTCCGGCTCGGAGTTCGTGGAGATGTTCGTGGGCATGGGTGCCTCCAAGGTGCGCGACCTGTTCAAGCAGGCCAAGGAAAAAGCGCCCTGCATCGTGTTCATTGATGAGATCGACGCCATTGGTCAAAAGCGCAACAGCGGCCAGCTTGGCGGCAACGACGAGCGCGAGCAGACTCTGAACCAGCTGCTTACCGAGATGGACGGTTTTGAGGGCAACACCGGCGTCATTATTCTGGCGGCTACCAACCGCCCGGATTCCCTTGACCCTGCCCTGACCCGTCCCGGCCGGTTTGACCGCCGTGTGCCCGTGGAGCTGCCCGATTTGAAGGGCCGCGAAGAAATTTTGAAGGTACACGCCAAAAAGGTGAAGATCGCCCCGGGTGTGGACTTCAACACCGTGGCACGCATGGCCTCCGGTGCCTCCGGCGCAGAGCTGGCCAACATTGTAAACGAAGCCGCCCTGCGTGCCGTGCGGGCAGGGCGCAAGAGCGTGACCCAAGCCGACCTTGAGGAGAGCATCGAGGTGGTCATTGCCGGCTACCAGAAGAAGAACTCCATCCTGACCGACCACGAAAAGTGCATCGTAGCCTACCACGAGATCGGCCACGCCCTTGTGGCGGCCAAGCAGTCCAACTCTGCCCCGGTGCAGAAGATCACCATCATCCCCCGCACCTCCGGCGCACTGGGCTATACCATGCAGGTGGACGAGGGCAACCACTACCTGATGAACAAGGCCGAGCTGGAAAACAAGATTGCTACCCTGACCGGCGGCCGCGCCGCCGAGGAGGTGGCCTTCAACTCCATCACCACCGGCGCATCCAATGATATCGAGCAGGCCACAAAGCTTGCCCGTGCCATGTTGACCCGCTACGGCATGAGCGAAGAATTCGACATGGTGGCGCTGGAAACCGTCAACAACCAGTATCTGGGCGGCGACACCTCGCTGGCCTGCAGTGCCCAGACCCAGTGCGAGATCGACCGGAAAGTGGTAGAGCTGGTCAAGGCCCAGCACGAAAAGGCCATCCGCATCCTGACCGAGAACCGCGCCAAACTGGACGAACTGGCACAGTACCTGTACCAGAAGGAGACCATCACCGGCGAGGAATTCATGGATATCCTTAACCGCGATGACACCGAAAACAAACCAGAAAATCCCTGAAAATAAAAATTTTTGAATCTTTTGCAATAATCCGGCCGCCGTATCCGTTTACAAAGCAGATACGGCGGTTTTCCATTGTGAATGCGCCGCAGCTGAACCATGGTTTAAAAAACGATTATGATGCAAAAAAACAAAGGCAGTCCCTGCGGCTGCCGTTTTCAGGAGGTATTTCCTATGAAGATGCTGAACAAAAAGTTTGTCCGTACCCTGAGCTGTGCCGCTGTGGCGGTGTGTGCCGCTGCCATGCTGAGCGTGGGCGCATTTGCCGCCGAGGTGGATTCCACCTGTGTGGAGGGCTATCTGCCCCCGCAGGAGCAGATGGTGCAGGGCGACATCGCACTGCACAGCGGTGACGTTGCCGTGGGCGAAAAGGACCCCAGCTACGGCGGCTACGGTGCCCCGGAGGGCAACCCCATTCAGGGCAACATTATGCTGATCTCCGGCGATGAGCTGGCCGACACCGCCAAGACCGAGGCGCGCTACACTGTCAAGGGTCTGCTGGGCAAGCAGCTGCTGTATACCGCCCGCCAGAAGGACGGCGTGCTGACGCTGGACGTCCCCGCCGAGGTGGCTACCTTCCGCACCACCATCGAGGATATGCAGACTTTGCAGGCCAACGGCGTGAAAACGCTGGTGCTGGTGACCGAAAAGAACACCACCACCCTGAACCTCTCGCTGCTGTGCGAGGGACAGAAGTCCGGCACCCGCGTTACCCTGCGGCATCTGGGCAGCAGCGCTACCCTCTCTGTGGGTCTGCGCTGCCGCCGCGACCTGCTGATCGGCCGCTAATCGGAAAAACGGCAGTATAATTTGTGGTTCAGAAACGCCCACAGGCGTTTCTGAACCACTTTTTTAATGATGACAAGACCCCCGGCGGGCAGCCGGGGGTCTTGTCGCACACTTATGGAGACTAGGACAGGAATAAAAGGAAGATCACATTCCCTTTGCGGGAAAGAGAATCGCTGCTTACTTGCCGCGGACGGCTGCGAAGCCGGCTTCCAGATCGGCAAGGATGTCATCGATATGCTCGGTGCCGATGGACAGGCGGACGGTGTTCTGGTAGATCTGCTGCTCGGCCAGTTCTGCATCGGTCAGCTGGCTGTGGGTGGTGGAGGCCGGGTGGATGACAAGGCTCTTCACGTCCGCTACGTTGGCTAGCAGAGAGAAGATCTTCAGGTTATCAATGAAGGTAAAGGCCTCCTCGCGACCGCCCTTGATGTTAAAGGTAAAGATAGATGCGCCGCCGTTGGGGAAATACTTCTGGTACAGGGCGTGATCCGGGTGATCCGGCAGCGAGGGATGGTTCACCTTTTCCACCTGCGGGTGGTTGGCAAGGAACTCCACCACCTTTTTGGTGTTCTCTACATGACGCTCAATGCGCAGGCTCAGCGTCTCGGTGCCCTGCAGCAGCAGGAAGGCGTTGAAGGGGGAGATGGTAGCGCCGGTATCACGCAGCAGGATAGCACGGATGTAGGTGACAAAAGCGGTAGGGCCTGCGGCATCCGCAAAGGAGACGCCGTGGTAGCTGGGGTTCGGAGCGGCAATATTAGGATAACGGCCGCTGGCCTTCCAGTCGAAGTTGCCACTGTCCACGATGATGCCGCCCAGCGTGGTGCCGTGGCCGCCGATGAACTTGGTAG
>CAJMQZ010000076.1 GCA_905215595.1 uncultured bacterium
AGCGGAGCGTCCGCAGACGCTCCGCTATCCCGAAGTAAAAATAATTATTCCTCTAAAGATGGCCAAAGCACAAGCGGCGGCCATTTTTGATCGTCCCGCGTTACATCCGTATCCGCTGCGCGGCGTGGGCGATGGAGGCCAGCAGGGTCACAAGGCGCTTTTCGTCCATCTGGCCGCAGTAGGTGGTAAAGGTGTAGTAGCACCCCTGCACGCAGAAGGAAAGCACCACCTTGCGCACTACGTCCGTCTCAAAGGTGGGGTCGGTCTGGGCGATGCACTGGCACATGGCCTGTTCCACCCGGTTGATGAACAGCCCCTGCCGGGAGCCGGAGAACAGCACGGCGATCTCGGCCTGATGCGCGGTGAAGGCGCGGAACATCTCCCGCGCAAGCCACTCGGTGCGCTCGCTCACATCGCTGGCGGTCAGGCGGGGCAGGCTTTCCACCACCGCATGCACCATCTCGTCCTCCATGGCGTTGGCCAGCGCATAGATATCCTGATAATGGGCGTAGAATGTGGATTTATTGATGCAGGCGCGGTCGCACAGCTCCTTGACACGGATCTTTTCCACCGGCTTTTCGCGGCGCAGCTCCATAAAGGCCTGCTTGATGGCGCGCTCGGTCTTTTCAATGCGGATATCCAGAAAACCCACCTCTTTTGCATTTTTGTTGATTTTCCAACATTTTTCCGTTTTTGCGGATAGACAAGCCCCGCAGCCCTTTTTATACTGGGTATAAGCGGAGCGGCGTTACTCCTTGCGGTACAAAAGCCCCTGCTGCTCCAAAGCATCGCGGATGCGGGCAAAGGTGTCCTTGTCCGGGCAGCGCAGGGTGTGCAGGTGCACGCCGCCGGTCATGCGGCTCAGCAGGCTTTCAGGCGCGTCCGCAGCCTGACGGATAAAGTTGTCCACATCGTACCGGTTGCACAGGTTCAATGTGGCGCGGATCTCGCCGTAAAGGCTGTTTTCTACCGCCACATCCACCACCGTGCCGCCCTGATCTACCACGGTGTACAGCTCCCGGCGCATCTCCTCCTGCGTGCGGTGCACACAGGCCAGAATACCGGTATAGCCCTTCTCCGCCGGGTGCAGCTGATAGCCCCGGGGGGTGGCATCGATCTGCGCCCCACCGGCGCGCAGCAGCGCCACATCCCCTACCACGATCTGCCGCGACACCCCCAGCTCTGCCGCCAGCGTGCTGGCGCTTAAAGGGGCACCGGCGCTGTTCAGCCGGGTCAGGATGCGTTCTCTGCGCTGTGCTGCATTCATAGGGGGTCAGGCTTCCTTTCCGTAAAACGACTTTTCTCTCCTTATTGTAGCAAAACGCGGCGCAATGTGCAAGTTCGATCCAGCCGCAAGGGTTGATTTATTCTACCCGCAGCAGGGTGGCGTAATTGGAGGGCAGCTGCACCTTCATGCGGTCCCACTCGGTGGAGACCGGCACTTCCTGCGCACCCACGGTGTCCGCCAGCAGGTCGGTGACCTTGGCGGTTTCCACCGGCAGCTGGAACTCCAGCTGTGCGGGGGCATCGCCGTTGTTCAGCACCGCCACCACCGCCTTGCCGTCCAGCACCCGGGCAAAGGCGTAGCACTGGGTGGTGAGCTGCAATTCTTTTACCTCGCCGTAGGTCATTTCCGGCAATTCAGCCTTGCATTTCCCCAGCGCTTTGTATACACTGGTAACAGGATTTGTACGTTCTGCATCAGCGTAGTCGCTGAGCTCCAGACAGGGGCGCAGCGGCCAGTCGCTGCCCCACTCCTTTTTGCCCTCGATGCCGAACTCTGAGCCGTAGTAGATGGACGGGATGCCCCACAGGCTGTACACCAGAATGGCGATGTGCCGGATATGCTCCCGGTTGCGCAGCTTGTTGGGCAGGCGCTCCACGTCGTGGTTATCCGAGAAGAGATACAGCCGGGTGTCATGGCACAGCCCCTGCAGCCGGCGCATGGTGTGGGCAATTTCAAAATAGTTATGGTCGTTGTGGCCGCTCCACAGGCCCTTGTGCAGCTCGTAGTTGGTCACGGAGTGCAGCATTTCCGGGTTTGCCCAGCGGCTGTAATCGCCGTGGATGACCTCGCCCATCAGCCAGAACTCCGGCTTTACCTCGTTTGCCAGACGGCGCAGCCCGCGCATGAAGTCGAAATCCAGCACATCGGCTGCATCCAGACGGATGCCGTCGATGTCGAACTGCTCCACCCAGAAGCGGACGGTATCGTAATGGTACTGCTGCACCTCCGGGTTGCGCTGGTTCAGCTTGACCAGCAGGTTGTAGCCGCCCCAGTTGCCGTAGGAAAAACCATCGTTATACTCGTTGTTGCCCCAGAAGTTCACATCGCAGAACCAGTCCTTATAGCGGGCGTTCTCGCGGTTTGCTTTCAGGTCCTGGAACGCGAAGAAATCGCGGCCCACATGGTTGAACACGCCGTCCACGATGACCCGCTGCCCGCGGGCGTGGCAGGCCGCCACAAAAGCCTTGAACTCCTCGTTGGTGCCAAGGCGGCGGTCCACCAGACGGTAGTCGATGGTATCGTAGCCGTGGGAGCCGCTCTCGAACAGCGGGCCGATGTAGATAGCCGTACAGCCCAGCTTTGCCGCGTGGGCTGCCCATGCTTCCAGCTTTGCAAAAGCGCCCGGGGTGGGCTGGCCGTCGTTTTCGTGCGCACAGCCGCACAGCCCCAGCGGATAGATGTGATAAAATACTGCTTCGTCATACCAAGCCATGATCATTCGCTCCCATTCTATTGCTCTAAAAAGTTGCACCGCCCGCAAGGCGGTAGCAACAGTATACCACACCCTCTGGCAAATATGTGTATTTTTGCCGATTTTTGTCAAGATTCGCTAAGATTATCGGCCACTGTGCCGGTAAAAAGGCGTTTTTCTTGGATAGTTTGCCCAAACAGCCTTGTATCAACCGGCGCACACCGCCGGTCAACATAGAGAAGTAAGGAGATCTTTGCATGAATTACCCTGTGATCCCCCGCGCGTTTTTCAATGGCGACTGCTTCGATGCCTACCGCATTCTGGGTGCGCACCCCTGCACCGACCCAAACGGCGCCGAGGGCTGGCGTTTTGCCGTGTGGGCACCCAGTGCCACCGCCGTGGAGGTGTGCGGCGGCTTTGACGGCTGGGAGCGCGGCGTGCCCATGGAAAAAGCCGATACCGGCGTGTGGAGCGCCTTTATCCCCGGCCTTGCGGAAGGAGATCTGTACAAATACCGCGTGCATGGCGCGGACGGCAGCACCGTGATGCGCAGCGACCCCTACGCCTTTGCCACCGAGCTGCGCCCCGGCACCGCCAGCAAACTGACAAAGCTGGATTTTGCCTTTGACGACACCGCGTGGATGGAGCGGCGGGACAAATGCCGCAACCGCCCGCTGAACATCTACGAGCTGCACGCCGGCAGCTGGAAGCACAAGCCCGGCACCACCCGGCCGGATGGCTCGGACGGGTGGTACAACTACGAGGAGCTGGCACGGGAGCTGATTCCGTGGCTGCTGGAGCACCACTTTACCCATGTGGAGCTGCTGCCGCTGGCCGAGCACCCCTTTGACGGCAGCTGGGGCTACCAGACCACCGGCTACTTCTCGGTGACCAGCCGCTACGGCACCCCCGCCCAGTTTGCGGGCTTTGTCAACGCCTGCCACCGCATGGGCATTGGCGTCATCATGGACTTTGTGCCGGTGCACTTTGCCGCCAACGCCGATGCACTGGCAAAGTTTGACGGCACCTACCTGTACGAGTACGACAGCGACGTGGGACAGAGCGAGTGGGGCACCTGCAACTTCAACTACTACCGCCGGGAGGTGTGCAGCTTTTTGAGCAGCGCCGCCGGGCTGTGGATGGACGTGTACCACTGCGACGGCATCCGCATGGACGCCATCTCCCGGGCGCTGTACTGGCAGGGCGACCCCAACCGCGGCGTAAATCAGGGCGCGGTGAACTTTTTGCGCAGTTTGAACCACGGCCTGAATGAACGCTGGCCCACCGGCATCTATATGGCGGAGGACTCCACCAACTTTTTAAAGGTGACCGCTCCCACCCGCTACGAGGGCGTGGGCTTTGACTACAAGTGGGATATGGGCTGGATGCACGACACGCTGGACTACTTTGCCACCCCCTTCGGCGAGCGCCCGGACTGCTACGGCAAGCTGCTGTTCAGTATGCACTACTTCTACAACGAGCTGTATCTGCTGGCGCTGAGCCACGATGAGGTGGTGCACGGCAAAAAGACCATCATTGACAAGCTGTGGGGCAGCTACGCGGAAAAATGCGCCCAGCTGCGCACCCTATATTTTTATATGTACACCCATCCCGGCAAAAAGCTGAACTTTATGGGCAACGAGCTGGCACACTTCCGGGAGTGGGACGAAAAGCGGGAGCTGGACTGGAATCTGCTGGAATACCCCTTCCATGATGCCTTCCAGAAGTACTTTGCCGCTCTGAGCCGCATCTACGCCTCCGAGCCCGCCCTCTACGATGGCGAGTACAACCCGGACTGCTTTGAGTGGGTGGCCAGCGAAAGCTGCGCCGAGGGTGTGTACGCATGGCTGCGCAAAGGGCGCGGGCAGAACCTGCTCTGCGTGATGAACACGCAGGACCACGCCCACAAAAAGTTCCCCCTGTACCTTAAATTCCCCTGCAGCGCAGAGCTGGTGCTGGACACCGAGGCCGGCACTTGGGGCGGCGTGCACAAGGCGCACCGCAAGCAGAGCTTCCACACCACCGACGGCGGCGTGTTCGGCAGGGACTACACCCTGACGCTGGACCTGCCCGCCATGGGCAGCTATCTGCTGCGGCTTACCCCGGAAGCCCCGAACCCGGACGCCGCCCGCCTGAGCGCCAACAGGGCGCTGGCGCAAAAGCGCAAGGCGGCAAAGGCTGCTAAGGCCGCCGCGGAAGTTTCCGATCAGTAATATTTACGCAAAAATGTCCCGTCTGCTTTGAAAGCGGCGGGACATTCTGCATTTTTCGCCGCCGGGGTGCTGGACAGTGCCCCGGGGAGTTGTTATACTGTAAGGTATGAAGCTTTGCAAGGAGGGCTCTTATTCCATGTCCGATACTCTGACCAGACTGCGCACTTCTCCTGCGGCAAAGTGCATACTGGCGCTGGCGGCAGCTGCGGTGCTGCTGGCCGTTTTTGCGCTGGCTGCGCCCGGCAGCAGGTTGTTTTTTCCGCTGGTGAGCCTGTGGTGCAATCTGGCCCTGTTTGCCTGTGTGCTGCTGGTGCTGCGGGTGGCGGGAATCAAATTTGACCTCTTCCACAAGGCGGTGCTCGTCGGCCTGTGGGCGGCGGCGCTGGTCTACTTTTTCTGGGCGCTTGGCCGCCGCAGCTTTGTGTATATCTGGGATTATTTCAATTATATCAGCAAGCAGTACAGCGCCGAAGCCGCCTTTTTGCAAAGCCCGGCGGCGGGTTTCCAGTACATCTTCGGCTCCTTTGCCGAGGACTATACCAATTTCATCACCCTGTTTCTGGAGTTTCCCTTCTGCCTGAGTGACCACACCGGCGACAGCTTTGCCTTTTGTCAGGTGTTCAGCATCCTGCCCATGCTGCTGGTGCTGCTGGCAGGGCTTACCATGAAAGTGGGACAGATGCTGCAGGTGAAGCACCGCTTCTGGTACTTCCTCATAGGCTTTTCGTGGTGCATCACCTTCCCTTTTTTGCGCATGAGCGCCATGCTGGGGCAGCCGGACTGGTTCGGCCTGATTTTCGGCTTCAGCATTCTGCTGCTCACGCTGGATTTCCGGTTTGAAAAACTAGAGCCGGTACGCTTTTGCCTTTTGTTCCTTGCCACGGCAGCCATCATCCTCTCCCGCCGGTGGTACTTATACTTTGTGGTGGGCTACTACTTTGCCTACGCAGTTCTGGTGCTGGTAAGCAGCGTGCGCACCGCCCGTGCCGGGCAGAAAAAGCAGGCGCTTGTGCAGGTGCGCAATCTGGTGCTGTTCGGGCTGATGAGCATGGTGGCCATGCTCATCCTGCTGTGGCCGATGGTGCGCAAGATCCTTGGCTTCGATTACGCCGGGCGCTACTCCTACTACAACTTCGGCGGCATCGCGCTGGAGCTTGCCGCACAGACTTTGCGCATCGGGCTGCTGAACTTTATCCTGATCGGGCTGGGGCTGTGGTTTGCGGCAAAGCGCCGCCTGCCCGCCCTGCCCTGCCTTGCGGGCGCAGAGCTGCTGATCAGCCTTTTGCTGTTCATCCGGGTGCAGAACTCCGGTTCTCACCAGATGCTGCTGTTTTTGCCGGGGTGGCTGCTGCTGTTCCTCACCGGCGCTGCCGCGCTGGCCGAGGGCATCCAGAAGCACCGGGGCCTCAAGCTTTTCTACTGGGTGTTCACGCTGGTGTTTGCCGTCTCTGTGCGCTGCTCTCCGCTGACCGTTGTAGCGCTGCCGGGCTTTCTGGTGGATCACTTCCCCCTCAAGGCGGCGTCGGAGTTCGTCCGGCTGGACAAGCTGATCTACGACCGCAAGGATCTGCCGCAGATCAAGGCCATTGCCAACTGGATCGACACCCACTGCGCCGAGGGTGAGCTCAGCTACATGATCCCCCACGATATGCTGTACTGCCCGGATCACTTCAAGAACTGCCTTCTGCCCGAAATGCCCATCAACGACAAGCTGGCCTTCGGCTTCTCGGTGCCGGGCACCCACAACTTCCCCATGCAGTTCTTTGAGGCAAAGTACATCCTTACCGCCGACCCCTTCCCCCAGACCTTTGTGGGCAGCGGCGAGCTGTCCCACAAGCTGAACGAGAGGTTCCTTGCGGTGCGGGACGAGTACTTTACACAGGAAGCCACCTTTGATATGGGCAACGGCACCACCTTTACGATCTGGCGGCGCACCGCAAGCCCCACCCGCGCCGAGGTGGAGTACTACCTGAGCGCCTTTACGGAAGAAGATGCCAAATACCCGGAGATGTTCTCCGAGATCGCAGAAAGCTGGCTGGCCGCCCGCGGGCTGTAATGCCGCTTTGCTATATAAAAGGAGTGTTCGACTATGGAACAGACTGCAAACACCATGCCCGCTGCCGCCTTAGGGCAGTATAAGGGGCTTTCCTTCACCCGCCGGGTGCGCCCGGTGTCGGAAAAGGCCGTGGACGCGGATATCGCCAATATGGCGCGGGTGCACGCGCCCTTTGTGCCCACCGGCGACCCCTCCGCCCGCGGGATGCGTGTCACGCTGGATTTCGAGGGCTTTCTGGAGGGGGCTTCCATCCCGGACAGCCGGATGGAACAGGTGACCGTAGTGCTGGGCACCGGGCAGCTGATGCCTGCCGCAGAAGAAGCGGTGTACGGCCACTGCGCGGGCGAGACTTTCCGCTTCGACTTCACCTACCCCGCCGACTTCCGGGTGCCGGAGCTTTCCGGCAGGACGGCACAGTTTGAGATCTGCCTGCACACGGTGGAGCGCAAGCAGGTGCCCCCGGTGGACGATGCCTTTGCCAAGACGCTGGGCTTTGACGATCTGGAAGCCCTGCGGGAGAGCCTGCGGGAGAAAAAACGCCTTTCCCACGAAGCCAACGCCGACCGCATTGCCGGGGCAGCGCTGCTGGATATGGCGGGGGCAAACCTGACCGTGGAGCTGCCCGCAGAGCTGCTGGCGCAGAACGCCGAGTACCAGATGACCCAGCTGCGCCAGCGGCTGCGCAAGAGCCAGATGACCATGGAGCTGTACTGCAAGAGCGCCGGGCTGACCCCGGAGCAGGTGCGGGAGGGCTACCGCAGGGAAGCCGAGCGCCAGCTGCGGGCAATGCTGGCGGTGCGCACCATCGCCGAAGCCGAAAAGATCACCGTGACCCAGCAGGAGGTGGACGCCGAGATCGCCCGCCTTTCCAAGCTGCACGACACCCCGGAAGAAGAGATCCGCAAGGTGCTCAGCCGGGACGCCATCGCCGCCGCCGTGACCAACCAGAAGGTGCAGCGTTTCCTGCTCGACCACGCCGCCCTTACCTCTGTTGTGGAAAAGGAGTAAGACCATGGGCTTTTTTACCAGAACTGCAATGGATGCCCTGATGAAGACCACCCATCCCGAGATCAACCGCCGCCAGTGCTGGAACCTGCACCCCCACCGCAAGCCCTGCACCACCTGCAAGGACATCTGCCCCTATGGCGAGGAGATCTTTACCCGCCCGAACCTTGTCAAGGACTGGGATCCCTGCACCGACTGCGGGCTGTGCGTTTCCGCCTGCCGCAGCGGCTGCATTGCGCCTTCGCCCGAGCAGGTGCAGCGGGATACCGCCGCTGCGGACTCCGACAGTGATACCATCTGGATCGGCTGTGAGAAGTCCACCCGCAAGAACACCGTGGTGCGCAGCTGCATCTGCGCCCTCTCGTGGGAGGCGCTGGCGTATCTGGCGCTGAACAAAAAGATCGTGCTGGATCTGACCCCCTGCGGACAGTGCGAGAACGACCTTTGCGCCGAGCAGCTGCGTAAGGAACTGACCCGCCTTGTGGACTTTTTCGGTCAGCCGATGTTCGAAGCGCGGTTCTCGCTGGCATACGAGGAAAAGGAGTACCCCTACCATGTGCAGGAGCTGACCCGCCGCGAGATGCTGGAACAAGTGAGCCACGGCTCCAAGAGCGGCACCAAAAAGCTGCTGCAAATGCTGCCCGGTCTGCGCAGCGAAGAAGACAGCGGGGTGGACTTCCGCCTGCTGCTGCACCAGCGCACAAAGCAGCTGAAAGCCGCCATGGAGACGCCCCTGCAGTACGGCTACTATATGCCCAAGTTCACCGATCACTGCTTTGGCTGCGGCCGGTGCGAAAAAGCCTGCCGCGCCAATGCCCTGAAGTTTGAGGAGATGCCGGGCGGCCAGACCCGCATGGTGCTTACCCCGTGGAAGTGCAGTGAATGCGGCGTGTGCATGAACGTGTGCTCCAACAAGGGCTTTGACGGCATGAAGCTGTACCAGCTGACCACCCTTGGCCCCGTGGTGCTGCACAAGTGCACCAAGACCCTGTGCAAGCAGTGCGGCAAGCCCATTGCCCCGGACAGCGCCGAGGGACTGTGCTCGGTGTGCCGCATCAAGGCGCGCACCCAGAAGCGGCAGGAGGAAGCGCGTCAGCGCGCCGAGCAGCTGAAGGCCGAGCGCGCCGCCAAGGCCGCCGAGGAGGCCGCCAAGGCAGCGGAAAACGCTGCGGAAGCTACGGCAGAAACTGCCGCTCAGACTGCGGAAACCGCCGCCACTGCCCTGCCCGATACCATCCCCGCCGGGCAGAGCGCAGCCCCTGCCAATGTGGCTGCGCCCAGTCTCGAAGCGCCGCGCTCCGAGTAACAGCGGGACGATTAAAAATGCGCTCCGCGTTGCTTTGCGCATAAATAGCGGAATCAGATTTTTATTTCGGGATAGCGGAGCGCCTGCGGGCGCTCCGCTATCCTATTTTCACGGGTGGGGTCACCCCTTCAGGCGCTAACGCGCCAGCTCCCCCAAGGG
>CAJMQZ010000077.1 GCA_905215595.1 uncultured bacterium
GGGCCTTCCTCGCCGCAGTCGGCGGCGGGCAGCAGGCTTTCCGGGTGGATGCCAATGGCCGCCACCACCCATGGGTAGCGGTGCGCCAGTTCCAGCACCCGGGGCGCATCCCCGGAGTGGGTGGCCTGCTCGCACACACCTACCACACCCTTGCCGGGCAGGCTGTCCAGCAGCGCAAAGCGGTCGGCGTCAAAAGCGCGGGCACTGTAATGGGCGTGGGTGTCAAAAATAGGTCCGGTCATACCTTCTCCTTTTGGGCAGGGGCTTTGTTCACCAGCCAGATGCCCACGCACACGAACACCAGCGCCGCAAGATACTGCCAGCGGAACAGCGGTTCTCCGTTGAGCACGGCGCTGAGCAGCACGTTGACCACCGGGTTGACGAAACCAAAGATGGCGATGCGGCTGACCGGGTTGTTTTTCATCAGCAGCGCCCACAGGATATAGCCTGCGCCGCAGATAAAGGCCAAATACAGCATGACCACCGCAGCCAGTGCGCTTTGCACATGGAGACGGCCGCCCATGACAGTGCCCAGCACAAACAGCGCCAGCCCGCCCACAAACAGGTTCAGGAAGCAGACAGCAAAGCTGTCGGCCTTTTTAGTGACGGATTTGTTCCACGGGCCGGACAGGGTAAAGATGATGGTCGCTGCCATCATACAGAACACGCCCCAGCCGCTGCCGCTGCCGTGGTTGCCAATCGTACCGATAAGCACTCCGGCAAAACCCACAGCGCAGCCCAGCGTTTTTGCCGGGGTCATGCGGTCCGCATTGCCGTAGATAAAGTGGGCAAAGATGACGCCCAGAAAGCTCTGGGTGCTGTTCAGGATGCCGCCAAACGCGCCGGTGAGCATGGCCACGGCGATATAGTAGAACGCATACTGTGCCGTGGTCTGCCACAGACCCAGCGCACAGCACTCGGCTGCTACCCTGCCCCGGGGCAGGCGGGGTGCCTTTCCCTGCAGCAGGATGCTGCCCAGCAGCACCAGCACGCTGCCCAGCATGAACCGCACCCCTGCAAAGCAGAAGATGGAGGCGGTGTTGCCGGAATCAATGGAAAACAGACGGTAGCCCAGCTTGATAAAGGGGAAAGCGGAGCCCCACAGCACGTTGCAGAAGATGGCCAGCAGCACCGCACACACCGGGGTGCTGAAGATCCGGTCCAGCTTTTCCGCACGGGAAAGCGTCGTTTTCTCCATGGCTTAGTGGATGCGGCTGCCGACCGGGGTGTCGTCGCCGTAGAAAGCGATGGAGCAGCCGCCGTCGGCGGTGTCGGCAGCAAAGATCATGCCCTCGCTGACGTATTTGCCCTTCATCATCGGGCGGGGTGCCAGGTTGCACACGATGCCGATCTTTTTGCCGATCAGGTCCTCCGGCTTGAACCACTTGGCGATGCCGGACAGGATGCAGCGCTCGCGCTCGCCGTCAAACACGGTCAGGTGCAGCAGCTTCTTGCTCTCCTTCAGGTTCTCGCAGGCGCGCACCTCGGCCACGCGCAGCTCCACCTTGCAGAAGGTGTCAAAGTCGATCTCTTCCTCGTGGGTAAAGTCCACGGTGCTCTCCTCGGCGGGGGCGGCAGCCTTCTTCTCCGCTTCAGCCTTGGCCTTGTTGGCAGCTTCGGCAGCGGCCTTGCGCTTCTCGTCCTCTTCCTTCAGGTGGGCGATCTCCTTGGCCACGTCAATGCGGGGGAACAGGGCATCGCCCTTGTGGACGGTGTAGGTCTCCTGCACGCCGTAAGCAGCCTTGCTCAGGTCGATGTCGGCAGTGGACAGGCCCAGCTGATCCATCATCTTGGGAGCGGTGGAGGGCAGGTAAGCGTTCAGCAGGATGCCTGCCACACGCAGTGCCTCGCACAGGTGGTAGAGCACGCTCTCCAGACGGGCCTTGTTGGCCTCATCCTTGGCCAGAGCCCAGGGAGCGGTCTCGTCGATATACTTGTTGGCGCGCTGGATCACGGCAAAGATCTCCATCAGGGCCTGGGGGATGGTCAGGTTGTCCATATCGGCAGTGACCTTGCCCAGCAGCTCATTGACCATGGTCTCCAGCTCCGTGTCGATGGCCTCGGTGCCAGCGGCCTTGTGGACCGTGCCGCCGAAGTACTTCTCGCACATGGCAACGGTGCGGCTGAGCAGGTTGCCCAGGTCGTTGGCCAGGTCGCTGTTGATGCGGTTGATCAGGGCCTCGTTGGTGAACATGCCGTCGTTGCCGAAGGGGATCTCACGCAGCAGGAAGTAGCGGATGGCATCCACGCCGTAGCGGTCGCACAGGATGACAGGGTCCACGACGTTGCCCACGGACTTGGACATCTTGCCGCCGTTCATCAGCAGCCAGCCGTGGCCGAACACCCGTTTGGGCAGAGGCAGATCCAGAGCCATCAGCATGGCAGGCCACAGAATGGTGTGGAAACGCAGGATCTCCTTGCCCACCATGTGAAGGTCGGCGGGCCAGAACTTGTCGTAGTCGTGATATTTTTCGTTACCGTAGCCCAGCGCGGAGATATAGTTGCTCAGGGCATCCACCCACACATACATGGTGTGCTTGGGGTCGAAGGGCACGGGGATGCCCCACTTCACGGAGGTGCGGGACACGCAGGTGTCCTGCAAGCCCTGCTTGATGAAGGCGATCATCTCGTTCTTGCGGCTCTCGGGCTGGATGAACTGGGGGTTCTCCTCGTAGAGCTTCAGCAGGCGGTCGGCATACTTGCTGGTCTTGAAGAAGTAGGCTTCCTCGTGGGCGTCGTACACTTCGCGGCCGCAATCGGGGCACTTGCCGTCCACCAGCTGGCTGTCGGTCCAGAAGCTCTCGCAGGGCTTGCAGTAGTGGCCGATGTACTCGCCCTTGTAGATATCGCCCTGCTCATACAGCTTGGTGAAGATCTTCTGGCAGCTTTCCATGTGGTAATCATCGGTGGTGCGGATAAAGCGGTCGTAGCTGACATCCAGCAGCTTCCACAGATCCTTGACGGTAGCCACGATCTTGTCCACGTACTCCTTGGGGGTGACACCGGCATCGGCAGCCTTATCCTGGATCTTCTGGCCGTGCTCATCGGTGCCGGTCAGGAACATGACGTCGTAGCCCTGCATCCGCTTAAAGCGGGCCAGCGCATCGCAGGCCACGGTGGTGTAGCTGTGGCCGATGTGCAGCTTATCGCTGGGGTAGTAGATGGGGGTGGTGATATAAAATGTCTTATGTTCGCTCATGGGATTCTATCTTCCTTTCTTTTGGTTCTGCAAGCAAAAAGCGCTCCCGCCCTGCCGGGTATAGCCGGACAAGGACGAGAGCGCTGAACCTTCGTGGTACCACCTTGCTTCGCTGCGCCCTTGCGGACGCAGCCTTTAGCCGACAAAAGCCGGCCTTGCGCGGTAACGGGCGCACCCCGTCGCAGGCTCATTGTTCACCTGCGCGGCTCCAAGACCATCTTCGGCACCGCGCGGCCTGCCCGGTTCCATCCTTCGGGCTTTCTGCCAGGCGCAGACGGTGCGTACTCTTCTCTTCACAGCCAATTTGACACAATTTTCAGTGTTACTTCTATCATACGCAAAAAGTGCGGGTTTGTCAACAAAAAGATGCGGAATCGCGCTGTGCAGCGCATCTGCTGCCCGCATTTTGGTGCGCGGGCAACATCTGCCGCCGTGTTTAGTCTCAGACGGCGTAGCCCTTATTCTTGATGACCTCCACCACCTGAGAGACATATTTCTGGCAGGTGTCGTGGTCAGGAGCCTCCACCATCACACGAACAACAGGCTCCGTGCCGGACTCGCGCACCAGAATGCGGCCGGTATCGCCCAGCACTTCAGCCACGGCCTTGACTGCCTCCTGCACCGCCGGGTCGTTCTGCGCGGCCTTTTTATCGGTGACGCGGACGTTCTCCAGAACCTGCGGGTAGATCTTCAGCGGCTCGGCCAGCTTGCTCATAGGCATCTTCTTTGCCAGCATGACTTCCATCATCTTCAGGCTGGTCAGGATGCCGTCACCGGTGCTGGCGTACTTGCTGAAGATGATGTGGCCGCTCTGCTCGCCGCCGATCCGGCAGCTGTTCTTAGCCATGTATTCATAGACGTACTTGTCGCCCACGGCGGTCTTAGCGTAGCCGATGCCCTGCTCATCGAAAGCCTTGTACAGGCCAAAGTTGGACATGACCGTGGTGACCACGGTGTTGTTCATCAGCTCGCCGTGCTCCTTCATGTAGCAGCCGTAGATGTACAGGATGTGGTCGCCGGTGATGACATTGCCCTTCTCGTCCACACACAGGCAGCGGTCAGCATCGCCATCAAAGGCAAAGCCAATATCCAGACCGTTCTCTACCACGAACTTCTGCAAGCCCTCGATATGGGTAGAACCAGCATTATTGTTGATGTTCAGACCGTTCGGCTTGTTGTTGATGACGTAGGTGTCAGCGCCCAGAGCGTCAAACACGGACTTAGCGATATTCCAGCTGGAACCGTTGGCGCAGTCCAGACCGACCTTAATGCCCTTGAAGGAGTAGATACCCAGAGAGATCAGGTAGCCCATGTAGCGGTTACGGCCTGCCACATAGTCCACGGTGCAGCCGATGTGCTCCCGGTGTGCAAAGGGAAGCTCCGGCCAGTCCTTGTCAAACACATGGAGTTTGCCGTCAAGGTAGTCCTCCACCAACAGCAGGGTCTCTTCGGGCATCTTCTCACCGTAGCAGTCGATGAGCTTGATGCCGTTATCATAGAACGGATTGTGGCTGGCAGAGATCATAATGCCGCAGTCGAAGTCATCTACGCGGGCGATGTAAGCCACACTGGGCGTAGTAGTAACGTGCAGCAAGTAGGCATCTGCGCCAGAAGCAGTCAGACCGGCCACCAGACTATACTCGAACATATAGGAACTGCGACGGGTGTCCTTGCCGATAACGATACGGGCGGGTTCGTTGTTGCCGCTGCGCTCGCGCAGAGCATTATAATACCAGCCCAGAAAACGGCCAACCTTGTAGGCATGGTCAGCGGTCAGATCAATACCGGCTTCACCACGGAAGCCATCGGTTCCAAAATACTTTCCCATTCTTGATTACCTCGTTCTCAAAAGTGAACTTTTTATAGTATATATGCTTTCTCCCGCTGCCCGATGCTCCCTGCAAAGAGAAGCAGCATCGTCCGTATGGTGCATCGGCTCCGGGACACTGTAAGTTCAGTATAGCACAATTCTCAGAGCAAATCACCCTTTCTGCTGATTTTCTCCCTGCAAGCAGATAAAAAGCACCCTTTCTCTCACGGAAACCCGCAAAAGGAAGGGTGTTGAATGCAATATTCTGTTGTTGTGCCAATCACAGCATATTCGTACCAGAAAGGCTGGTATCAACCGTTATTCGGCACAGCATCTCAAGCACTTTTGAGCGTAGAGCTGTAATTAGCAGTTCTCAGTGAAGTACTTAATGGTACGAACCATCTGAGAGGTGTAGGAGTTCTCGTTGTCGTACCAAGACACGACCTGAACCTGATAGGTGTCGTCGTAGCTACGCTAAATTTTCACGATTTTTTTGTGATCGTTCATAATTTCGAAACAACAGTTACAGTACCACAGCATACCGTTGTCGTACCAAAACCGGCTTGTTCGCACCAAGATTATACCACGTTTCAGCGTTATTTTCAAGTTTTTTCGCAATTTTGTGTTTTGGGATGTTTTTGCATCTTTGTGTGTTTTATGCGTATACATTTTTCATGTGATATCGCGTGCACTCCTCGGAGCGTCCGGGGCCCGGGGCTGCCGCCGGGGGCGTTTGCCCTGCCCAGATGCGCTCCTCTGCTGCCTGTTTTGCTAAAATTTCACCGGAAGTGATTTTGAGGGATGGAGTGAGAAACAGAGCCATTTTGTTCGATATGGAACATATACGCCTTACGACCAGACAGTTGCACGTATAAGCAACCGTATATCAGTTCTTAGAAGCACACCTGCTCTTATTCATTTTACACTTTGCATCGTCCGGCACATCGATCAGTCCGAACCGATAGAACATCCCATAGATGTAGGTCACGCCCCGGATATCGCCCAGCGCTTTTGGACGGTCTACCACATTCTCTTTAACATTCTTCAGTGCCAGCAGTACTGAACTCCATGCCAGGCTTTTACTGTTCTCCCGGCGGTCGATCCAGAGTTCTTTTGTGTATTCGCCGCTTCTGTCCTTTCGAATTTCGTAGGTAAAGGGTAAACCGGAGTAGGTTTTGAACCGCACTTTTTGATACATCAGAACGACTTCCCACAACTGTTCCTCTGTCGGCGCTGCTCGCAGTTTTTTCATTGCTCTGTATCTCCGCTGCCGCTCTGCTCCTACACTAATTTTCTCTTTATCTGCTGTTCTTGGGTAGTACACACCTTTCTGATACGGCAGGTACGAAGTGACTGAGGTTTTGGACAAGTCAAGGACTGCTGCCGTTGCGCAGATTGCTTCTTTATAACTCTGCACTTCTCGGTATTCTTCAAAAGTATCCTGTACCTTCTCAGCTACTTCCGATTCATACACGTCAGCCGTGATGAGCAGCTTTCTTACTTTTATAGTGTTCAGATTCAACGCATCACCGACGGCCTGCAAGGACATCTCAGAATTATAAAGTGCCACAGCAGCATCCATCTGCTCTTTCAGGTTCTTCCCGGCATCATACTCCGGCTTCAGTTTCTTCCGACCACCGCCGGGCTTTCTGGCTTTATATGCTCTTTTCTCTCCCATAATTATTCGTGTAGCTCCAGCGGCAGTCCATCCGGGTCGTGGAAGAATGTCATCTTCTTGCCGGTATAGTCATCAACCCGAATCGGCTCACATTCAATCCCAACTTCTGTCAGCTCCCTCACCGTCTGCTCTATGCTGTCTACGCAGAACGCAAGATGACGCAGCCCGCAGGCTTCTGGACGGTTCACACGTTTTGGTGGATTTTCTTCAGCGAAAATCTCCAGCTCTGTGTGTTCATTAACACGAAGATCCAGCTTCCAGTCCTTACGCTCTGGGCGATAGTTTTCTCTGATGACAGAGAGCCCCAACTTGTTCACATAAAAATCCTTAGCCGCTTCGTAATCAGATACAATGATTGCAATATGATGTATTTTTGATAAGTTCATTTTCTCACACTCCATTTCTTCTAATTATGTTCTTCTTTTATTTTCGTTATAAGCTATACGACAGCCTTCAAAAAATACCGTGTGAACTTCTGGAGTTCAGTTTGTCCACACGGCATTTATTTTTTGGTTCTTGTTTATTTCAGCTTTTCCAGAATCTCGTCCGCGCTCATACCGCTGTCCAGCAGCTTCTTCAGCACAGCCTCCGCTTCGGTCTTCTTAGTTTCTTCAGCTGCTAAAGCATTTGCCTTTGCCTTCTTCGCTTCTAGCATTGCCTCTTCTTTTTCGGCCTTCTTCAAAGCAGTCTTTTTTGCTTTCAGATCAGCCTTTAAAGTGTCAATGTTTGCGGTGATAGATGCAATCTCAGCTGTGAGTGCTTCCTTTGCGGACTGCTTTTCTGCAAGCTGCGTCGCAAAATCAGCGGTCACAGTTTTCGGCTTATTCTTGCTACCTTTTGTTCTGGGCATCGTTGCACACCTCCGAATTATGTATAATTCCAAGTCTAGTATAGCATCATTATGAAAAAACGGCAACTACTCCAGTCATTATAATCACTAAACAACTGCACATCATTTTCTGCACTCAAGCCATTCTTCTTAAATAATCTGCTACTTTATCAACTTCTGGGAAGAGCGATGCTTGATTGATTCCAACATTCTCCAAATTTTTTCTGTGTGACACAGCATATGTAATTATATTTATAACGCTTAGTAATCTTTTTGCATTTTCATCTCTCTCAAAACTAAAAAGAACCGGCGCTGCATATAAAGGGACAAGAAAGACGGAACTCATTTTTAACGTGTCGACTATTTTTTGTTCTGGATATGTCAAGCACGAGAACATTGTTATAGCAACGACTACTATTATAACCGTCATGCCATAACTTATCAAAAAATTTCTGAACGACATTGTTTCTATATCTTCCTTCCAACCTGTGGTTTGCCGACTTCTGATTTGCTTGCAGTAAATGTCGGAATACAGGTAATTTTGTTCTCATCAAAACCATTCTCAATCAGTTTCTTCTTTAAAAACTCAGATGGCGTAATAAATGCATCCACCGTTGATGATTTGCTGTGTGTTCAGCCCCTTCATCTCTGCATAGGTATCCAATTCGTTGAAATAGCTAACACGCAGTGCCAGATAGGTGTTGGCGAACAGCTTAACTGCCTCTGCCATACGTTTCCTTGAAATAGTCCTGCACACCCTTGCTCAGAACGATGATCTCGTCCGCGTATTTCACGGCATTTTTTTCGCCCTGACGGATAAATTTGGAACCAAACCCTGACTGCCACTTCTCACGCTGCCAGTCAACGCCGTAGCCGAAGGACGGATTGTTGTAATGGCTACCGATACGCGGATCAAGGCAGACACCATCAATAATCTGCTGGGTGTTCAGCCCCTTGCTTTCTGCGTAGGTATCCAGCTCATTGAAGTAAGCCACGCGCAGAGCCAAATAGGTGTTAGCGAACAGCTTGACCGCCTCGGCCTCAGTGAAGCCCATGAACAGCGTGTCAATGTTCTCTTTGATTGCACCTTCCTGCAACAGACCGGCAAACTCATGAGCAGCTTCTACCAGACGCTCATCGTTCAGGTCAGTTCCGACGATAATGCGGGAAGGATACAGGTTATCGTAAAGAGCCTTAGATTCACGCAGGAATTCCGGACTGAAGATAATATTCTTGGTATTGAACTTCTTACGCACAGAAGCGGTATATCCAACAGGGATAGTAGATTTGATGACCATAATGGCATTCGGATTATATTCCATAACCAGCTTAATCACAGCCTCAACCGCAGAAGTATCAAAGTGCTGGGTCTTGCTATCATAGTTGGTAGGAGCCGCAATCACAACAAAATCCGCATCGCTATATGCTGCCTTTGCATCCAGCGTTGCGGTCAAATTCAAGTCTTTTTCTGCCAAGTATTTTTCGATATAGTCATCCTGAATCGGGGATTTCTTATTGTTAATCATATCGACCTTAGCCTGCACAATATCGACTGCAACCACCTGATGGTGCTGCGCGAACAGCACTCCCAACGAAAGACCTACATATCCCGTGCCAGCCACAGCGATTTTATAATTTTTCATAGTTCTGTTCTCCCTCACTAATTTTTTTATTTGATAAAACAGCAAACAAGCCCACGGCGGATTGCTCAATGGCAATCCACCGTAGGCTCGATTCGTTCTCCTTAATTTTTTACTTGCTGCTCATTTTGTGGGTCAAAACAGAGCTGCGCCAAAACCTCC